>NZ_JBSFUA010000001.1:0-427029 GCF_053591555.1 Crossiella sp. NPDC003009 | reverse complement strand
CTCGCCAGGCAATCCCGGTGCGGGCTTTGAACACCATCGCGTTGATCACCCGCCGGTCGTCCACACGCGGACGACCGGTGCCGGGCTGGGGCAGCCACGGTTGCAGGGCAGCCCACTGCTCATCGGTCAGCTCATGACGACGCACCACGAACGTGATCAAAGCAGATCACACCAGCCGCTTTGAAAACGCCCCCTAGGACCGGTGTCCGGCGCCCCGGTCTCCGGGGTGCCGGGCCGGTTCAGCCGCGCAGGGCGGTGATCACCGCGCGCACGTCATCGCCGGTCATGGTGGCGCCCAGGCTGATCGTCACCGAGCGGCCCAGCAGGCTCTCGCTGTCGCGGCAGCGGGCGGGGGTGCCCCACCGGGTGCCCCACGGGGTGCGGCCGGCCCGGATCGCGGGACTGCTGTACACCGGCTGCCCCTGGTAGAGGGTGTGCGCGGGAATGCCGTCCGCGGTCAGGGCGGCCACCCGGTCGCGGGCCTCGAGTCGGGAGCCGAGGAAGAAGGTCAGGTCGCCGCCGGAGCCCTGCTCGTCCGGCAGTCGCCGCCAGTGCAGCTCGGGCAGTGCGGCGCGGACCTCGGCAGCCACCGCGCGCAGGCGCGCCAGCATCGGGTCCAGGCGGCCCAGCTGCACGCGGAGCAGGGCCGCGGTCAGCTCCGTCATGCGCAGGTTCACGCCCAGGAAGGGCTCTGCCGCCTGCGCGCGGGACTCGCCCCTGGCGGTGGTGAACTGGCCGCCCTGATCCTGGTAGCGCACGATTCGCTGGTGCGCCAACGGATCCCGTACGCTGACCGCGCCGCCCTCGCCCGCGGTGATGTTCTTCTCCAGCTGGAAGCTGAACGCGCCCGCGTCACCGATGGCCCCAGTTCTGCGTCCCCGGTAGCGGACCCCGGCGGCCTGTGCGGCGTCCTCCAGCACGACCAGGTCGTGCCGCCGGGCCACCGCGAGGATGGGGTCCAGGTCCGCGGCGGCGTTGTTGAGGTGCACCGGCAGCACGCCCCAGGTGCGGTCGCTGACCTTCTCCGCCAGCGCCGCCGGGTCCAGGGTGAGGGTGTCGTCGACCTCGGCGAAGACCGGCACACCCCTGGCCCAGACCACCGCGTTGGCGCAGGCGATGAAGGTGACCGCGGGCATGATCACCTCCGCGCCCTCCGGGATGCCCAGGCCGATCAGCGCGCAGGCCAGTGCGGCGGTGCCCGAGGAGACCGCGACGGTGTGCGGCACCTCCAGCAGCGCGGCCAGCTCGCGTTCGAAGGAGTCGGTGCGGTGCAACAGGTCCGGCCCGTAGTAGCGGAACAGCGAACGCGAGCGCAGCACCTCCAGCGCGGCGGTTTCCTCCTCCTGGCCCCACAGCGCCAGCCCGCGCCACGGCTCGTACCGCGTCACCCGGCGGTCCCGGCCAGCGCGGCGTCCAGCTCCGGCTCGCTGTGCGCCACCAGGTAGTCCTCCAGGAACAGGTAGTCCAGCTTGCTCGGCCCGAAGAAGGCCAGTGCCTGCGCCGGGGTTTCCACGATCGGCTCGCCCCGGTCGTTGAAGGAGGTGTTGAGCACCACCGGCACCCCGGTCAGCTCACCGAAGCGGGCCACCAGCTCGTAGAAGGACCCGTTGGCCTCACGGGTCACCGTCTGCACGCGGGCGGTGCCGTCGACGTGGGTGATCGCGGGCACCTCCGCCCGGCGTTCCTCGCGGACCGGCGCCACGATCAGCATGAACGGTGACTCGATGGCCAGCTCGAAGTACTCCGCGCAGCGCTCGGCGAGCACGGCGGGGGCGAAGGGGCGGAAGGACTCCCGGTGCTTGACCTTGCTGTTGAGGACGTCCTTCATCTCGGGCCGCCGGGGATCGGCCAGGATGCTGCGGTGCCCCAGTGCGCGCGGGCCGAACTCCGAGCCCCCGGTGAACCAGCCGAGCAGCGCACCGCGGGGCAGCAGCGCCGCGGCCAGCCGGGCCGGGTGCTCGACCCGGCGGTAGGGCAGTTCCGCCGCCGCCAGCGCGGCCCGCAGCTCCTCGTCGGTGTGGGTGCGGCCGAGGTAGGTGTGGGTCTGCGGCCGGGGGCCGCGTGGCCGGGGGCGGTCGCCGAGCTGGTGGTAGCCGTAGTAGGCGCAGCCGATCGCGCAGCCGTTGTCCCCGGCGGCCGGCTGGGCGAAGACCTCGGTGAAGGGCGTGTGCCGCAACAGTTTCCCGTTGGCCACCGAGTTCAGCGCCACCCCGCCGGCCAGTGCCAGCCGGGTCAGCCCGGTCTCCCGGTGCAGCCAGCGCGCCGCGTGCAGCAGCGCGGTCTCCAGGGTCTCCTGCGCCGCCCACGCCAGGTCCGCGGCCCTGGCGAAGCGCTCCTCTCCCTCCAGGCCGTCCAGCGCGTGTTCCAGGAACTCCAACAGGCCGTCGGGACCCTTGAGATGCAAGGCGAAGCGGCCCTCCGGCAGCAGTTCCAGGTGCCGCCGGAACCGCGCCAGGTAGCGGTCGCCGCCGTAGGGGGCCAGGCCCATGGTCTTGCCGTCCTCGGTGAGGTACCAGGGGCCTTGCTCGTACAGGGTGAAGCCGATGGCGCGGCTGACCGCCTTGTACAGGAAGCCGAGCGAGTGGTTGCTGTCCCCGGCCTGGTACACGCGGTCGGCGTGCCTGCCGTCGGTGGTCCACTCGGTGCCGTAGACCTTGGACAGCTCGTGGATGCCGGTCCCGCGCCCCACCCCGAGGGTCAGCGTCTCCACCCCGTGCCCGTCGATCATGCTGCCCGCGCCGTCGGCCACCAGGATCGCCGCCTCCGGGAACGGGGAGGGGTAGAAGGCGCTGGCGGCGTGCGCGAGGTGGTGGCGGATCAGCTGGGTGCGGCCGCGGAACTGGAAGTAGCAGGTGGGCAGCAGGGTGTCGTCGGCGACGATGACATCGACCTCGGCCAGGCGCGCGCCGTGAGTGTCCAGGCAGTACCGCCAGCCCCGGTTGGCCAGCGAGTTGACGCCGACCGCGTACTTGCGGCGGGCCAGCCGCTCCTCCTCGATGGCGACGCTGATCTCGCCCTCGTGCACCAGAGCGGCGGAGAAGTCGTGATTGGAACCACCAAGACCGAGCGCGAGCATACGCGTGTCCTTACCCGGAAAATGGGGACGGTCGAGATTCGCGAGTTTACCGACCGGTTCCGGCCCGGTCCAGGAATTGCTCGCCGAGTTCTACAGTGTGCTTTCCGCCGGTATCGTATGGCGTATTGACCTTCCGTCGACGGCCCTCCTAGGCTCGGCAACCGAATGGGCCGGAATGCCTCGGCGAATCATGGGGTACGGCGTGTCTCTCAAGGACGACTACCGCGCGGCGATGTTCGCGAACCGGGACGAGCACAATCGGCTGCGGCTGCTCATGAACGACATGGTCATCGAGGAGCAGCTGTGCCAGATGCGGTGCTCCTACTGCCTGACCGAGGACTTCAACCTGCTGATGAACGTGCCGGACGCCAAGTTCCGGCTCACCACCGACCGGCGGGCGGACTGGCACCGGATCCTGGACGCCTATCACGAGCAGGTGGACAGCCCGATCATGCGGCTCTCCGGCGGTGAGTTCTTCTGGCTGAAAGGTTCCACCGAATTTGTCGCCGAATGCAGTAAGAAGTACGAGGTTGTCCAGGTAATCACCAACGGCGTCTTCCTCACCGACGCCCGGCTGGACGCGCTGGCCGCGCTGGGCAACTGCCAGCTCTGCCTCTCCCTGGACGGGCACACCCTGGCGATGAACTCCCACCGCCTGCCGCCGAAGCAGCACCGGCTGTTCGAGGTGATCATGCGTGGCCTGGACGGCGCGGTCGAACGCGGCATCCCGGTCGAGGTGCAGTCGGTGCTCAGCAACGTCAACGTGACCGGGCAGGCCGCCTTCGCCGAGTTCCTGCTCCAGCGTTACGGCTCCGGCGCGATGCTGTACTTCTTCCCGGTGCGCGGGGAGGCCAAGGACAACCTGGCCCCGCCGCTGGGCGACCACTTCGCCGAGCTGCTGGCCCGCTACGACGAGCTGGCGCCGGTGCTGCCGCCGCGGGCCTTCGTCGAGCACATCGGCAACCAGCTGCGCACCGGCGTGCGCACCCTGCGCTGCTACGCCACCGCGACCATGGTCCAGCTGTTCGGGCAGGGCGATGTGTCCTGCTGCCCCTACGCCTGGCTCAAGCCCATGGGCAACGTGACGTCCGAGCCGCAGCTGATCCACGAGCAGTTCGGCAGGCACCAGCACTACGAGATGTTCATGCAGCCGCGGCCGCGGTTCCCGTACTGCCGCAGCTGCACCGGGCCGATCGACGTGGTCAACCTGTACCTGCTGGACCACATCTCCGACGAGGAGATCACCCGCTGCGCGCCGTACGCGGGTCCCAGGGCCCTCGCCCGGCTGCGGGAGCTGAAGTCGACGTTCGCACCAGTGTTCGGGAGCGCGTGATGATCTCGGTGGACGGACTGGGCCCCGCTGACTACGAGCGGGCGGACGCGGCCAGGCTGACCCGGTTGCCCCAGCACGACCTGCTGGTCATGGCCGGGGCCCGCTTCGGCGACCTCGCGCCCTGGCGCAACCCCGAGTACCTGCGCGCGGTCGCCGCACTGCCCGAGGAGCAGGCGCTGGCCAACCTGTTCGTGCTGGGACGGCAGGTGCCGGAGGGCTCGCTGCCCGCGCCGCTGCTGGCGCTGCTGAGCCACGCCAAGATCGTCTCCGTCGGGTCGGGCCTGCTCTCGGCCGACTACCCGCTGGTGCGCCTGGAGGGCCTGACGGTGCTGGCGGCCTGGCGCGCGGCCGGCCGGGAGACCGGCTCGTACGCGCCGTGGGTGGGCACCGACACCAGCACGCTCTGCCGCCTGGTGGCCGCCCGGCGCACCGCCAGGACCGCGCTGGACCTGGGCTGCGGCACGGGCGCGCTGGCCATGACCGCGGCCCGCAACGGCGCGCGGGCGCTCGCGGTGGACATCAACCCGGAGTGCCTGGCCGCGACCACCTTCAACGCCGCCCTCAACGGCCTGGCCGACCGGGTGGCCGTGCGGCAGGCCGACATGGCGGCGCTGGACCTGGGCGAGCGGTTCGACCTGGTGGTCTCCAACCCGCCGTTCCTGCCGATGCGCCGGGGCGCGCTGGGCTGGCTGGCAGGGGAGGGCGGCCCGGACGGGCTGGACTTCGTCTGGGCGATCGTGCGCCAGCTGCCGGAGCTGCTGACCGAGCGGGGTGAGGCGCTGGTGCAGTTCGCCTCCTTCGGCGACGAGCATGGCCCGTTCTGCGCCGCCCAGTTGGCCGAGGAGCTGCCCGGGCTCGGCCTGTCCGCGCGGATGCTGCTCAAGCCGCCGACGCCACCGCGCTGGCCCGCCTTCGCCGAACGCGACGAGCAGGGCAACCTGGCCGGGGAGCTCGGCGGCGAGTACCGGGCGTTCGTGGAGAGCATCGGGGCCACCCACTACCACCCGTGTGTGCTCTCGCTGCGGCCCGGCGGCGGCGGGCTGACCGTGGGCCGGTACAGCTGACTTCTAACCCACGAGCCAGCCAGGCCCCAGGTCGGCTGCCTCCTGGCGGGCGATCTCGGCGACCACGGCCTGCGCGTCCCGGCGCGCGGTCTCGATGAGGCGGACCCCGGGCACCTCGGGCACGTCCTCGTCCAGGTGGGTCAGCGCGAGCCGACCGGTGACCAGGTGCGGGGCGGCCTGGTCCTGCCGGATGCGGTCGGCGAGCACCTCCGGTCCGGCGCGCAGCCCGTACACCACGGGTGTGGTGCCCATCGACCACAGCGCGGCCATCACCGGCTCGTAGGTGCGCCCACCGGCCAGGATCACCCCGTGCACCACTACCACCCTCGCCCCCCACTCCTGGTAGGCGGGGATGCGGGCGGCCAGCTCGGCCGCCATCAGCCGGTGTAGGGGCTCGCCGGACTCCCACGGGTGCACGAACGGATCGCAGTCCAGCACCGCGACCGGCACCAGGAAGCAGGCGGCCAGCAGCTGGGCCACCTGGGTCTTGCCCGCACCGGGGGCGCCGGTGATCACGAGCACGCGCATCCGGCTACCGGGTGTCCTCGACCGTGCCGACCAGCCGGAACCCCAGGTGTGGCACCTTGAGGATCTTCGCGCCGGAGTCGATGTCGGCCAGTTTCCGCCGCAGCACCGAGACCACCGCGTTCACGTCCTCGCCGCCGGCGGCCTCGCCCAGCTCCGCGCGGGAGACGATCTGCCCTGGTTTGCCGGCCAGCGCCCGCAGCAGCCCGGCCTCGGCCGCGCTCACCGGCGTCTGCCGGGACGGGGAGCGCAGCAGTCCTGGCGCCAGGGTCAGCCGCTGCGCGGGCTCCGGTGGGGCCACCGACTTGAGGTAGCCCAGTGCCGCCACCACCCGGGGCCGCCGCAACGGCGTGGCCAGCGCGAACGCGTAGCCCTCGGTGAGCGCGCCGAGCACGCCGGTGGCCGAGACGGACTCCAGCACCGCGATCGGGTAGCCACCACGCCGCCGCACCTCGGCCGGGGAGGGCTCGACCGCCTCGCCGGCGGTGCGGTGCAGGGCGCACAGCATGACGTCGTCGGTCACCTCGGCATCGGCGTGGTGCACCGCGAGGCCCAGCTCGGCACACGCGTCGGTGACCACGGCGAGGTCCGCCGCGGCCAGTGTTCCGGCCAGCACGTACATCCGGTTCCTCCCTGCTCAGCTCCACACCCGTTCCGCGGCCCCACCCGGTCCGCCCAGCGCCCGGCCGTACCGGGCCACCCGCCGCCGGATGCCCGCGCGCACCTGG
Source organism: Crossiella sp. NPDC003009 (assembly GCF_053591555.1). Lineage (NCBI taxonomy): Bacteria > Bacillati > Actinomycetota > Actinomycetes > Pseudonocardiales > Pseudonocardiaceae > Crossiella > Crossiella sp. NPDC003009. The sequence goes on along the minus strand of NZ_JBSFUA010000001.1, from coordinate 420,303 downwards.
ATGCGGTAGGCCTTCAGCGCCTCCTGTTTGGCTTGCCCGGCGGTGGCGTCCATCAGCAGCGGCCGCGGCCGGAGCCCGTCCAGTCCGGCCGCGCGCAACCGTGGGGCCAGTGCCACGCTCAGCTCCCCCGCTGAGACGAACAGCGAGTACGGCTGGTCTTCGTAGAACACGAGGCGGCTGTTACGCAGCGCGCCCCTGGCGGCCAGGGCCAGCACGGCCTCGCGGCAGGCCACGTGGTCGACATGTCCGCCCACCGCGAGCGGCAGGTACACCTCGGCGCACCCGGTGAGCTCCTTGGCCAGCCTGGCGGTCAGCGCCGCGAACAGCTCCGGTTCCCCGGTGTGCCCGGCCACCGGGTCCGGTGCCAGGAAGCCCGCCGCGCGCTCAGGGCGGTCGGCGGCGTCCAGGAAGCCCAGCAGCTCGGCATCGGCGTCCAGCACCTGGCAGGCCACCAGCTCCTCGGCCACCAGCAGCCGGGTGGTCAGCTCGGGGCGGGCCGCGTAGTAGGGGCGGCTGGTCCAGGTCTCCACGCTGAACACGTCGAGCACCCGGCCGCCGCGAGCGGCCAGCAGGCCGCCGAGGGCGAGCACGGCGTCGTCCGGGTGCGGGGAGACCACCACCGGCGCCTCGCCCGCGCGGGGCCGCGGTGGCGGGGCCAGCACGAGCAGCCCGGCGCGGTGGCCGTGCCGCAGCAGGTCCTGTTCCGCCGGGGAGAACTCCCGGAGCGCCCGGCTGCCGTCGCAGCGGGCCAGCAGGTCCGGACCGGCTACCGGCGGTTCGACCGGACGGCCCAGGAAAAGCATTCCGGTGGCGGTGACCTCCGTATGGGGCAGCGCGATGGGCCGCCACACATCCGGTAATTCGGTCATTCGCTCAGCGTAGCCGCCGCGACCGGGCACGACGACCGGCAAAGCAAATGTAATGCGATTGGCCCAAGGCGCCCTGATTTACCCAGCGACATTTCGCGACGGTAGTGGATCCACCGGTAGTGCGCTACATTGGCGAGAATGCCGAGCCGTGCCAAATGCGGGCGAGGAGCGTGCGTGAAGACCCGGGTGACACTTGTCCAGCAAGGTGTCTGGACAAATTCACATGCCTCGATGCCGCTGGCAATGGGATACCTCAAGGCCTGCGCGGACGCGGATAGGCGCATTCACGCGCGAATGGACGTCACCATTCACAACTATGCCGGTGACGTGGGCTCGAACCGGATGGCCAGAGAACTTTTCCGGGACGGTTTCCCGGACATCCTGTGCTTTTCCGTGCTCGGCTGGAACCACCGCGCGTTCGGCGCCCTGGCCGAGACGTTCAAACAGCTCAACCCGGCCGGCTGGGTCATCTTCGGCGGAAACCACGTCGCACACCAGGCCGAGCGGGTGTTCCGGCTCTTCCCCCAGGTCGACGTGGTGGTCAACGGCGAGGGCGAGCCGGTGTTCCCCGAGCTGCTGCACGCCTATCTCGACGGCGGCACTCCCCGCGAGCTGCACGGGGTGCGCGGTATCTCCTTCCGCGAGGACGGTGGCGCGCTGGTCACCACCGCGGAGCGGCCCCGCATCGAGGACCTGGACTCACTGCCCTCGCCGATCCTCTCCGGCGCCATCCCGCTGACCGACGCCCGCGGCGAGTTCCCCTACGGCTACGCGCTGCTGGAGACCAACCGCGGCTGTCCGTACAAGTGCTCCTTCTGCTACTGGGGCGGCGCGACCGGGCAGAAGATGCGCTCCTTCTCCCGGGAACGGCTACGGGCCGAGCTGGAGCTGCTGGGCAGGCACCGCGCGCCCGCGCTCGTGCTGTGCGACTCCAACTTCGGCATGCTGCCCGCCGACGAGGACTTCCTGGACGACCTGCTGGCGGTGCGCGCCCGCTACGGCTACCCGCGCAGCCTGGAGACCTCCTGGGCCAAGAACAAGTCGGCCGGGTTCTTCCGGATCATGGCGAAGCTGCGCGAGGCCGGGATGCACAACTCGTTCATCCTCGCGCTGCAGACCATGGACGAGGCCACCCTGTCCCGGATGCGGCGGCGCAACATGCGGCTCAACGAGTGGGAGGACCTGGTCGGCTGGCTCACCGAACGGGAGATGAACGTCTACCTGGAGCTCATCTGGGGTGCCCCCGGCGAGACCGTGGAGACCTTCCTGGAGGGGTATGACCGGGCCGCGCGGCACACCCCGTTCGTCGCGGTGCACCAGCTGATGGTGCTGCCCAACACCGGCTACCACGACAAGCGGGAGCAGTACGGGCTGGTGACGGTGCGCGGCGAGCAGGACGACTTCGAGTACGTGCTGGCCCACGACACCATGACCATGGCCGACAACGAGCGGATGAGCCGGTTCCTGTGCTGGAACCGGGTGCTGGCCAGGGGCAGGCTGCTGCACGGGGTGTGGACCGCGCTGCGCGAGCTGGCCGCCATCCCGCAGTCCCGGGTGGTGCTGGGCTTCGCCGACTGGGTGGAGACCGCCGAGGACCAGGAGGTGGTCCGGCTGCGGGAAGCCGCGGCGGGCACGCGCGGCGACCTGGTCGACGCGGCGGTGTGGCCGCTGCTCACCCAGGAGGTGCTGCGCGCCTGGTGGCGGGCGGCGGTGCGGCCACTGCTGCCGGCCCACGCACTGTCCACAGTGGAGGAAGTGTTCCGGTTCGACCTGCTGTGCCAGCCGATCCGCTGCGGGCCCGGCGGCGACCCGGCCGAGGACCTGCCGGTGGTACGCCGTTACGGGCAGGACTGGTTCCTGCGGGCCGGGCAGGCCTTCGGCTGGGACGTGCCCGCGCTGGTGGCCGCGCTGCGCCGGGGTGAGCGCGGCGAGCCCGAGCCGTGCACCACCGACTTCTACTACCCCACCGGCTTCGGCGCCGACCCACAGCACTTCTACCGCATGGACGCCTACCGGGGGTTGACCGAACGGCAGCTGGCGCAACGGTTCCACGCGGCCACGGGGTGACCCGGCACCGCATCGAGGAGGACGAATGGATCAGGCCGAACTCATCAGGGAGCTGCACGAGCTGGCCGCGCAGATGACGCGCACCCCGCTGCCCGCGGTGACCGATCAGGAGCTGGCCGAGGTGAGCCTGGTGGAGCGCTACGGGTTCAGCTCGCTGGACGCCCTGGAGTACCTGCTGGTGCTGGAGGAACGCTTCGACGTGGTCTTCGAGGACGAGGAGCTCACCGAGGAGACCCTGTTCAACATCGACGGCCTGGCCGAGTACATCCTCGCCCAGAAGACCGGTGAGCCCTCCGCCGCGCCCCCGGTCCGGTGAGCGCGGCGGGGTTCGGCCCCCTCGTCCAGGGCTCCACCACCCCGGCGCTGCTGGGCACCTCGGGCGGGGCCACCGCCGACACCGTGCCGGGTGTGGTGTCGGCCGTCCTCGGCGCGCTGCTGGCTCCCCTGCCCCCTGCGCTGCTGGCCGGGCTGCCGGTGGTGCTGGCGGCCCCGGACTACGGCGCGCGGGCCACCGCGGCGTTCGTCAACCGGTGCGAGGAGGCCGAGCACGAGGGCCGCAAGCTCCGCCCGCTCGAGGCGATCTCGCCGGAACCCGCGCACCTGGTGCAGGAGTTCGCCGAGCGCAGTGCCTGGGACGGGCCGACCTACGTGCTGATCAACCAGCGCACCGCCACCTGCCAGGCACTGCGCTGGGCCCGAGCCGCGGTGGCCACCGGCTGGCACCGGGCGATGGCGGTCTGCGAGATCACCCACGACGCCCGGCACGGGGCCTACCTCGTGGTGGCCACCCTCATCAGTCCCGGCGGCAGCCCGGTGCCCGAGCCGCCTGCCGAGGACGCCGCACCCGGCAGCGTGCTGCTCCGCCTGCTCAGGGGACCGGTCACCGCAGACACCGCGCGCGCCACCGGATCCGCCGTCGTGGTCTCCGGGCTGGGGCTCGTCACCGGGTACGGCACGGGCGTGGCGCGGTTCTGGCGCGGGCTGGTCACCGGGGAACGCGCGCTGGTGCCGCTGACCCGGTTCGACCCGGTTCGGTTGCGCAGCAAGGTGGTCGGACAGACCACCGTGACCGCCCCGCCCGGCGTGCCCCGGCGGCGGGTGCTGCTCGACCTGGCGCTGCGCGAGGCCCTGGCCGGAGCCGGGCTGTCCCGGGTGCCGGAGCGGGCGCTGCTGACCACCGTGGGCGTGGTGCCGGACCTGGCCGGGGCCGGCGCGCCCGAGCACGTGCGGGAGATCGCGCTGGAACCCGGGTGGCGCGGGGACGGGGTGGTCGGGCCGGACGGGACGGCGGCGGTGCTCGCGCACGCCTGCGCCTCGGGCACCTTCAGCCTGGCCATGGCCAGGGAGTGGCTGCGCTGCGGGCTCGCCGACGTCGCCGTGGTCACCGGGGTGTCCTCGCTCAACCGCTACGACTGCGCCGCCATGGAGGCCGTGCGCACCTCCAGCAGCAGGCCCGCCCGGCCCTACGACCTGGACCGCGCCGGGCTCACCATCGGCGAGGGCGCGGGGGTCGCGGTGCTGGAGACCGCCGAGCACGCCGCGGCCCGCGGGCACACCCCGGTGGCGGTGCTGGCCGGCATCGCCTGCCGGGTCGGCGGCGCGGGGCGGCGGCGGCTGCACGCCGAGGTCGGCGCCCAGTGCGTCCGATCCGCGCTCGCCATGGCCGGACTGGCCACAGTGGACTACGTGCACGGGCACGCGCCCGGCACCAAGCAGGGCGACGCGGCGGAGCTGCTCGCACTGGAGACCGTCGGGGAACAGCTTGGCTGGCAAGGGGTTCCGCTCAGCTCGCACAAGGGCGCGGCCGGGCACCTGCTGCACGCCTCGGCGTTCCCCGCGCTGGCCGCCGCGGTGCGCGCCATCGGCGAAGGCACCGTGCCCGGCACCCCCGGACTGGACCGCGCGCTGGCCGCCGAGCGGGTGCGGGTGCTCCAGCGGTCCGAGCGGCGGCCGGTGCACTCGGTGCTGGTCAGCAACTTCGGCTACGGCGGCAGCAGCGCGGCGATGGTCCTCACCGCGCCACCGGAGTCCACAGAGGACAGCCATGGCGTGGCCTGAACCGGGAAGGGAGCGAGCATGGCGGACGCGGTCCTGCTGACACCACGGGAGATCCTGACCGGGTTCTCCAGTGTCAACAACCAGAACGTGCTGATCAACGACGAGGAGTACCTGCGCCTGGACCCGGCCATGCGGCTGTTCTACGAGAAGGTCAGGGAGAACCTGGGCGTGGCCTGCATCGCCGGGCACCTGCGCCACCGCGGCTACTCGGTGACCGCGCTGAACCTGCACGGCCGCAACCCCAGCGATGAGATGATCACCGACCTCATCCGCCGGGAACGACCGGTGTTCGTGGGCATCAGCATCATGTACGACCTGCACATCGTGGACGCCGTGCGGCTGCTGCGCTGCGTGCGCGCGGCCGACCCCTCGGTGTTCGTGGCCATCGGCGGCGCCTTCTGCACCTACAACGCCCAGCTGATCGCCGAGCTAATCCCGGAGGCGGACTGCGTGGCCTTCGGCGAAGGCGAGCTGACCGCGGCGGGACTGATGGACTGCCTGGCCGCCGGGCGGGACTGGCAGCAGGTGCCCGGCCTGTACTTCTGGCGCGACGGCCGGGTGCGGGCCAGCGGGCCGCCAAAACTGCCCGTGCTCACCGAGGAGCCCTGGCCGGCCAGGGACATGCTGCGCCGCCACCGCGCGGCAGGCATCCGCACCCCGGTCGCCTCCACCTACACCAGCCGGGGCTGCCACGCCAAGTGCACCTTCTGTTACGTGCCAAGGGCTCCCGGGGTCTCCGGCAACGCCTGGCGGGTGCGGCCGCCGGAGGACGTGGTGGATGAGATCGAGTTCCTGCAACGGGAGTTCGGCACCCGGTTCCTGTGGTTCAACGACGACAACTTCGGCGGCGCCTTCACCGAGGGCTACCACCACGCCATCGGCTTCGCCGAGGAGCTGCTGCGCCGCGACATCCGCATCTCCTTCCACTGCGAGTTCCGGGTGGACACCGGCCTCATCGACCGCGAGGCGCTGCGCACCCTGCGCCGGGCCGGCATGGCCTCGGCCTTGCTGGGCTTGGAAACCGGCGCGCCCGGCATGATGAAGCGCTTCCGCAAGGGCACCACCGTGGACTACAACTTCGACGCCGCCCGCATGTTCAAACAGGAGCGGATCGAGCTCGAACCAGGCTGGATCATGATCGAACCCGGCACCACGGTGGACGAGCTGTGGCAGAACCTGGAGTTCATCATCGCCGCCGACATCGCGGTCAGCGAGAACCCGTTCTCCTTCTTCAGCAGGGCGATCGCGTTGCGCGGCACCGAGATGTACGACAAGGTGGCCGACCCGCTGCCGCCGGAGCTGACCGGCGTCGACGGGGTGGCCAGGGAGGTGCTGCGCCAGGCGCGCCGGGAGTACCGGCTGGCCGACCCGCGCCTTGAGGAGCTGTGGACGGTGTGGAGCGAGGTCAGCGCCGAGGTCAGCGACCGCAAGGAACGCCTGCCGTTCCTGGCCCAGCGCATCGTGGACGCGACCAGGCAGCGCCGCGCCCAGGGCGAGGAGGGGCTGCGCCCGCTGCTCGGGCTGCTGCGTCAGTGGGTGGCGGAGCTGCCGCAGCTGATGCTGGCCTTCCTCAACACCGGGCTGCTGCTGGCCGAGGACGGCCAGGACGAACTGGCCAAGCGGGCCGACGCGCAACTGCGCGAACTGGTGGCCGTCTACGACCGGCGCCACCTCGGCCTGCCCTTCCCCGAGTTCGCCGCCGACACCGAACGCCGTTGCGGCACGCGCGCGCTGACCGGCTGACCCGGCCCTGACATCCAAGGAGCGAGCATGTCCGACGTGGTCCTGCTGACCCCACGGGAGATCTCCACCGGCGCGGCCAGCCTGAACAACCAGAACGTGCTGATCAACGACGAGGAGTACCTGCGCCTGGACCCGGCCATGCGCCTGTTCTACAAGAGGGTGCGGGAAAACCTGGGCGTGGCCTGCATCGCCGGGCACCTGCGCCACCGCGGCTACTCGGTGACCGCGCTGAACCTGCACGGCCGCAACCCCAGCGACGAGGCGATCACCGCGCTGGTGCGCCAGGAACGCCCGGTGTTCGTGGGCATCAGCATCATGTACGACCTGCACATCATCGACGCGGTCCGCCTGCTGCGCTGCGTGCGCGCGGCCGACCCCTCGGTGTTCGTCGCGATCGGCGGCGCCTTCTGCACCTACAACGCCAAGCTCATCGCCGAACGGGTGCCGGAGGCCGACTGCGTGGCCTACGGCGAGGGCGAGCTGACCGCGGAAGGGCTGATGGACTGCCTGGCCGCCGGCCGGGACTGGCGGCAGGTGTCCGGCCTGTACTTCTGGCGCGACGGCCGGGTCAGCACCAGCGGCCCGCCGAAGCTGCCCGACCTGGCGGCGGAGCCCTGGCCGGCGCGGGACCTGCTGCTGCACCACCGGGCCACCGGCATCCCCACCCCGCGCGCCTCCACCTACACCAGCCGGGGCTGTCACGCCAAGTGCACCTTCTGTTACGCGCCAAGGCAACCCGGGGTGGAGGGCGGTCCGTGGCGGGTGCGGCCGATCGTGGACGCGGTGGATGAGATCGAGTTCCTGCAACGGGAGTTCGGCACCCGGTTCGTCTGGTTCAACGACGACAACTTCGGCGGCGCGTTCGCCGAGGGCTACCAGCACGCGGTGGGGTTCGCCGAGGAAGTGTTGCGGCGCAACCTGAAGGTGAACTTCCACTGCGAGTTCCGCGTCGACACCGGGCTGATCGACCGCGAGGCCCTGCGCACGCTGCGCCGGGCGGGCATGGAGCTGGCGCTGCTGGGCATGGAGACCGGCTCGCCGGGCATGATGAAACGCTTCCGCAAGGGCACCACCGTGGACTACAACTTCGACGCCGCGAGGATGTTCAAACAGGAGCGGATCGAGCTCGAACCCGGCTGGATCATGATCGAACCGGGCACCACGGTGGACGAGCTGTGGCAGAACCTGGAGTTCATCGTCGCGGCCAGGGTGCACGAGTGCGAGAACCCGTTCTTCCTGATCAACCGGGCGATCGCGTTGCGGGGCACCGAGATCTACGACAAGGTCACCACCTACGGCGAACCCGACATCCCCGGGGTGGACGGGGTGGCCTGGGAGGTGCTGCGGCAGGCGCGCCGGGAGTACCGGGTGGCCGACGAACGGGTAGAGGACCTGTGGTCGGCGTGGAGCGCGGTCAGCTCGGACATCAACGACCGCAAGGAGAACGAGGTCCCCTTCCTGGCGCAGCGCATCGCCGACACGGTCCGGGCCCGGCGCGGCGGCGCGGGCGCGGACGTGCGGCCGCTGCTGAGCCGGTTGCGCCGCTGGGACCAGAGCCTGGACCGGTTGCTGGTGGCCTTCCTCAACACCGGGCTGCTGCTGGCCGACCTGGGCGGCCCCGACCTGGCCGAGCGGCTGGAGACCGCGCTGCGCGGGCTGGTCGAGGAGTACGACCGCTGCCACCTCGGCGCGGCCTTCCCCGACTTCGCCGTGCAGATCGAGCGGGCCTGCCAGTCCCCCGCCCCGGCCAACAGCCGATGATCCGGGTCGCGGTCATCGGCTGCGGCCGGGTCTGCCAGCGCTACCACCTGCCGTTCCTGGCCTCCCGGCCGGACCTGGAGCTGGTCGGCGCCTGCGACCGGGACCCCGAACGCACCGCGGGGCTTTTCGCGGCGGAGTCCGGGGTGTGGGTCGGCGACTCGGTGCGGGAACTGCTGGCACACACCCGGCCGGACGTGCTCACCGTGTGCACGCCCAACGAGGACCACGTGCCGCCCGCACTGGCCGCGCTGGCCGCCGGGGTGGCGGTGCTGTGCGAGAAACCCCTGGCCGCCAGGATCGACCAGGCCCGACTGCTGGCCGCGCGGGTCAACGGGGACCCGCTGTTCGGCGTCAACCTGCCCTACCGCTTCCACGAGCTGCTGCCCGCCTTCACCACGACCGTGCGGGACACCGTGGTCACCGGGATCGAGTTCACCATGAGCACGCCGGGCGACCGCCTGTGGCGCGCCTGCACGCCATGGCACCGGGATCGGCGGCTGGCTGGGGGTGGTGTGCTGCTGGACCTGGGCACGCACGCCCTGGACGTGCTGGTCACCGTGTTCGGACCGCCGAAGGTCGAGGAGTGCTCGCTGACCGGTGGGGCGGTGGAGGACCAGGCCGAGCTGCGGATGACCTTCGCCGGGGTGCCCGCGGTGCTGCGGCTGGACCGGGCGGCGCGCACGGTGGCGATGACGCTGACCGCGCACACCCCGGTCGGCGCGCACGTGCTGGACTTCCGGCGGGGTGAGCTGCGGCAGGTCGGCGGCGCGGTCCGGGTGAGCGGGCAACGGCCCGAGCTGGCCGCGCTGACGGCTTTCTTCGACACGGTCACCGGATCCAGCCCCGGCGCGGTGGTCACCGCCGGAGAAGCGTTGGCACTCCAGGAGATCGTGACCACCGCCTACCGGCTCGCCGGTGTGTGATCAGGCCAGGAACGCCGAGACCACCGTGCCGAAGTACACCGGTCGGCGCTGGTGCACGTGGTGCCCGGCCGAGGCGGACAGCAGGCGGGCATCCGGGATCGCGGCGGCCACCCTGGCCAGCAGGGCGGGCGGCACCGGGCTGTCCAGGCCGCCGCTGACCACCAGGGTGCGCGCGGTGATCGTGCCCAGCCGCCGCCACCAGCCCGGGTCCAGCTCGCGGAGCTCCTCGATGAAGGCGCGCACCGCCCTGGGATCCACCCGGCCACGCCGGTCCCGGAGGAACGCGGTCAGCGGCTGGGCCCGGGCGCGGATCGCGGCGGCGTCCCGCTCATCCCTCGGTGGCGGCGGCGGATCTTCCAGCACCAGGCGCCGCACGCGGTGCGGCTGCCGCTGGGCGAGCAGCGTGGCCACGTGCCCGCCGAGGGAATGGCCCACCACGTCCACCTGGGCCAGCTTGTGCCGGTCCAGCAGCGCGACCAGGTCCTGGCACACGAGTGCGGCGGTGTACCCGGCCGCGGTGCCGCCGTGTCCGCGCAGGTCCGGGGTGAGCACCTGGCGGCCCGGCGCGGCCAGCCTGGTGCTCAGCTGACGCCAGCTCGCGCTGTTGTCACCGAGGGCGTGCACCATCAGCACGGGGTGCACGGCCTACACCGGCTGGTCCCGCAGGACCTTGCCGGTCTCGGTGGTGACCAGCGCGGCCACCGCGGTGATGCGGTGTGGCAGCAGGGCCGGTTCCAGTCGCTCCCGGCAGAACGCGGCCAGCGCGGCCAGGTCGACGGTGGCCGGGGTGACCAGCGCGGTGATCCGCTGGCCCAGTAGTGGATCGTCCATTCCGGACACCAGGCAGGCCGACACGGCGGGGAAGGCCAGCAGCACCGCCTCGATCTCCTCGGGGCTGACCTTGATCCCGGCCACGTTGAGGCAGGTGGACACCCGGCCGGCCAGCACCAGCTCGCCGCCGGACCACCGGGCCAGGTCGCCGGTGGCGAAGTGCCCGGTCAGCGGCGTGGTCTCGTGGGCGTAGCCGGACATCAGGCTGGGCGAGCGCACCGTGACCAGCCCGGCGCCGGTGAGCCCGCCCGCGGTCAGCGCGTCCACCGGCGGCTTGGCCAGCAGCACCGCCACCCCGGGCAGTGGCGGGCCGACCGCGCCGTCGGCCGCGCGGGCGCCGGGCGGGCGCACGCAGATCGGGCCGGTCTCGGTGGTGCCGTACACCTGGCCCAGCCGCGCGCCGAGCCTGCCGGTCACCAGGTCCGCGGTGCGCGCGTCCAGTGGCATGCCCGCGGTGAGGAAGTCGGTGCCCGCCGCGGTGGTCGCCGCGCTCGCGAGCACCCGCAGCATCGGCGGCACCCCCGGGAACAGGGTGATGCCGCGTGCGGCCAGCTCCCGCAGCAGCACCCGGGGCCGCTCGGCGGACAGGTGGTGCACGCACACCCCGGCCAGCGGCGCGGCCAGCGCGCACAGGCCAAAACCGTAGGCGTGGTGCAGGGGCACCGAGCAGCCCAGCACCTGCCCTTCGCCCAGTTCCAGGGTGTCCCGGTAGGCGGCGGCCTCGGCGAGCAGGGCCGCGGCCGAGCGCAGCGCGGCCCGTGGGCGGCCGGTGGTGCCGGAGGTGATCTGCGCGGTGGCCGCCTGCCGTGGCCCCTCCCCGGAGCGGGCGGTGTTCAGGCTCAGCACCCTGGCGCCGGCCTGCGCGATCACCGGTCCGAGCCCGAAGCCGGTGCCGGGCGCCACCACCAGGTGCGTCAACGGCAGCAGCGCCTCGGCGCGTTCCAGCCCCCAGGCGGTGAGACGACGCGGCAGCGGCACGGCGACCGCGCCGGTGCCGATCGCGGCGAACAGGTCGCTGAGGAACTCCGCCGGTGGCCAGGCCTGGATGCCCACCACCGCGCCGCCGCCGATGCCCGCGCCCTGGTAGCGGCGCACCTTCTCCGCCAGCAGGGCCAGGAACGCCGTGCCGCTGACACTGTGCTCCCCGGTCACCACCAGCGGCCGCTCCCCCAGCCGGGCGGCCTGGGCCCGGAGGGTGTCCAGGAGCTCGGCGCGGGCGCTCACCTGGCCCCGGCCAGCGCCCGGCCGAGGGCGGCGAGGACCTTGTCCAGCACGTCCTTGGTGTGCGCGGTGCTGAGGAACCAGGGCTCCATCGGGTTGGGGTGGAAGTAGACGCCCTCCTTCTGCGCGGCGATCTGCCAGCGCCGGTGGCCGTCGAAGTCGATCGCGGCGGCCAGCTCCCGCAGCCCCGCCTCCGCCGCCACCGGTTCCCGCAGCAGCGCCACCGACACCAGCGAGCCGACCCGGCCGATGCGGACCAGGCGGCCCTCGGCGGCGGCCAGCGCGCGGACACCCTCCTCGGCGTGCGCACCCAGCTGTTCCAGCTCGGCGTAGACCCCTGGCGTGCGGCGGATCTTGCCCAGCTGCGCGACGATCGCGCGGACCGCGGCGTGGTTGCCCGCGAACACCCCGGCGTGGTGCGCCTGGTTGGCCGCCAGCAGCCGCATCGCCGCCTGCCTGCCGCCGAAGGCCGAGACCGGGAACCCGCCGCCGAGCACCTTGGACAGCACGGTCAGGTCGGGTTCGACGCCGTAGCGCTCCTGCGCGCCACCCCTGGCCACCCGGAAGCCGGTGATCACCTCGTCGAAGACCAGCAGCGCGCCGGAGGTTGTGGTCAGTTCCCGCAGCAGCGCCAGGAAACCCGGCGCGGGCGGGATGACGTTGGCGTTGACCAGCACCGGTTCCAGCACCACCGCGGCGATGTCCTGGCCGGCGCGGGCGAAGAGCTCGCGCGCGGCCCGGTGGTCGTTCCAGGGCAGCTGCGCGGTGTGCGCCAGGGCCTCCGGGATCATGCCGGGGGCGCCCGGCCGCACCTGTTCCGGCGAGCCCTCCCGCAGGTGCCCCACGGCCTTGCCCGCGCGCAGCACGGTCTCGCTCCAGCCGTGGTAGTGGCCCTCGAAGGTCACCACCAGGGAGCGGCCGGTGCTCACCCTGGCCAGGCGCAGCGCGGAGGTGACGGCCTCGGTGCCGGAGTTGGCGAAGCGCACCTGCTCGATGCCCGGCACCAGCTCGGCGATCAGCGCACCGGCCTCGGCGTCCAGCTCGTGCGGCAGGCCGGTGAGGTGGCCGAGGGCGAACTGCTCGCCGACCTCGGCCAGCACCTCGGTGTCGGCGTAGCCGAACAGGTGCGAGCCGTAGCCCATGTTGAGGTCGATGATCTCGTTGTCCTCCACGTCCCAGACCCGGCAGTCCTTGGCCCGGCGCACCACCAGGGGCTGGGGGATGGCATCGATCCGCATACCGCTGCTGACCCCGCCCGCGATGACGGTCCTGATCTTCTCCAGCGCGCCGGCATTGCTCTGCCGGTTGACCGATGGGATGGACACTGCCGTCCTCCGTATTCGTGAGACACCCGCAGGGTAATCAAGTAGAGCAAGTCCACCAGTTCGTGACAATCGGCTGAGGGGTGTCTTCACGGGAAGCGACAGAAAAAGACCACTGTGCGCAGCCGAGCCCCGGACGACCCGGACCTGACTAGTCCGAACCGGCGAATTTCGAAGCTCCGCGAATGCACTTACTCAGAGACGTCATGATCCACACCGTGGAGCGGCGGGATTGACTCGGTCAACAGCTGGGGGCTAGCGTCGGAATTGGAATTCAGCGCATTTCGGAAACTCAGAAGAACGGATGGACCTGGCCATGCCATTGCCTGCCTTCGCCCCGTACCTGATCGGGCTGGTCACCGCTCCACTGGCGGCCAAGGTGGCGAAACCCCTGGTTCGCGGCGTGATCCGCGCTTCGGTGGGATTGGCCTTGGAGGTGCGGAAAGCCGCGACGAAAGCGGCCGAGGGGATCTCCGACCTCACCGCCGAGGCCACCGCCGACCTGACCGAGCCCGAACCGGTCAAGCCGAAGCCCAGGAAACAGTCGCCAAGCACGATCACATCGCCCAATTGACACCATTGGGTGGGGATCCGGTCATAGGCTTGACGCACTAGGGAAAACCGGTGGCTGTTGTTCATGGAAACCACGGCGGCACAACCACTGTCAGTCGTTCCCGGGCGTCAGCGCTGGGAGATCGACGTGTTGCGGGGCCGGCCACGGCTCACTGAGTACGTGGCGAGAAGCCTGGACACGTCTCCCGGAATTCAGGTGATTCGGGCCAGTCCGCTGACCGGCCGGATCCTGCTCCGCCACGATCCCGGAGTCCCCGCCGAGACGGTCGGCCAGCGGGTGCGCGTGGTGGTCGCCCGCGCGGTGCAACTGCTGCGCGCCCCCGGACGGACTGCCACCCCGGCGCCGGTGCGCACCCGCAGGCGCGGACGGCTGGCCCGCGCGCTGGCCATCGCCTGCGGCGCGGCCGTGCTCGGCCTGGTGCTGCGGCCCTCGCCGGTGGTGGGCCTCGGCGTGGTGCTGCTGGCTACCGCGGTGATCATCCGGCGCGCGTGGGTGCGGGCCAGGCGGATCCGCGGGGCCTCCGCCGGGGTGCGCCGCCCGCTGCTGCGCATCGTCGGCCGGCACCGGGGCCGGTTCTACCTGGCCACGGTGGTCTCCGCGCTGGGCCAGGTGATGGACCTGACGCTGGCGGTGTTCATCGGCTGGGTCGCGGTGGTGCTCATCCGCGGCCAGAGCACGCTGCTGGTGCGCATCGGACTGGTCACCGCCACCGCGCAGCTGTGGCTGCTGGCCGGGCTGGCCGCGCTGGTGTGCGTCGCGGTGGCGGTGCTCTCCTTCAGCTCGGGCCTGTTGTGGCGCAACCTGGCCCACCGGGTCCGCCACGACTGGCGCACCGAGCTGCACCCGCACGTGCAACGCCTCTCCGCCCAGCACGTCACCAAGGAGCGCGGCAGCCGGATCGCGAAGGTGCTCACCGAGGACATCGAGGCGCTGGGCCGCTTCCTGGCCACCTCCGCGCACGAGATGACCCAGCTGGTGACCAGCTTCCTGATCACCCTGCCCGCCTTCCTGGTCTTCGCCCCCAGCGTCGCCTGGATCGCCTTCCTGCCGGTGCCGGTCATCGCCGGGCTCTCCCTGCACTACCAGGAGGACGTGGCCCCGCACTTCGTCACCGCGCGGGAACGCTCGGCCCGGCTGAACAGCCAGGTGGTCAACGCGATCGAGGCCGACGCGACGGTGAAGAGCTTCTGCGCCGAGGACTACGAGATTCGCCGGATCGCCGCGCTCAGCGAGGAGTGCCGCCGGGGCGAGGAACACTCGGACCGGGAGGTCGGCGCCTACGCCGAGACCGTGCGCGGCTGCGCCACCGTGTCCCTGGCCGGGATCCTGCTGCTGGGCGGCCGGGCGGTGCTGGCCGGGCCGTTGCGCTTCGAGGTCTTCAGCACCCTGATCAGCCTGCCGCTGCAGGTGCTGTGGAAGCTGCGCACGCTGGGCGACTCGGTGGACCGCTACCAGCGCTCGGTGGTCGCGCTGGACAACATCCTGCGCCTGCGCGCCCTGCCCACCGAACCCAACGGCAGCGGCCGTGCCCTGCCGGTCGCCGAGGTCCGGGGCGAGATCCTGTTGCGGGACATCACCTTCGCCTATCCCGGCCGTCCCCCGGTGCTGGAGAACCTGTCGCTGCGGGTGGCCCCGCACCGGGTCACCGCGATCGTGGGCACCACCGGCTCGGGCAAGACCACCATCGCCAAGCTCCTGCTCCGCTTCCAGCAGCCCGAGGCGGGCACGATCCTGTTGGACGGCAAGGACATCAGCACCCTCCGCCTGCGCGACCTCCGCCAGGCCATCGGCTTCGTCGCCCAGGACGCCTTCCTCTTCGACGGCACCATCACCGACAACATCGCCTACGGCACCTTCACCGCCCCGCCCGCCGCCGTCCGCCGCGCCGCCGAACAGGCCGAGGCCGCCCCGTTCATCCACGCCCTGCCCGAGCAGTACGCCACCCCGATCGGCGAACGCGGCGCCACCCTGTCCACCGGCCAGCGCCAACGTCTGTCCCTGGCCCGCGCGATGCTCAAGGACGCCCCGATCCTCATCCTCGACGAGGCCACCTCCGCCGTGGACAACGAGACCGAGGCCGCCATCCAGCGCGCCCTGCGCGAGTTCGCCCGCGACCGCACCCTGCTGGTCATCGCGCACCGGCTGTCCACGATCCGGCACGCCGACCACATCCTGGTGCTGGACCGGGGCGGCGTAGTGGCCGAGCAGGGCACCCACGACGAGCTGCTGTCCCGCAACGGTCTCTACGCCGCCCTGTGGCGACTCCAGGTGGGCGAGAACTGACCAGCTCAGCGAACTCTCTTCCGCGCCTTCCCGAACTCTCGCCCAGCCTTGGTGCCCCCATCGACCAGGATGTCGACCCCGGTCAGATAGCCGGGTGCTTCGCTCGCGCAGAACGCGAGCACGGCCGCGACCTCCTCGGGCTTGCCGAACCGCTTGATCGCCGCCGACTTCACCAGCTCGCCGGCGCCGTGGTTCTCCTCCAGCCGCCCCATCGCGGTGTCGAAGCTCCCCGGCGAGACCGAAACGACCCGCGCTCCCCGCTGGCCGAACTCAGCCGCGAGGGCACGGCTGTACCAGTGGACGAACTTCTTGCTGATCGCGTAGGCCAGTCCGGGCTTCAGCTTCCGGCCGACGAACCTGGCGCGACTGACGATCGCCTGCTCGAACTCCTCGGGTCGTTGCTCGGCAAGACGGAAAGCCCGGAGCGGGGCGAGGAGCTGGGGAATGCTGTGCCCGGCGGTGGAGGCCACATTGACCAGCGCGTCACCCTCCGCGGCCCGCGCGAGGAATGCCCGCGCGATGTGGACGATGCCGGTGGCGTTGATACGGGCAATGCGTTCGGCCGTGCCCATGTGCGGACTGATGCCAGCGGCGTGGACCACCGCGCGAACATGACTTCCCGCGGCCTCCGCGCGCTGGAACAGTTGCTCGACGGATGCCTTGTCGGTGATGTCGCACACCACGCCGCTCGCGTCGACTCCGGCCGTGGTCAGCTCGCGCACCGCGTCATCAAGACGCGTCTGGTCGAGGTCTGCCAGCACGATTCGATGGTCGTGGCCCATGAGCCTTGCCGTTGCCAGTCCCATGCCGCCGGTCCCGCCGGTGATGATCGCGGCGGGCTGTGTAGCCGACATTCTTGCTCCTCGTCGTCAGATCGGCATCCTTGTCCATCCCTGCCATCGCCGACACTTGGCCGGGGTGGAACTACCCGATCCGGTTGCCCGTGGTGAGCGCCGCGCCCTCCACGTCCAGCTCGGGCAGCCAGCGCAGCCACTTCGGCAGCCACCACGCCGCGTTGCCGAGCAGGGCCAGGGCCGCGGGGACCAGGACCATGCGGACCACGAAGGCGTCGAAGAGGATGCCGATCGCCAGGGCGAAGGCGATGGACTTCACCGTGGGCTCGCCCGCGGGGACGAAGCCGGCGAACACCGAGAGCATGATCAGCGCCGCGGCCACCACCACGGGGGCCGCCTGCCGGAAGCCGGTGACGATCGCGTCCCTGGCCGAGCCGCCGCGGTGGCGCGCCTCGTGCATCCGGGACACCAGGAAGACCTGGTAGTCCATGGCCAGGCCGAACAGGATGCCGATCACCACGATGGGCGTGAGGCTGATCAGTGGTCCGGTGGTGTCCAGGTTGACCGCCCCGGCCAGCCAGCCCCACTGGAACACCGCGACGGTCGCGCCGAGCGAGGCGCCGATGGTCAGCAGGAAGCCGAGCACGCCGACCAGCGGCACGAGCAGGGAGCGGAACACCAGCACCAGCAGCACCAGCGCCAGGCCCACCACGACGGCCAGGTACAACGGCAGGGCGGCGTTGAGGGCGGCGCCGACGTCCACG
Organism: Crossiella sp. NPDC003009; assembly: GCF_053591555.1. NCBI lineage: Bacteria > Bacillati > Actinomycetota > Actinomycetes > Pseudonocardiales > Pseudonocardiaceae > Crossiella > Crossiella sp. NPDC003009. Next base: position 403,093 of record NZ_JBSFUA010000001.1, on the reverse strand, counting down.
CCGACCGCGGTCTGGCCGGTCACCGCGGCCGTTCCGCCGAGGTGCGCGCGCAGGTCGGCCACCAGCTTCTCGGTGGCCTCGCTGGTCGGCCCGGACTTCGGGAAGACGGTGAGCAGCGCGGCGCTGCCATCGGCGTTCGGGCGGGGCGGGGCGAGGAAGTCGACGTCGTCGAGCCGGCTGATCGTCTCGGCGGCGCGGCCGGCGTTCGCGACCGAGTCGCCGCCCTCGAACAGGACCAGCAGCGGACCGTTGAAGCCCTTGCCGAAGCCGTCGGCGAGCAGGGCCTCGGCCCTGGCCTGGGTGCTGTCCGCGGCGGGGATCTGCACCAGCGTGGTCCGCATGGACAGCACCGGCAACGCGATCACGCCCAGCGCCACGATCCCGAGCAGCAGTGCGGAGACCCGGCGGCGGAGGACCATGCCGATCCAGCCTCGGTAAAAGCCGCGTTCGGGAACCTCGGCCGGAGCGGTGCGCTGCTTGCGCGGCAGCGCGCGGCGGCCGAGGTAGCTCAGCACCGCGGGCACCAGCGTGATGGCGACCAGGACGGAGACCACGATGGTGGCCGCGGCGGCGATGCCCATCTGGGTCAGCAGCGGGATGCCTGCGACGGCCAAGCCCACCAGGGCGATGACCACGGTGACACCGGCGGTCACCACCGCCGAGCCCGCGGTGCCCACGGCGATGCCGATGGCAGTGCCGACCTCCGCGCCACCGCGCAGTTCCTGCCGGTAGCGGTTGATGATGAACAGCGCGTAGTCGATGCCGACCGCGAGACCGAGCATGGTGGCCAGGACCGGCGTGGTGGACTGGAGTTCCATGAAGCCGGTGGCGATGGTGATGCCCAGCGCGCCGATGCCGACGCCGACGGCCGCGGTCAGCAGGTTCATGCCCGCCGTGACCAGCGATCCGTAGGTGAGCGCGAGGACCAGCAGCGCGACGATGATGCCGATGGCCTCACTCACGCCGCCGACCTCCGGCGTCGTCAGCATGGCCTCGCCGGTGACCTCGACGGTCAGCCCGCTCGCCCGGGAGCCTGCCACCGCGTCCAGCAACGCGGTCCGCTCCTCGGCGCTCACCTCGCCCATCCTGGCGCGGTAGGTGACGGTGCTGTAGGCGAGGTCCTGGTCGCGGTTCACCGTCGGCGCGGCCGGGTCGAGCGGGTTGCCGGCCGAGGCCACGCCGGGCAGTTTCGCCAGGTCCGCGACCAGTCCGCCGACCGCCTTGGCGTTCTCCGGCGTGGTCAGCTGCTGGCCGTCGGGCGCCTTGACGACCACACGCGCGGTCGCGCCGGTCATGCCGAACTCGTCCTTGATCCGGTCAAGGGCGGTGGTGGACTCCTGGCCGGGCATGGACAAGTTGATGGCGGTGGTACCGGCCAGGGTGGTGGCGCCGAGGATCGAGCCGGCCAGGACGAGCAGCCACAGCAGGACGATGGGGAGCCGGTGCCGGTGGGCAGCCAGGCCTAGGCGGTGCAGCAGACGTGCCACGGGATTCAGTCCTCCACTGGTGCGGACGCTCGGGAGTGACCGATCGCGTCAAGGCAGGTGGTGATGATGTGGGGTCGCCAGGCGGTCTTGTCGCCCTGCTGGTTCGCGGCGAGGCAGAGCATGGCCAGTGCGCTCAGCGCGCCGATGACCCGGACGAGCCGCTCGGCGTCGCCGCTGGTCAGGTCCACAGCGAAGATGCCGAAGACGTGCGACTGGTCGTGCACGACGTCCTCGGGGCCGGTGTCGGCATCGGGGTTGTCCAGCGCGCGGAAGGCCAGCGAGACCAGGCCGGGGCGGTCCAGCGCCACGTCGGTCAGCAGCTCCAGGGCACGCCGGTCCCGCGCGGGACCGGGTGGCAGCGACGACACCTGGTCCAAGATGCGCAGACCGAGCTCGTGGACGAGTCCGCGGGTCGCCGCGAAGAGCGCTTCCTTGCTCGGGAAGTGGTGCAGCAGACCGGCTTTGGACAGGCCGGCCGCGTCAGCCACGGTCTTCAGCGAGGTGTGGGCGAAGCCGTGCTGGGCGAACAGAGCCGCGGCGTGCTCGAGGATGCTCTCGCTCGCCTGTTGTCGTTGCGTTCGTGCCATGCGGTGGACAGTACGGGCTCACCGACCGATTCGGTAGGTAAACTGACCGAATCGGTCGGTGACGTGGGTCGCACCTCGGCGTTACGGTGTCAGGCGGAGTACTGGTACGCCGGGTACGTCAGGTAGCCCGCGTCGCCGCCCTGGTAGTAGGTGGCCTCGTCCACGGGCGCGATCGGCAGCGCGTTGCGCAGGCGTTCGACCAGGTCGGGGTTGGCGATGAAGGCGCGGCCGAAGCTGATGAGCTCCGCGCCAAGGCCCAGCCAGTGGTCGGCGTTGTCGCGGCCGGTGTGCTTGGGACCCAGCGGCAGGACCGGGTTCATGATCAGGGTGCCCGGCCAGGCGCGGCGCAGGTCGAGCAGCACCTCCTCGTCGGTGGTGGCCTCCAGGTGGACGTAGGCCACCTCCAGGCGGGCCAGTTCGCGCAGCAGCGCGGTGTAGAGCTCGGGGACGTCGGTTTCCTCGACGCCCCAGAAGGTCGCGCCCGGGGACAGGCGGATGCCGGTCCTGCGCGCGCCGACGGCGTCCACGGTGGCCGCGACGGCTTCCACGGCGAACCGGATCCGGTTTGTCACCGAGCCGCCGTAGTGGTCGGTGCGCAGGTTGGCGTTGGCGGAGAGGAACTGCGAGATCAGGTAACCGTTGGCGCCGTGCAGTTCCACGCCGTCGAAGCCCGCCTCGACGGCACGGCGGGCGGCCTCGGCGTAGGACTGGGCGTGTTCGGGCACTTCGGCGGTGTCCAGGGCGCGTGGGACCGGCGCGGGCTGGCGTCCGCTCGGGGTGAACACCTCGCCGACGGCGGGCACGGCGGAGGGGCCCACCGGTCGCAGGCCGTTGGTGTCCGGGTGCGAGACCCGGCCGCCGTGCATGAGCTGGGCGAACAGGCGGCCGCCGTTGGCGTGCACGGCCTCGGTCACCGGCCGCCAGGAGGCGACCTGCTCATCGGTGTGCAGGCCCGGCGTGCCCGGGTTGGACTGTCCGATCAGGCTTGGCTGCACGCCCTCGGTCACGATCAGACCGGCCGTCGCGCGCTGGGCGTAGTAGCTCGCCATCGACGGCGTGGCCAGGCCGCCTGGTGTGGCCCGGGCCCGGGTCATCGGGGCCATCACCACCCGGTTGGGCAAGTCCAGGTCGCCGAGGCGGTAGCGGTCGAAAAGTGTTGGCACGTCAGGGCTCCTCTGTTCCGCGACGCCCGGTCTGGGGCGTTGCGGCTACGCTAGAACCTCACATGGATGTCAGAGGCAAAGACGTGTGCCACGGGTCACAGCCGGGAGGGTGAAGTGCGCATCGGGGAGTTGTCGGCACGAACCGGGGTCAGCGTCCGGTCCCTGCGCTACTACGGGGAACAGGGCCTGCTGGTCAGCCGCCGCAGCGCCAGCGGGCAGCGGCACTACACGGACCGGGAGGTCGAGCGGGTCCACTTCATCCAGCGGATGTTCGCCGCCGGGCTGTCCAGCCGCACCATCGCCGAGGTGCTGCCCTGCGTGGACTCACCAAGCGCGGAGAACGCCGACGCCGCGATGGCCCGCATGGAGCGGGAACGCGACCGGCTCTCCGAGCACATCGCCGAGCTCAGCCGCACCAGGGACGCACTGGACGAGCTGATGGCCACGAACCGTTCCTACCGCGCGACTTTCCGGGCGGCGGCCAGCTGACCCCGGGTCAGAGATCGACGGCGAGGTGGCCGGACCGCGCGCGGGAGACGCAGCAGTACATCCGGCCGGGCGGCGCGCCGATGTCGTCGCGGTGCTCCGGTTCCCCCTCGACGAGCGGGATCTCGCAGCTGCCGCACACCCCTTCACGGCAACCGGACGGCACCTGGATTCCGGCGTGGTTCAACGCGTCCAGCAGCGACTCATCCGCGCCCACCTGGATCGTCTGTCCTGATTGGACACAGCGCACCTCGAACGGCGTGTTGGGCGCGAACTGCTTGGCCTGCGGCCGGAAACGCTCGATGTGCAGCCGCTGAGCGGGAAACGCCGCCTCGGCCGCGGCCAGCATCGAGGCGGGACCGCAGCAGTACACCAGCGCTTCGGGGCTCAGCGCAGCCGCCAGCGCGATGAAGTCGGGCCTGCCGTGCTCCTCGGTGGCGTGCACGCGCACCCGGTCACCGTGCGCGGCGCGGAGCTCGGCGGCGAAGGGCATGGTGGACAAGGACCTGCCGACGTAGGTCAGCGTGGCCCCGGCTCCGGACTCGACCGCCGCGGCCAGCATGGGCACGATGGGGGTGATGCCGATGCCACCGGCCAGGAACAGGTACTCCGGCGCGGGCAGCAGCGGGAAGTTGTTGCGCGGCAACGAGACCGGCAGCCGATGGCCCGCGCGGAGGAACAGGTGCAGGTACTCCGAGCCGCCGCGGCTGAGCCGGTCGTGCCGGACGGCGACGCGGTAGGTCTCGCGGTCGGCCGGGTCACCGCACAGGGAGTACTGCCGGATCAGCCAGTTGGGCAAGGTCAGATCGACGTGCGCGCCCGGTTCCCACGGCGCCAGCGGCACCTCGGCACCGCGCAGCACGAGCGAGACGACGCCGTCGGCGACCGGCTCCACGCGGTCCAGAACTGTCTGCTGCATAGGGAATCTCCTCAGTACAGCTTCCGGTAGCCTGCTTCGACACTGGCCGTCAGCACCGCCGGATCGAAGTCGATGCCCAGCTGCTCGACCGCGATCTCACCCATGGACGGGATCTCGGCGGCCAGGGCCTGGCTGTCCGGATCCCACAGCCGGGACCGGATCAGCGCGCGGCCGCAGTGGAAGTAGACCTCGGCCACCTCCACGATCAGCGCCAGCTCGGCGTCCCTGCCCTCGGTGCGCATCCGGGCCAGCACGTCCGGTTCGTCGGTGGGATAGGCATGACCGTTGACGCGCAACACCTCCCGCAGCCCCGGGATGACGAACAGCAGCCCGATCCCGTCGTTCTCGGCGAGGTTGTGGAAGGAGTCGGCGAGCTTGTTGCCCGGCCGGTCCGGGATCGCGAGGGTGCGCTCATCGAGCACCTTGACAAAGCCCGGGTAGTCGCCGCGCGGTGAGCAGTCGGGCAGGCCGGCGGCATCCGAGGTGGCCATGGCCAGGAACGGCGAATGGGCGATGAAGCGGTGCACGTGCCGGTCGATACGGTCCTTGACCTTGACCCTGGCCATCGGCTCCGGCTGCCCGAGCCTGGCCCGCACCTCCGCGAAGGAGAGCCGCCGCGGTCGGGCATCGCTGCTGGTCATGGCCCAATTATGAGCAATCGTTCAGTTGACGCGCTACTCGCCTTTGGCCTAGTTCTGCCGGTGCGCCGGGGCATCGGACCCGACTGGCCCGGCAACGCGATCGGCCCGGGACTGCTCGCATTTCGGGCCGGTCTACGGGTCAACCGGTTCCGCGTGAACCACACCGGAGCTGGAGCCAGCAGGACAACCGGTCGTCCGGGTGGCCGAGCAGGTCCACGCCGAACAGGTCGTGCACCCGCCGCAGCCGGTACTTCAGCGTGTTGGGGTGCACGGACAGCCGCCGTGCCGCCTCACCGACGTTGCCGGCGGCGTCCAGCCAGGCGGTGACCGAGTCCGCGTACTGGGTGCGGCGGGTGCGGTCGTGCTCGACCATCGCCTCGATGCCGGGGTGGCGCAGGCCGGGGTGGCGGGCCAGCTCGTCGGCGAGATGGGTGAGCAGCACGCTGGCGTGCACCTCGCCGAGCGCGGCGACCGGCGGGCCCGCGGGGTCGGCGGTGGTCACCCGGAGGATGTCGTCGACCTCGGTGCGCAGGGCGGGCAGCTCGGCGGCCTCGCCGGTGGTGCGGCTCAGCGCGCAGCGCACCGGCGCGTCCAGGGTGCATTCCAGGGCGGCGACCGCCTGTTCGGCGAGCCTGCGCGCGGTGGCCGGCGGGTCGGTGAACAGCAGGACGTAGACGGTGCGGTTGATGGTGGCGGTGGCCGCTTCGGCGGAGACGGCGGCCCAGTGCCGGGCCGCGGCGGCGCTCAGCGGCACCTCCAGCGGGGACTCACGGCGGGCCGGTGCCAGGCCGAGCAGGGTCAGCTGCGGCGGGTCGGGCAGGCCGAGCCGCACCCGCGCCTCACCGGCCGTGTCGTCGCCGACCAAGGCGCTGCGCAGCGCGTTCTCCCGGACCTGCCGGTCCAGCTCGGCAGCCCCGCGGTGGCGCAGCAGGTGGGTCGCGGCCAGCCGGGCGCCGTCCAGCAGCGCGGACTCCCCCGTCTCCCCCAGCGGCGACTCCCCCTCGATCGCCCAGATGGTGCCCAGCGGCCGCTCGCCGGACCGGATCGCCACCGCCACCCTGGGCAGTTCGTCCGGGCCGAGCACGGGCAGCCGAACGACTCCCTCGGCCGCCAGGACCTGCCGGTACTGGCCAACCTGCTCGGGCTGGTCGGGCACGCGGCGGTCCAGGATGCCGCGGCGGCGCAGCTCGTCGATGCGCTGCTCGGGCAGGGCGGAGTAGGCGAGCACGCGGTTGTCCAGGTCCTCGATGGACACCGAACCGCCGATGACCGCGGCCATGGCGTCGGCGAGGGCGTAGAGCTCCTCGCTGGTGCCACCCACGTTCGGCGATTCCGACATCCGCACCGCGGAAGTATAGGCAGTTCCGCCAACGACTCAGGCGCGCGCCGGAACCCAGAATGGCGGCACCCCTCGGAAACGGAATGAGGCCGCCTTGCCGAACGGTGTGTCGCTGCGGGAGCAGCTACTGCGGCGAAAACCGGTGCACGCGCTGCTGGCCGACACCACCGGTGGCCTGCGCCGCACCATCGGGACCTGCCAGCTGACGATGATCGGCATCGGCGCCACCATCGGCACCGGCATCTTCTTCGCGCTCAGCTCCACCGTGCCCAAGGCGGGTCCGGCGGTGATCGTCTCCTTCGTGCTCGGCGCGGTCACCGCGGCGCTGACCGCGCTGTGCTACGCCGAGCTGGCCTCCGCCGTGCCGGTCGCCGGGTCCTCCTACTCCTACGCCTACGCCACCCTCGGCGAGCTGGCCGCGGTCGCGGTCGGCTGGTGCCTGCTGCTGGAGTACGCGGTCTCCGCCGGGGTCATCGCGGTCACCTGGGGCCAGTACCTCAACGACCTGACCGAGCGGCTCTTCGGCGCGCAGCTGCCCGCGGCGATCACCGCGCCACCCGGCCAGGGCGGCTACGTCAACCTGCCCGCGGTGGTCCTGGTGGGGCTGTGCTGCCTGCTGCTGGTCCGGGGTGCGCGGGAGTCGGCCGTGGTCAACACGGTGATGGTGCTGCTCAAGCTCGGCATCCTGGCGCTGTTCGTGGTGGTCGGCGCGGCCGGGTTCGACGCCGGGAACCTGCATCCGTTCGCCCCCATGGGTTTCGCGGGGGTCGGCGCGGCGGCGGCCACCGTCTTCTACTCCTTCATCGGCTTGGACGCGGTGTCCACCGCCGGTGAGGAGGTGCGCGACCCGCGCCGCACGCTGCCGCTGGCGATCCTGTTCGCGCTGCTGGTGATCACCGCGGTGTACGTGCTGGTGGCGCTGGTCGGCGTCGGCGCGCAGCCGTGGACGGCGTTCGAGGGCCAGCAGGCCGGGCTGTCCGCGATCCTGGAGCGGGTCACCGGCGGCGGCTGGCCGGGACCGGTGTTCTCCGCCGGGGTGGTGATCTCGGTGGTCAGCGTGATCCTGATCGTGCTGTACGGGCAGACCCGCATCCTGTACTCGATGGGCCGCGACGGCATCATCCCGCCGGTGTTCTGCCGGATCGCGCCGCGCACCGGCACCCCGGTGGCGGGCACCGTGCTGGTGGGCGGTTTTGTCGCGCTGATCGCCGCGGTCGTGCCGCTGGACCAGCTGGCGAACCTGACCAGCATGGGCGCGCTGGTTGCCTTCGGCGTGGTCTCCCTCAGCGTGATCATCCTGCGGCGGCGGGAGCCGGAGCTCAAGCGTGGCTTCTCGGTGCCCGGCTACCCGGTGGTGCCGCTGCTGTCCATCGGCTGCTGCGGCTACCTGGTCTACCAGCTGCCGGCCGGGACCTACCTGCTCTTCGGCGGCTGGCTGCTGCTGGCGCTCGCGGTGTACCTGCTCTACAGCCGCCACCACTCGCGGCTCGGCGCTGACGAAGGAAGGGAACGCACTCCATGACGCGCACACCACGGCGGGGTGTGGCGGCCGTGCTGGCCGCCGGGCTCCTGCTGGCCATGCCCGCCCCCGCGGTGGCCGCGCCACCGGAACTGGACGCGATCATCCACGGCGGCAAGGTCTTCGACGGCAGCGGCGCGCCTGGCCGGATCGCCGACGTGGGCATCCGGGACGGGCGCGTGCACCGCGTCGGCGACCTCAGCCGGGTCCGGGCCCGCGCGCGCTACGACGCCACCGGCCAGTTCGTCACCCCGGGCTTCATCGACGTGCACGCGCACACCGACACCGGCGCGCCGCTGGCCTCGGCGAAGAGTTCGCTCACCCAGGGCGTGACCACCGAACTGCTCGGCCCGGACGGCGGCGGAGCCTACGAGATCGCCCAGCAGCTCAAGCAGCTGGACGCGGTCGAGAAGGGCATCAACCTCGCCCCCTACGTCGGCTTCAACACCGTGTGGGAGGCCACGATGGGCGAGAAGGACGCCCGTCCGAGCGCCGCCCAGTCGGCCCAGATGCGCGCCCGGATCGAGAGCGGTATGCGCCAGGGCGGCTGGGGTGTCTCCGGCGGCCTCGGCTACCCGCCTGCCTCCTACGCGCGCACCAACGAGGTCGTCGACGTGGTGCGCGGCGCGCGCTCCTGGCGGACCCTGTTCACCGACCACATCCGCGACGAGACCAACCTGGTGGTCGAGTCCACCGCGGAGGACATCGCGATCGGCAAGGCCGCCGGGCTGATGCCGGAGATCACCCACCTGAAGGTCGCCGGTCCGCGCAACTGGGGCAAGTCGGCGACCATGCTGCGGCTGCTCCGCGAGGCGCGGGCCGCGGGCACGCACGCCGGTGGCGACGTCTACCCCTACACCGCCGCCTCGACCGCGCTGGAGTTCTACGTGCCGGGCTGGGCCAAGGACGGCGGCACCGCGGCGATGCTGGCCCGTTTCGCCGATTCCGCGCTGCGCCCGCGCGTCGACACCGAGATCAGCGCGTTCGTGCGCGATGACGTCGGCACGCCGGACAAGGTGGTGCTGCCGGAGCTGGCCAACAAGTCGGTCGCCGACCTCATGGCGGAGTATGGCGGGGTGAGCATCGGCGAGGCGGTCATGCGCATTCTGGCCGCGCACAACGGATCCATCCTCGCCGTCATGCACATCGGCTCCGAGCAGGACCTGGCCGGCTTCATCACCGACCCGTTCGTCGCCTTCTCCTCCGACGGCGGCGTCACCGACTCCGCGCACACCCATCCCCGGCACTACGGCAGCTACCCACGCGTGCTCGGCCGCTACGTCCGCGAACGGGGCCTGCTGTCCTGGGAGGAAGCGATCCGCAAGATGACCGGCCTGCCCGCGACCATGGTCGGCATGGTCGACCGCGGCTACCTGGCCGAGGGCATGGCCGCGGACGTGACGGTCTTCGACCCCAAGACCATCGGCGACCGGGCGACCTTCGAGCAGCCGAAGCAGTATTCCGTTGGCGTGCGGCAGGTTTTTGTCAACGGCAAGCTCGCGCTCACCGGCGGCGAGCCGACCCGCGCCGGGGCCGGACAGGCGCTGCGCCGGGCCGCCAGCATGCCCACCCGGCCGCAGAACGCGGACCGCGACCTCACCGCGAGCGCGGCGGGCCTGCTGCGGCCCCTGGACGGCCGTGGCGTCAGCGTGGTGGCGGCCTCTATAGCCCAGCGCGCCGGGGAGCGATCCGCCTCGGGCGCGGTGCTGGTCGCCGCTCCGTTCGGCGTGCTGCGCTCGACCCGGCTCGGCAGGCTGCAGACCGCCGACGGGTGGTTCAGCGTGACCGGAATCGGCAAGCTGGCCAACGGGACCGAGCGCGCGTTCACCCTGACCGTCGACGAGCACGATCCGCTGGCCGGACCTGGCCAGCGGCGGGCCACGGTCCGGATCGACGGGACCGGGCTGAGCTACGGGAGCCTGACATGACGAGCAAGACCGAGCCCAGCTTGGCCGGGGTGACCGTGCGGGAGCTGCGCACCACCGAGGAGTGCGTGGCGGCCGAGGCCCTGCTCGCCGAGGTGTGGGGCACTCCCCCGCACGCGCCGCCGATCCCGGCCGACCTGCTGACCAGCCTGCTGCACAGCGGCGGCTGCGTGCTCGGCGCCTTCGCCGGGGAGGCGGTCGTGGGGCTCACCGTGGGCGTGGGCGGCGCGCCGGGCTCCGACAGCCTGTACTCGATGGTCGCCGCGGTCGCCGCCACGCACGCCGGTCGCGGCATCGGACTGGCGCTCAAGCAGACCCAACGGTTGTGGGCGCTGGACCGCGGCGCTGCCACCATGGTGTGGACCTTCGACCCGCTGGTGCGGCGCAACGCGCACTTCAACCTCAACCGGCTCGGCGCCCGCGTCACCGACTACCGGAAGGACTTCTACCCGCCCATGAACGACCTGGTGAACCGAGCCGACCACACCGACCGGCTCGTCGTGACCTGGCACCTCAATGACCCCGTACCCCTTGCCGCACCTGACGATTCGGGACCGCGCGTGCTCGACCAGGACGCCCAGGGCGAGCCGCTGGTCACCGGCGCACCGGCCGATCCGGTCCTGCTGGCCTGGGTGCCACCGGACATCGAGACCATGCGCCGCGAGGATCCCGCCAAGGCGCGGCGCTGGCGGCTGGCCTCGCGCACGGTGCTGGCCCGCGGCTGGACCGCCGGGTACCGCCCGGCCGGGATCACCGCCGACGGCTGCTACCTGCTGCGCCAGGAGCAGGCGGCATGACCGGCACCCGGATCGAGCTGCGCACCGTGCACATGCCCCTGGTCCGTCCTTTTAGGACATCAAAGGGCGTGGAGACCGAGCGGGAAGTGTTGCTGCTGCGCTGGATCGGACCGGAAGGGGAAGGCTGGAGCGAGTGCGCCGCCGGCCCCGAACCGGTCTTCTTCGCCGAGTACCTCGACGGCGCGCAGCACGTCATCGAGCACGTGCTGCTGCCGCTGCTGCCCACCGGTGAGCCGGTCACCGCCGCCCGCGCGCAGCAGCTGATGCGCCGGGTGCCGGGCAACGTGCTGGCCAAGGCCGCCGTGGAGACCGCCATCCTGGACGCCGAGCTGCGCGCCAGCGGCATGCCGCTGGTGGACTACCTGGGCGGCGTGCGCGAGCGGATCGAGGTCGGCGTCTCGGTCGGCATCGCCGCTGACCTCGCCGAGCTGCTGGCCTGGGTCGAGGGCTACCTCGCGGAGGGTTACCGCCGGATCAAGCTGAAGATCGAGCCCGGCTGGGACGTCGAGCCGGTGGCCGCGGTGCGCCGGGCCTTCGGCGACGAGCTGCTGCTCCAGGTCGACGCCAACCAGGCCTACGGCAGCGCGGACACCCCGGTGCTGCTCGCACTGGACGAGTTCGGCCTGCTGCTGCTGGAACAGCCGTTCCCGGCCGACGAGCTGGTCGCGCACGCCCGGCTGGCCGAGCGGATCGTCACCCCGATCTGCCTGGACGAGTCGATCACCGGCCTGCAAAGCGCGACCACCGCCCTGGCGCTGGGCGCGGCCGACGTCATCAACATCAAGCCGGCCAGGGTCGGCGGCTACCTCGAAGCACGGGCCATCCACGACCTGTGCCGCACGCACAACATCCCCGTGTTCTGCGGCGGGGTACTGGAAACCGGCGTCGGCCGGGCGGCCAACCTGGCCCTGGCCGCGCTGCCCGGCTTCACCCTGCCCGCCGACATCTCGGCCACCAGCCGCTACTACACCAACGACATCACCCAGTCCTTCGAGCTGGTGGACGGCTGCCTGGAGATCCCGGGGGGACCGGGCAGCGGCGCCGTCATCAACCACGACGCGCTCGACTCGGTCACCACCGGGGTGCGGGCGATCGACCTCAAGGAGGCACCATGAGCGGCTGGTTCCGGCACTGCGTGCTCATCCTGGCCCTCGCCATGGCCAGCGTCCTGCCCACGCCCGCGGCCGCGGCGCCGGGCCAGGACTTCACCAAGAAGATGAACGAGGCGCTGGCGCAGGCGTCCGCCGCCTTCGGTGACGCCGGCGTCCAGGCCGTGGCGCTCCGCAACGGCCGGGTGCTGTGGTCGGGCACCCGCGGCGCGGCGATCAACGAGCCGCGGCAGCCGGTCACTGACCGCACCATGTTCTCCTACGCCAGCCTCAGCAAGCTGATGCTGACCACGTTCGTGCTGCACCAGGTCGAGAACCGGGTGCTGGAGCTGGACAAGCCGATCTCGGCCTACGTCGGCGACGAGGTGGCCGGCTCCCGGGTGGTCACACTCCGGATGCTGCTCACCCACACCTCCGGCTACCCGGACCTGTACTCGGATCCGGCCACCGCGCCGCTGTTCCCGCCCGGCGCGCGGTACGACCCGAACCGGCCCTACACCTTCGAGCAGCTCAAGGCCGGTATCCGCGAACCGGTCGAGCCAGGGGCGCGCTTCGCCTACTCCAACACCGGCTACATCGTGCTGGGCCACGTGCTGACCAGGACCACCGGCGGCGACCACGGACTCCGCCGCGCCTACCAGCACTTCCTCCAGCGCGCGGGCACCCGGCAGACGCCGATGACCGAGCACCTGGTCACCATGGACCGCTCCCCGCAGGCCCTGCACCGCTTCGCGCACGGCTACAGCCGCCAGGAAGACGGCTCGCTGCAGGACTTCTTCACCGCCTACGGCGCCAAGGGCATCCCGACCGACCTGTACGGCCTGCCGTTCACCGACGGCGCGCTGGCCGGCACCGCACTGGGCGCGGGCCTGGTCCTGGACGCGGTCTTCGCCCGCGGCCACCTGCTCCGCCCGGACACCGTGCGCCGCATGACCACCCCGTCCGCGCAGTCGTCCGTGGACCCCGACGGCAACCGCTCCTACGGCATGGGCACCTCCCGCACGAAGTCCGGCGGCCGCACCTGGCAGGGGCACGGCGGCAGCTACGTCGGGTTCACCTCGATGGCCGGGACCGATATGGCTCGCGGGGTCACCATCGTCGTGGTGGTCAACCGCAGCCAGGCGCCGCACCCGGCGGAGGCGATCTGGCGGAAGCTCACCGAAGTGGCGTGAACCGGCGCCGCTCCGCTAGGCTGACTGAAATTTCAGTAAATGGCCATCGCCCAGCCAACCGTGGAGTGAACGCGTGCCGCCCAACCCGCTGTCCCGCCGAACCGTGCTGCACGGCCTCACCGGGCTGAGCGCGCTCGCCCTCACCTCGGCGTGCTCAGCCCGGGACTCCCCTGCTTCGGCGACCTCTCCCGCCAGGTCGCCGGAGCAGGCGGCGGCTCCCACCCGGCAGTTCGGGGCCGAGTGGGAACCGCACGCCCGGACCTTCATGTCCTGGCCGGCCGCCACCGCGATCTGGGGCGCGGACCTCAGCGGGGTTCGCGCCGACATCGCACGGCTGGCGCAGGCGATCGCCGGTTTCGAGCCGGTGGTGCTGCTGGCCCGGCCGGAGCAGGCCGAGGCGGCGCAGCGGGCCTGCGGCAAGGAGGTGGAGGTGGTGCCGATCCCGGTGGACGACCTGTGGGCGCGGGACACCATGCCGGTGTTCGTCGAGGAGGGCGGCAAGGTGGCCGGGGTGGACTTCCACTTCAACGGGTGGGGCGGCAAGCAGCCGCACGACCGGGACGGCAAGGCCGCCGCCGCGGTGCTGGCCAGGTACGGGATCCCCGGCGTGGCCACGCCCCTGGTCGGCGAGGGCGGCTCGTTCGAGACCGACGGGCAGGGCACGCTGCTGGTCACCGAGAGCTCGATGGTCAACGACAACCGCAATCCCGGGATGAGCCGGGACCAGGTCGAGGCGGAGCTGAAGCAGGCGCTCGGGGTGCGCAAGGTGATCTGGTTCGCCGGGGTGCGCGGTGAGGACATCACCGACGCGCATGTGGACTCGATGGTCCGCTGCACCCCGTCCGGCACGGTGCTGCTGGACCAGGCCGCCCCGGGCAGCCCGCCGGACCCCTGGTCCCGGGCCGCCGCCCAGGCCAAGGAGGTGCTGCGCGAGGCCACCGACGCCGACGGCAAACCGTTCCAGGTGGTCGAACTGCCCCAGCCGGACCCCGACCTGGTGACCGGGTACCGGGACACCAGCGTCATCTCCTACGTCAACTTCTACGTCGCCAACGGGGCGCTGTTCCTGCCCCGCTTCGGGGACCGCCAAGCCGACGACCGGGCCCAGCAGGTGTTACGCGAACACTTCCCCGGACGCGAGATGGTGCCGGTGGTGATCAACGCGATCGCCACCGGCGGAGGCGGCATCCACTGCGCCACCCACGACCAGCCCCGCTAGCGCAGGTCGGGCGGGGTGAGCGGCGTGGCGGTGCGGGGTACCGGGCCAGGGCACAGGGCGGCGGTCAGGACCTGGTTGAGCATGGCCAGACGCGCGGCGGGCGGTGCGGTGAGGTCCATGCTCATGCCCGCGCTGATCTGGCGGTCGGCGGCCCTGGTGTGCATGCTCCAGGTGTTGAAGCCCGCGAAGTCACCGCCGTGGCCCCACCAGTCCGGTCCGCCGCACGGGCCGGCCACCGTCATCAGGCCGAGGCCGTAACCGAAGGGGCCCAGTGCGCCGGGACGAGCGGTCATCATCTCGCGCAGTTGCGGTGCCGGCAGCAGGTCGCCGGCGAACAGGGCGGCGAAGAAGCGGTTGAGGTCACGGGCTGAGCTGATCAGGTTGCCGGAGGCCCAGACCCGGGACATGACGTAGGTCGTCACGTCGGTGGGCGGCTTGTCCGGGTAGAGCTGCTCGTAGCCACGGGCCGCCGGGCGGAGCAGGAACGGCTGGTGCGCGGGGAACTCCGTGTCCCGCAGGCCGAGCGGCACCGTGATCCGGCGGGCCAGCTCGACCGCGAACGGGTGACCGGTGAGCTTCTCGACCAGCAGGCCCAGCACCGTGTAGCCGGTGTTGGAGTAGGAGAAGGAGGTGCCGGGAGCGAACAGCAGCGGTTTGCCGGTGGTCGACTCGCGCACCAGCTGCTCGGGGCTGAACCGCTGAAAGCGCAAGGTGTCCACCTCGGCCGGCGTGGTCCAGTGCGCGATGTCGCGGGGCAGACCGCTGGTGTGGCCGAGCAGCTGCCGCACGGTGATCGGCTCCGCGTACGGCAGTAGTCCAGGCAGGTGCCGGGCCACCGGGTCGTCCAGCCCCAGCTTGCCCTCGCCCACCAGTTGCAGGACCACGGTGGCGACGAAGGTCTTGGTCACGCTGGCCACCCGGAACCGCCCCTTCGGATTCGGCGCCCGCGCCTGGCCCAGCTCCGCGGTACCGGCCACGCCGCGCTCAGGCCGGCCGCCGGTCACCGCCTCGGCATAACTGGCAGGCACCCCCGCCGCGACGACCGCGCGCAGTGCGGGATCGAGACGGGACGGGTTGGCGGTGGCGGTGGGCGTGATCGCGCCAACTGCGAGGGCGCAGACGCCGAGCGCGGTCAGCGTCCTTCTTCTCATACCTGACAACACCATGTGGCCAGGATGTCCGCCGAGATGGTCACCCCGCCAGTGCCGCCTGTCACGGCTGGGCGTGACACTAGTCAGCTGATCTTCAGCGCGGTTCGAAGAACTCATTGCATACTCGTGTCATGCCAGGAGCACGGCTGACCCACCAGGACCGCCAGGAGATCGCCGAGGGTCTGCGCGAGGGCCTCACCTTCGCCGAGATCGCCAAGCGGCTGGACCGTCCGGCCTCCACCATCACCCGCGAGGTCGCCCGCAACGGCGGCGCCGCGGGCTACCGCCCCAACGCGGCCCAGTTGGCCACCACCCGCCGCGCCCGCCGCCGCCCCGTCCACCGCCTGACCACGCCACCGGAGACCAAACCCGCGCCTGGCCATGACCTGGTGCGGGAGTTCGAGGAGCGCTTCACCGACCAACTGGTGCGCAACGGCGTGCCGCGAATGATGGCCAGGGTCCTGACCTGCCTGCACACCACCGACTCCGGCAGCCTCACCTCAGCGGACCTGGTACGCCGCCTCCAGGTGAGCCCGGCCTCGATCTCCGCAGCAGTGAAGTTCCTGGAGGAGCAGGAACTGATCACCCGTGACCGGGACGGCAACGCCCGCCGGGACCGCTACTTCATCGGCGACGACGTCTGGTACCGCGCGATGCTGGCCAGCGCCCAGGTCAACCGGGAACTGGGCGACACCGCGCAGGAAGGCGCACAGCTGTTCGGCACGGACAGTCCGGCCGGCCAGCGGCTGCGGGACGTCAGCGTGTTCCTGGAGCGGGTGCACGACAACCTGGTGCTGGCAGCCGAGGAATGGCGTGCAGTGCGGGCGGCCAGCCAGCCCTACGACACAAGCTCGCCCGCAACCGCACCGTAGTTGCCTCGAACCCGCGCCGGCATTGGCGTTGGTGGCTAGGCGTTCGCCCGGCGGAGGCGGTCGGCTGCCTGCGCGCGGAGGGCGTCACCGGACCCCGGGGGATCGCCGTGCAGTGCTTCCCAACGGACGTCGTGCGCTGCCGGCCACAGGCTGGCCGCCCACGCGACCTCCTGCTCCTCCGCGGTGAACCGGCGCCCCCGGAGATCCTGATAGGCCAACAAGAACGCCTCGGAACTTTCGATCGGCGGCAGGGTGGCCGGCCCGGTCTTGGGAAACACTCCACTCGCCGCTCCCACCAGCGCCGCCTCTGGCTGCCACGCCAGGCTGTCCCAGTCATGCACAGCCCACACGTGGCCCTCCTGCCAGCGGAGGTTCTGCGCCTCGAAGTCGGCGTGGCCAAGCACGCACGGCAGGTCGGCGGCCAGCATCCGCTCGCGGGCCCGCTTGGCCGTGTCGACCACGTACCCGGGCACGGCACTCTGGTCCCGTTCGTCAAGGAACCCGATCGCCGGCCACAAGCCGGAATCCGTGTGGTCCCAACGCACCCAGCGCGGATTCGGCAGCGGAGGCGCGAGCGTCACGTCGACCAGTTCACCCATCGACTGGGCGAACACCGCCGCGTAGCGCACGGCCACCTCCGGCGAATCGCCAAGCAGCAGCTCACCACCGGGCCGGTACTCCTCAGCGTGCACGGCCAGCGCACCGGCAGCGCCATCAACACTGCCCGCCGGCGTGAGCGGCCGGGCACAGGGAAATCCCCGCTCCGCCAACTGGGCCTGCGCGGCAACACACGACGCGGCCCGGCCGTCGTCCTCCCGCGCCTTCACCACGACCTCCCGCCCAGCGGCCAACCGCAGCCCGAACACCGCCGATATCGACCGCACCTCGAACAGCACGCCGACCGGCTCGTCCCCCAACTGGTCCCCACACCAGGCCGGCAACCAGTCCGGCAGATCTTCCAACGGCACGGTGACGACTGTGCCACATGCGCCGGAAGCGATCCGGCCGCGCCGACGACAAAGCCCGTCCAGGACATGACCAAGCTGGCCGAGATGGCCACCAACTTCCTGCGTCAGCTCGTCGCGGACCCACCTGGTAGACATCTGGCCTCGCACCAGTTGAGAAGGAGCCATGGGCAACAATCCCCTCCGCACCCGGCACTGGCCGGTTCTCGGCCTGGCGGCCGTGGTGACGGTGGGCGGACTTCACCCGGCGTGCGACGCCACGGGATGAGCGGGCGACCGGGCTTGGGGTCGGGGCGGAGGCTCGCTGGCTGGATCCCGACAGCAGCAAGATCGGTTGCCGGCTGGAGGTCCTCGACGAGAACGCGGTGCTGAGCGTGTTCTTCGTGTCCGGCAAGAACGATCCGCCGCGGGGCGAGCAGTGCCGGGGGCGTGCGGCCGAGCTGGCCAAGCAGTCCTACGCCGCGGTGCAGCCGCGGTGATCCGCTTGTGGCAGCAGGGAATCCGGGTCGGCTAAGCCAGGTCCGGGCGCAGGGCGTTCAGGATCAGCTCAAGCCCGAAGTCGAACTCGTCGGCGTGCTGGTAGTCCGGTCGCAGCGCGTGGTCGGCGATGAGCTCGGCCAGGTGCGGGTAGGCGTCGGCCGGTAGCTCGCTCAGGATCTCGCCCGCGACCTCGTCCAGTTCGGCTCGGTTGCTGAACGGCAGGCTCGACTCCTGGAGCACAAACCCGTAGAGGTAGCTGTCGATCACCGAGAAGGCGTGCGCGGCCAGCGCCACGGAGAACCCGCCCGCGCGCAGCGCGCCCAGCACGGCGTTGTGGTGGCGCAGGGTGGCTGGGCCGGGCTGGCGGCGGGAGTCCAGCAGGCCGACGGCCCAGGGGTGACGGCGCAGTACCGCGCGGGCGGTGGTGGCGCGGGCGCGCATGGCCTGTTTCCAGTCGGTGTCCGCCGCTGGTAGGTCGATCTCGGCGAAGACCGCGTCGACCATGCCGTTGAGGATGTCCTCACGCCCGGCCACGTGGTTGTACAGCGACATCGCCTCCACGCCCAGCTGACCGGCGATCGCCCGCATGGTCACCCCGGCCGCGCCCTTCTCATCGGCCAGTGCCAAGGCGGCGGCAACCACCCGTTCGCGGCTCAGCGGCGCCCGCTTTGGTTTCGCGCCGCGTTCACCCATGGCTCCTCCTGCCGGTTGACGGACTTACATAGTAAGCCTAGCGTGACTTACAACGTAAGTTCGACGGGACACGAGTGGTGGGAGCGGGAAGATGAGCTCAGAACGGATGCGCAAGGTCTGCATCGTCGGGGCCTCGGGCAAGCTCGGGCAGTACCTCATCCGGCACGCGCTGCAGCACGGCTACCAGGTGGTCGGTGTGTGCCGGGAGCGCAGCGTCGGCAAGCTCGCCGAGTTCGCCGACCGGATCACCATCGTTCCCGGCCCCACGAACGACGCCGAGGTGATCAGGCAGGCGGTCGCGGGCTGCGACGGCGTGCTGACCGTGCTGGCGCCCTGGGGCGTCCGGCAGTACTCCTCGGGCACGGCGCAGGCGGTGCTCGACCACGCCGATCCCGCCGCCCGCCTGGTCTTCTCCTGCGGCTGGCACGTGGCCAGGGACGAGCAGGACCGCTACACCTGGCGGTTCCGGGCGACGGTCCGGTTGGTCACCTGGCTGGCCCGGCTGGTCCGCGCGGTGGAGATCGACGACCAGGTGGAGGCGGGCAGGCGGATCTTCGCCAGCGACCGGCGGTGGACCTTGGTCAGGGGCAGTGACCTGGAGGAGGGCGACAGCCAGGGCCTGCCGGTGTGGCGCCGCCACGTCGGCGACCCGGCATTGGCCAGCAACCGGACCAGGCGGGTGGACTTCGCGCTGTTCATGGTGGCCGCGCTCACCGACGACTCGCTGGTCCAGGAGGCCCCGGCGATCGTCGGCCGCCTCTCCCCCAGCGCGCTGGCGCACGCCGAGGCGGCGGGCTGACCACGCTCATTCCGCCAGCAGCGCGGCCAGCTCCTCGGCGAAGAGCAGGTCGGGATCGAAGCCCATCCCGGCGAAGTGACCGGCGAGCTCCAGCGAGAGCACGCCGTGCAGGCGGGTCCAGAAGGACAGCGCGCGGTGCAGGGCGGCGGCCGGGGCCGGGTGGCCGCCCGCCCAGTCGCGGTGGCCGTCCAGGTGGGTGTCGAACGGGGTTGGCGGCCGATCCGAGGGCAGTGCGGCGCAGGCCTCCATCAGCACCGTCATGATCTCCGAGGAGATCGCGGTGGTGTCCGCGGGCGCGTGGTAGCCGGGCACCGGCGTGCCGTAGATGAGGAAGTACCGCTGCGGGTCGGCGCGCGCCCACTCCCGCATCACGGCGGCCAGCCCGGCCAGGTCGGCGCCGGAGTCGAAGGCCGCGCGGACGGTGTCGGCCAGGCTGCGGTAGGCGTCCCGGATGAGCGCGGTGATCAGCTCGTCACGGCTGGCGAAGTACCGGTACAGGGCGGGGCCGCTCAGTCCCACCTGTTTGGCGATCGCGTTGAGCGACAACGCCGGCACGCCGGCCGCGGCGATCTGCCCCCACGCACGCTCCTTGATCTGCTCGCGCACCTGGGCCCGGTAGCGCTCCCTCGGGCTCTGCTCCGCCGCATCCGTCACCGGTCACTCCCTCATCGTGGTCTGACACCGTCGAAGCCTAGTTAGACCCTCTCGCTTTCGCTATTGACACCTCGACTGGCTGAGTTATAGCTTCTAACTAACGCAGGAAGTACTCACGCCCCAGTCGGGAGCAACGCCATGACCAGCACCAACGCCACCCAGACCACCCGCCCGGCTGCGCGCCGCCCTGGTCGCGGTCCCGCTCGCCGCCGCCGGCATCCTCGCCGCGGCCGCACCGGCCCAGGCCGCGACCCAGCGCACCCTGGACTCGCTGACCTCGCCCCCGGCCTGGACATCTGGCTGGCCAACCTCAAGAAGGCCGCCGAAGCCCCGGTCTGCCCCGCCTGACACCCACCGCCCCGACCCCCGAGGAGCACAGTCATGACCACTACCCCGCAGCGCACCCGCACCCACCGCCCCGCACTGGCCGTGCCCATCGCGGCCTGGGCCTTCCCCGTCTTCGTGCTCGGCGGCTTCGGCCTGCTCTCCGGCTTCCCCGTGCTCGTCCTGCTGATCGGCACCCTGCGCGACCCCCGGCTGCGCGCCCTGCGCTGGTGGAGCGCGGCGAGCGCGGTCGCCTACGCCACGCCGCTGGCGTTCTGGCTACTGGGGTCCAGCGACGCGCCGAGCCTGACCAAGTTCATGAACCCGGTGGTGACCGGGATCGTGATCGCGGTCGGCGTGGTGGTGGCCATCGCGCACCTGGTGCACCGCGGGCGCTCCGTCCGAATGATGTAAGTCTTTCCAACCTTCCGATCAAACGCCACGGTTTTACTCGCGCGTTTCGACCACGTCTTGACAGGAACCGGTCATTGGATTCCGGCTGACACTGGCCTGGCTAGCCTTTGGCGGACCAAGGCACATGAACGTGACAACCGGAAGGCTATCTGAAATGGGTATTCGCAACGTTCTTCTCGGCGCCCTTGCCACAGCAGGACTCGCGGGAGCCATGCTCACCGCGGTAACGCCGAGCGCGGCTCAGGCCGCCGAAGGCTGCACCACCCAGAACGGCAGGACAGTCGGGACCGTGACGCTCAGATCCCGCACGATCCAACTGCGGTACAACAGCGAGCGCTGTGCGTGGGGCCGGATCCTGGGTGGGTCCCCTGGCGATCTGATCTGGGTGGACCGCAGCTTCGACGGCGGCAAGACCTGGCAGCCGCACCTCGGTCTCAAGAAGATCAACACGGGCGGCAGCCAGCACACCGAAGCGTTCAACAACAAGGGCAACCTCATGCGAGCTTGTGGCAAGGTCAGCAATTACCCCGAGGTCCGCTGCACCCACTGGCGGTAGCCGGGAATGAGCACCGGCGATCGAACTCCGTGTCGGTGCTGTATTTCTGTGGTCCGTGGCGCCTGCTGTCGCAGCGCCACGGACCTCTTTCATGCGCCGCCGAGGCCAGGACCGTCACCATGCGGATCAACCGAGGAGGATATTAAGCTCGATACATGTCTATTCAGCACGTTGTGCTGGGGGTGCTCGAAGCCCGGCCGATGAGCGGCTACCAGCTGACCCAGCTGTTCAGCGCCTCCACCCGCTGGGTCTGGTCCGCGCCGCAGAGCCAGATCTACCCGGCGCTGAAGACCATGGAGGCCGCGGGCCTGATCGAGGGCGCCCAGCACCAGACCGGCGGCCGGACCAGGACGGTCTACTCGCTCACCAAGGCCGGGCTGCGCGAACTGCGGGAGTGGATCGGCACCCCGCACGCCAGCCCGCCGAGCCGGGACGCGCTGGACGTGCAGGCCCTCTACTTCGACCTGGTGGAGCCTGCGGCGGCCAAGCGGGTGCTGACGGAGTTCATGACCGAGCAGGAGGCGGTGGCCGAGCACGCGGCGGCACACAGCGCCCGGCTGCTGGCCAAAGACACCGAGCTGCTCAAGGCAAGGATCAGCCACCGGCCGGCAAGCGAACACGACCGGATGGCCAAGCTGAAGGCGCACGTGTTCGCCGGACAGGCGGCCGTGGCCAGAACCAGGATCGCCTGGGCCCAGGACGGACTACGGCTGCTCGACGAGGCGTGATCCAGTACCTCCTGGCCGTCGTAGCGGAAGTCGGCGGGCAGGCCAGCGACCAGTGCGCGCAGCGCCTCCGGGCCGTCGGCGGCGAGTGAACTGTGCCGGCGGTAGTCCGGGGCGACCCAGCGGGAAACCACTTGCCGAAGTAGACAGACCTGTCTATGGTCGATCCGGACTGAACAGACCTGTCTACTCAATCTGGAGGTGCCCGGGATGGCCCGGACCCCGCGGCTGCCGGACTCGGCGGCGCTGTACCTGCTCGCCTCGCTGGTCGTCTCACTGCTCGCCTCCTCCAGCGCGCCGACTCCGCTGTACGCCCTCTACCAGCAGCAATGGGGCTTCTCGCCGATCACCACCACCATCGTGTTCGGCGTGTACGCGGTGTCCGTGCTGGCCGCCCTGCTGGTGCTGGGCAAGCTCTCCGACCACCTGGGCCGCAAGCCGGTGCTGCTGGTCGCGCTGGTCGTGCAGGCGGCCGCGATGCTGGTCTTCGCCACCGCGGACGGGGTGACCGCGCTGCTGGTCGCCAGGGTCGTGCAGGGGGTCGCCACCGGGGCCGCGATCGGCGCGCTCGGGGCGGGCATGCTCGACCTGGACGCCCAGCGCGGGCAGCTGGCCAACGCGGTCACGCCCGGCATCGGCACCGCGGTCGGCGCGCTGTTCTCCGCCCTGCTGGTGAGCTACCTGCCCGCGCCCACCGAGCTGGTCTACCTGGTCCTGCTGGTGGTGTTCCTGGTGCAGGGACTGGGAATCGCGCTGATGCGGGAGACGGTCAGCCGGGCCCCCGGCGCGCTGGCCAGCCTGCGGCCGGAGATCACCCTGCCCAGGGCGGTGCGGGCCAGGGTGCTGACCGCCGCGCCGGTGCTGTTCGCGGTGTGGGCGCTGGCCGGGCTCTACGGCGCGCTCGGCCCGGCACTGGTGACCAAGCTCGGCGGCGGCGGATCGCCGGTGCTGGGCGGGCTGAGCCTGTTCACCATGGCCGGGACCGCGGCGCTGACCACGGTCGTGCTGCGCGCGCAGTCCCCCGGCCGGACCATGCGCACCGGGGTGCTCGCGCTGATCACCGGCGTGGCGGTCACCCTGGTCGGGCTGGAGGCCGGTTCGCTGCCGGTGTTCTTCCTGGGCACCGCGATCGCCGGGATCGGCTTCGGCGCGGGCTTCCAGGGCGGCCTCCGCACCTCGGTGCCGCTGGCCGCGCCGCACGAGCGGGCCGGAGTGCTCTCGCTGCTGTTCGTGGTGTCCTATCTCGGTTTTGGGGTGCCCGCGGTGGTCGCCGGGGTGCTCGTCGTGCACGGTCCTGGCCTGGTGGGCGCGACGCTGATCTACGGCGGCGTGCTGATCGCGCTGGCGCTGCTGGCCTTGGTCCGGCTGCTCGCCCCGGTGCGGGCCAGTGATCCCGAACCGGTGCCGGTGCGGCTGTAACCTGTGGGTTCGTCCGGTTCGAAGGAGTGTGGCGAGGATGGCTACCGCGGCCAGGATGTCCGCACGGGAGCGCTTGCTCAGCGCCGCCGACGAGCTGTTCTACAGCGAGGGCGTGCGCTCGGTGGGCATCGACCGGGTGATCGAGCATGCCGGGGTGGCCAAAGCCTCGCTGTACAACACCTTCGGCAGCAAGGACGAGCTGATCCACGCCTACCTCAAGGGCAGGCAGGACCTGATGGCCGCGCGCATCCGGGCCGCGGTGGACGCGGCGGCGACACCGGAGGCCAAGGTGCTCGCGGTCTTCGAGGCCCAGGCCGCGCTGTACGCCGAAAGCGGCTATCTGGGCTGCGCTTTCCACCGCGCCAGCGCCGAGTCCCGGCCCGGCGACCGGGTCGAGCAGGCCACCAGGGAGTACCGGGCCTGGGTGCGCGGGCTGTTCGCCGAGCTCGCCGAACAGGCAGGGGCCAAGGATCCCGCCGGACTCGCGCACCAGCTGCACCTGGTCTACGACGGCACCGGGCACGCCACCCGCACCGACCGGGATCCGGGCGCGAGCGCGGTGGCCCGGACCGCGGCGAGCGCGCTGCTGGCCGCGGCGCTGGCCTGATCGATCCCCGGACGGTGATCCTCACTGGGCCGTGGGTTTCGGGCTTGCGTTCGAGCGCGCTCTAATTCCTACTGTCGTCGGCATGACGAACTCAGATCACAGTCCGACCGCCAACCGCCGGACCATCCTGGCCAAGGGCGCGCTGCTCGGCGCCGGCGCCCTCGGCGCCACGGTGGGCGCGGCGGTGCCGGCCTCCGCGGAGACCGACCGTTACGCCCGCGGCCTGGCGGCCCTGCGCCGGATCTCCGGCGAGCGCGGCACCGAGGTCATCGAGTCGCTGCGGGACATCGCGCCGGACCTCGGCCGCTACATCGTCGAGTTCGCCTTCGGCGACATCTACCCCCGGCGGGGGCTGGACGCCCAGCAGCGACAGCTGCTGACCATCGGCGCCCTGGCCGCGCAGGGCGACACCAAGCCGCAGCTCGACTTCCACCTCGACGCGGCGTTGCGGGTCGGCGTGAGCCCGGTGGAGATCATGGAGGCGCTGTACCAGATCGTTCCGTTCACGGGTTTTCCCAGGGCGCTCAACGCGGTGACCGTCGCCAGGGAGGTCTTCGCCAAGCGCGGGATCACCTTCAGACCGCCCGTGCAGACGGACCAGCGCGACCGTTACGAACGCGGCGAGGAGAAGCTGGTGGAGATCGACGGACAGCACGGGCTGGACGTGATCGAGTCGCTGCGGGACATCGCGCCGGACCTCGGCCGCTACATCGTCGAGTTCGCCTTCGGCGACATCTACTACCGGCCGTGGCTGAGCCCGCAGCGGCGACAGCTGGTGACCGTCGGCGCGCTGACCGCCTTCGGTGACACCGCATCCCCGCTCCGGGTGCATCTCAACGCCGCACTCAACGTCGGGCTGAGCCGCGCCCAGGTGATCGAAGCCCTGATCCACGTCGTGTCCTACGCCGGCTTCCCCCGGGTGCTCAACGCCATCACCGTGGCCAGGGAGGTGTTCGAGAAACGGCAGGGCTGACCCGGAATGGCCGCCGGTGCCTACGGTCGTGGCATGAACGACACGAGCACGCGGTCCATCGCGGAGACGGCAGAACTCACCGGGCTGACCGCGCACACGTTGCGGTACTACGAACGGATCGGCCTGCTCGATCCGGTCGACCGCGGCCCGGACGGCCGCCGCCGTTTCCGGGACGCCGACCTGGCCTGGCTCAGCTTCCTGACCCGCCTGCGCGTCACCGGCATGCCCATCCGGGACATGAAGGAGTTCGCCGAACTGCGCCGGGCCGGCGATGTGACCGCATCAGCCCGCCTGGAGCTGCTGAGCCACCACCGGGGCAGCGTGCGCCGCCGGATCGCCGACCTCGCCGACTGCCTGGACGCGCTGGACAACAAGATCGACCACTACCGGACGCTGACCACAGGTCCGTAACCAGTCGGAAACCCGATGGGAACCGTCAGCGACCTGGAAGCGCTCCCAGATTTCGCTAGCCTGGAACTGCTGGGCTGACGCGGACGAGGTGGTGGATGTGACGGTCCAAGGTGAGATGCGGCCGACGCTGGAGGATGTCGCCGCCTACGCCGGTGTTTCCCGCTCGACCGCGTCCAGGGCGCTCAACGCCGAGGTCTACGTCAGCCCCGATGCCAGGGCGAAGGTCTTGGTCGCGGCCCAGGCGCTCGGCTACTCCCCCAACCAGGCGGCCCGTTCTCTGGTCACCCGCCGCACCAACGCCATCGCCCTGGTCCTGTCCGAGCCGGAGCCGAAAGTCCTGGAGGATCCCTACTTCGCCGAGATAGTCCGCGGCGCCTTCCGCGAGTTGTCCGGACGCGGCAGCCAGATGCTGATGATGCTGGTGGACAGCAGGGAGGACGTGCCCGGCACGTTGCGCTTCCTGGAGGGCGGACACGTCGATGGCGCCCTGGTCTTCGCCTCCCACCAGGCCGACCCCTTGCCCACCGCGCTGCGCCTGCTCCGGTTGCCGATGGTCTTCGGCGGTGGCCGGCCCGGCAGCGGCACCCGCGGCCTGCACCTGGTCGACTTCGACAACGAGGGCGGCGCGAAGCTCGCCGTCGAGCACCTGCTTTCCTTGGGGCGCAAGCGGATCGGCACCGTGGCCGGCCCGCAGGACCAGCGCGCGGCAATCGACCGCTGCGCAGGCTGGCGCACCACCCTCGGCCTGGACGACCGCGCCGCCGCCCGCCTGTCCGAAGAAGGCGACTTCAGCGCCGACAGCGGCGAGCGGGCGATGGCGCGGTTGCTGAAACGGGTGCCCAGGCTGGACGCGGTGTTCGTGGCCAACGACCCGATGGCCGCGGGCGCGTTGCGCGCGCTGCGGGCCGCGGGACGGCGGGTGCCGGAAGAGGTTGCCGTGGTGGGCTTCGACGACCACCGCGGACTGGCCGAGGCCACCCAGCCGCCGCTGACCACCATTCACCAGGATCCGCGCGGACAGGTCCGGCAGATGGTCGACACCCTGTTCCAGCTCATCGAGGGAGCGGGCCCGGCGCCAGGCAGGCAGGTGCTCCCGGTGAGCCTGGTCCGCCGGGAGTCCGCGTGACCCGGTGGCGCACCCGCGAACCGGGCCGGCAGCCGGCTACGTGACCATGCCGGTTGCCCGGTAGGTGCGGCCCGCCACGGCGGTGAAGGTGACCCGGTCGCCGTTGCGGGTGCCGCCGACGGACTGCCCCGTCGAGGTGTCGATGAGCGTGTACCGCCCGGTGAAGATCTTGCTGCGCAGGGTCAGGCTGCCCGGGGCCGCCGGTTTCGCGGTGAAGTCCAGGCCGCCCGCGGTGGTCCAGGCCGCGCTCACGGTGACGTTGCCGCGAGCCTTCAGGCCGGTCACCGAGCCCGAGGTCCATCCGCTGGGCTTGGCTGGCAGGACGTGGACGTCGCCGTTCTGGCTCTGCAGCAGCATTTCGGTCATTCCCGCGGTCGCGCCGAAGTTGCCGTCGATCTGGAACGGCGGGTGGGTGTCGAACAGGTTGGCCAGGGTGGAGTTCTTGAGCAGCTCGGAGAGCATCTTGTGGGAGTGGTCGCCGTCGAGCAGCCGGGCCCAGAAGTTGATCTTCCATGCCTTGCTCCACCCGGTTCCCCCGTCGCCGCGCGCGTTCAGCGACACCTTGGCCGCCTCGCCGAAAGCGGAGCCTGCCGCGATCTGCCTGCCGGGGTGCAGGGCGTACAGGTGCGAGACGTGCCGGTGGTCGTTGGTCTGGCTGTCCAGATCGGCTTTCCACTCCTGCAACTGCCCCCACGAGCCGATCCGCAGGCCGGGGTCGAGCCGGTCCAGCGCACCCTGCACCTGTGCGCGGAACGTGGCGTCCACGCCGAGTGTGCCGGCGGCGGCGATGGTGTCCTTGAACAGACCCCACACGATCTGCTGGGCCATCGAGTCGCCCGCGGTGAAGTCGCCGTGCTCGGGCGAGTACGACGGCGTGGCGACGAGCCTGCCGTCACGAGGGTCGGTGCGCAGGTTCGCCAGCCAGAACTCGCTCGCGCCCTTGAGCAGCGGGTAGACCCTGTGCAACAGCGCGGGATCCAGGCTGAACCGGTAGAGGTCGTAGAGCTGGCAGGCCAGCCAGCCGTTGGCCTCGGGGAACCAGAACGCCGTCGCCCAGTCGTGCACACCGGTGAAGCCGAACGGGTTGGTCTCGTTCTGCACCACCCACCCTCGGGTGCCGAAGATGGTGGCCGCGCTCCGCTCACCGGGGGCCTTGAGTTGCGCCACGAACCGGACGTACGGTTCCGCTGTCTCGCCGAGGCCGGCCTGCGCGGCGTGCCAGTAGTTCATCTGGACGTTGATGTTGGTGTGGTAGTCCGACGCCCACGGTGGCGAGGTCGACTGGTTCCACACCCCTTGCAGGTTGGCCGGCAGCGACCCTGGGCGGGAGGACGCGATGAGCAGGTACCGGCCGTACTGGTAGTACAGGGCCTCCAGCGCGCGGTCGGCCGCCGAAGCGCCACCGGTGTAGGCGGCGCGCAGGTCGTCGGTGGGCTTGTTCGGCATCACCTGGCCGATGTTCAGCTTCACCCGGTCGAACAACGCCTTGTGGTCGGCGATGTGCTCCGACCGCAGCCTCGCGTACGACTTCGCCGCCGCGGCGTCCACCGCGGCCGTGACCGCGTTCTTCGGGTCGGCTCCGCGGTAGTCCGGGTAGGAGTCGGCGTAGTTCGTTCCGGCGCCGACCAGGAAAGTCGCGCTGTTGGCGCCCGAGACCGTCACCGTGCTGCCGCTACTGGTCACCGTTCCGCCGTTGGCAAGCACGCGGATCTGCGATTCGAAGATCATCCCGTTGTCGGCCAGCTGGCCGCGGATGGTCAGCCTGCCGTTCGCGGCGGAGGCGGTGAAGTCGGCACGCGGTGAGGTGTACCGCAGGCTGAACGACACCTTGCCCGGCTGGTTCGCGCCCAGTCGCCCGACGATCACCTTGCCGCGGTGGCTGGCGAAGTACTCGCGGTCGTGGACGACGCCGCCCTCGGAGTAGCCCACCTTGGCGATGGCGTTGCCGATGTTCAGCTCGCGGCGGTACCCGGTGACGGCGCTGGACTGACCGGTCAGGTCCAGGCGCAGGTCACCGAAGGTCTGATAGGCGCCGAACCCGGACTTGCGCTGGCCGAGCTTGCCTGCCACCCAGCTCGGGGCGGCCTTGCCGTCCCGGTCGATGGCGTCGACGACCTCGCGCAGCGCCCCTGGACGCGGCGAGGTCCAGTTGCCGAAGTTGTACCCCGGCGAGCCGGGACCGCCGGTCCACAGCGACTTCTCGTTGAACTGCAACCGTTCCGAGGGCACACTGCCGAACACCATCGCGCCCAGCGCGCCGTTGCCGATGGGCAGCGCGCGGCTCTCCCAGTCGGTGGCGGGCTCGTCGTACCAGAGGGTGTTGCCGTCCGCAACGGCCTGCGCCGATGCGTCCGGGACACCGGGGTGCCGCAACGCCATGCCCGTCGAGGCGACCGCCACCACAGCGGTGGCCACGGCCAACAGGCGAATACCCGGCCGGAGCCTGCTCATACCGCCTCCTTCCGATGGACCGGCTGACCTGACTAGGACGGGATGAGCTGCCACTGCTGCTGAGGCGCCTGGTGGTAGTCCCACTGGTCGAGGACCGTGCCGTCCGCGGTCGAGGCGTCCGGGACGTTGAGCACGCGCTGGCTGAGCCGGTTGGTGAGGATGAAGTAGCCGTCGCCGACCGGGGTGACCGCCCAGTGCTGCTGGTGGAGGTTCGCCTCACTTCGGATGTTCATCTTTCCGCCGTTGCCCCGCGCCAGGCCACCGACCTCCAGCAGCTTGCCGCTGTTCTGGTCCCGGATCTTGAAGTAGCCGTCGCCGGTGGAGATGAAGGTCCACTTCTGCCCCGCGTTGTGCTGCCGGCTCCACTGCTGCACCGGGGTGCCGTCGGCGGTGGCGAGGTTCTGCACGTGGAGCACCTTGCCGCTGTGCCGGGCCTGGACGCGGTAGACGGTGTGCGCGAGCGGGAAGCGGGAGATTAGCCGGGGGCGCGCGAACCGCCCGCCGATGTGGACCCCGTTGATGTTGACGTAGCCACCGGTGGCGGCCGTGACGTGGATGCGCACGAAGCCCACGTTGCGGCCGGCCCACTCGGCGATCTTGAACTGCTGGCCCGCCGCCCAGCTGACGACGGCCACCTCGGTGAAGTCGGCCCCGTTGGTGCTGGTCGAGATCGTGGCAGCGGTGATGTCGCCGTTGGTGTTCGTGCTGTCCCGGTGCCACTGCTTGGGCAGGTACTCCAGCGTGGACACGTTGCTCCACACGCCGCCAAGGTCGATCGTGATCGTCTGCGGCAGGGTGCGGCCGTCACCCCAGGTGGACCAGCAGCTCTCGAACCGGACGTCGCTGCGGTTGTCGATCGCGTGGTAGGCGAACTCGCCGCTGTTGAAGGACGACGCGTAGGCCGCTACCGCGTTCACCGGCCACTCGACGCGCAGGGGCTGTGCGGGCAGCGGCGGGCGCGAGTGGTTCGGGCTCCAGGCGGCGCCGACCTCCGCGAGCCGGGTGACGATGTTGGTGTCGAGCCTGCCGTCGCGGTTGGGCGGGCAGTTGAGCAGGTACGAGGCGTACTTCGGCTCCAGGTCCCTGAGATCGGCCAGGATCGCGTCACGGCCGCGCGGGTTCGTGGTGGGTGTGCTGGGATGCCAGAACCAGCCGTTGCTGATCGTCTCGCCCTGGACACCCGCGTAGGTGTTCCCCTCAGGTGCCCGGACGCCAAGCGGCGCCTCGAAGAAGATCGCGTCGCTGAGCCAGGGCTGCGACAGCCCGCCGATGTCGATGATCACGCAGTCGGGCTGCAACGACTTCACCAGGTGGTGGACCTCCTGGTAGGGGATCTGCTGCTGACCCATCTGCCAGGACCAGCCGTCGGTGACCAGCATGTCGATGGCGCCGTAGTTCGTCAGCAGCTCGCGGATCTGGCCGAGCACCACGGTCATGTCACCCGGTTCGATGGACTGGGCCGGGTCGCTGACGTGACCGCCGAGCGCCTGGATCGTGTGGGTGCGGTCCCAGATCGAGTAGTACAGCCCGACCCTGAGCCCTCGGGCGCGGAAGGCGTGCACGTACTGGCGCACCACATCCCGCCGGTAGCCCGAGTACGCCACGTTCTGCCTGCCGAACGCCGTGGGCCACAGCGAGAACCCGTCGTGGTGCTTGGTGGTCAGCACGCCGTAGCTCATCTTCGCGGCGGCGGCCGCGTCCGCCCACTGTGCACAGTCCACTGAGGACGGTGCGAACAGCGAAGGGCTCTGGCCACCCGCCGCCCATTCCTCGTCGGTGAAGGTGCCGAGGTTGAAGTGGTTGAACATGCCGAAGCGGAGGTCGACCAGCTTGGCCAGGTTCGTCCGGGCGTCCGCCGCGGAAGCCCGGAGCGGCTGCCCCACGAGGCCCGGCATCACCGTCGCGGCCGCCGCCACACTCGTTGCCGCCAGAAAGCCGCGGCGGGACATTCCTGATGTCGTCATCAACGCTCCCACTGTTCGCGCCGCCACACCGCGGCCTTCGATCGGGACATCACTCTCCCGGCCCGGTCTCACCGCAGGAGCCGCATGATCAGTGACAGCAAAAGGTTAGCAATACATCCCATCTCCTGAAAGGGGCCAGCAAATCTTGTTGAACCGTCAATCGAGCAGAAATCACGGCCCAGCAGCTGTTTTTCCGTATTCGACATCGAATTCGACAACTTGATCTAGACGTGACGTCAGCACGTTCCTCGTAGTCCTCCTATGTTTGACCTGGGTTAGGCCTGTTCAGTGCTGGGCGAACTGGCAGCGAGCCGCTGACCAGTCGCTGCCCGTAGATGTCGGTGATCGCGATGGCGCCGTCGTACCGGAAGGAGATCCCGCTCGACGTGCCCGGGCTGAGCAGATTCCAGGTCACCGAGATCTCGCCCACCATCGGGTCGGCCAGGCGGGCGAAGGCTTCCTTGGTCAGGTCGAGCTGACCGACCCGGCACGGCGACGAGGGGGGCGATCGTGGCGCAGATCCGGTTGTTCGGGAACTACGTGGTCGAATCGACTCGGTTCAGTTCGACAAAGACGGTTCGGCCGTTTCGCGGCTGTGGAATCGGCGCGGGACGCCTGCGCACGGCGGACGTCCCGCGCCGACGTTTCACCGGGGCTGGGCGCTGGGTTCCTTGCCCCACACCACGTTGCCATCCTGGCGAAGCACGATCCGGTCCGTCTGCACCACGGTGTTGCCAGTGCCCAGACCGGCTCGGGACCAGTCGTTGGCCGGATCCCACGTGCCCGAACTGGTGATGCGGAACTGGACTTCCTTGCGGTGCGGCGACTGCCCGGCCGGGGTGACGCCGGTGCACGGGATCTCCACGTAGTACACCGAACCGCTGTGCCGCGTCGGCGCGCTCGCCGTGCCGCACTGGTTGTAGTTCATGGTCACGCTGAGCTGGCTGGGTGTGGTCGCGCCGTCGAGGGTGAAGTAGTAGCGCAGCGTGCCGTTGAAGGTCCGCGCGGGCCAGGCACTCTTGTTCAGCACGAACGCCTTGATCTCGGTGAACTGGGCGGCGCTCTGGTTCACCGAGGCCTGCACGGTCAGCTCGGGGCCGTCCGGGGTCTCGGCCGAGGGGAAGCCGGCCAGCGGGGTCCCGCCGTACTCCCGGTACAGCCGCGCGAGTGCGCCGGTGAAGGCCGCGTTGTAGTCCAGTGCCACCTCGTTCATCACGTAGTCGCTGCGGCTGTCGGTGTAGGCGTCGTCGTTCGTGCTCGGGCCGCCGACCAGCGCGCCGTGCAGCACGTGCCGGCTCGTGGCGGGTTCCTGGATGTTGTCGGCCCACGAGCCGTGCGCGGTGCGGTGGTGCGGGTTGCGCGGCGGGTTGGCGCCGAAGCCGACGACGTAGCTGGCGTTGCGGGGGTTGGCGCCGAGGGCGTAGTTGATCTGCCGCACGCCGAAGTCGTGGTAGGTCCTGGCCCGCGCACTGTCCCGTGTGGACAGCCAGTCGGAGTAGACCAGCGCGGTGAACGCCGTGTTGGCGGCGTAACGCAGCGAGCCCCATCTGTCCAGCACCGCCTGGCCGCCGGGCGAGTAGCGCACCCGGTTGCCGTTGTGGCCGGTGGTCCAGAAGTCCAGCCACCGGTTGGCGTCGGTGATGTAGGCCGGTTCACCGGTCAGCTTCGCCATGAGCACGTAGGCGCCGTAGGACTTGTCATCCCAGGCGATCGTCCACCGGTACGAGCGCTCGCTGCTCTGCGGCTCGGTGCCCAGCTTCGAGTACTCCGCCTTGGCCTTGGCCAGGTAGTTGTCCTCCCCGGTGGCGCGGTAGAGCCAGATCGCACCCCACACCAGCTCGTCCTGGTAGCCGCTCCAGGAGTTGTAGAAGCTGGCCGCGTCGGTGATGCAGGAGCTGTACTTGCCCCGGTAGGTGTCGGCGAAGGCGTAGAGCTGCTTGGCATGGGTGACCAGGGTGGCGGCGTAGGCCGGATCGGTCTGCCGGAACACCATCGCCGCGGAGGCCATCGCCGCCGCGTACTCGCCCGCGAGGTCCGAGCCGGGGCAGGACGGGTCCACCTTGTACGACGGCCGCGCCATCGGCATGACCTCGGCCGAGCCCCACCAGGCGTGGTCGGGGTTGCCCGCGCCGACCTGGCCGTAGACCACGTTCGGGGACGGATGCGCCTTGATGATCCAGTCGGTGCCCCAGCGCAGGTTCGCCATGAGATGTTCGAGCTGCCCGGAGCTCGCGTACGCGCCCCGGTTCTCCACCGCGCCCCAGGCGAGCATCGACATGCTGAAGGCGAACGGCAGGCCGAACTTGACGTGGTCGCCCGCGTCGTAGAAGCCGCCGGAGAGGTCCAGGCCCACGTCGCTTCCGTCGCGCAGCGCCGAGTCACCGCGCCAGCTCACGCGGTTGCCCGCCGGTAGTTTCCCGGAACGCTGCGCGTCGTAGAACCAGACGGACTTCTGCAGGGCTTCGCCGTAGTTGAACGCCGGGGCGGCCGAGGCCACCGCCGGCAACGGATTGATCAGGCCGGCGAACAGCGCGGCGACGGTTGCTATTACCGCTCTCGACATGCGCCAGTGCATGTGAGCCTCCAAGGG
Organism: Crossiella sp. NPDC003009; assembly: GCF_053591555.1. Lineage (NCBI taxonomy): Bacteria > Bacillati > Actinomycetota > Actinomycetes > Pseudonocardiales > Pseudonocardiaceae > Crossiella > Crossiella sp. NPDC003009. The sequence goes on along the minus strand of NZ_JBSFUA010000001.1, from coordinate 369,556 downwards.
CAGGGGGTGCAGAGGCTGGACTGGGAGCGCTCCCAGAGTGGGACTGTAGTGCGCCGGATACGCCGCGCAAAGAGCACCGCCGCGGAATTTCACTCCAACGCCGGGCAAGCGACGCGTGAGCGTGGGCCGATCGGCTCTTCCTCGCGCCGTCCCGGCTAATTACAGTCCCCTTATCTGGGAGCGCTCCCAGTCCAGTCCCGGCAACGATGCTGCGAGGACCTTCATGCGACCAAGAAGTCTGGTGCGAGGCGGATCAGCCGTCGCGGTGCTGACACTTACCGCGATGCTCACCGGCCACGCGGCCACCAGCGCCGCCGCGGCGGACACGGGGCCCGCGCTGTCAGTGGACGTCGCCGCCGCCCGGCACGCGATCAGCCCCGACATCTACGGCCTCAACGGCGGCGATCCGGCGTTCAACGCCGAGATCGGCCAGTCGGTGGCGCGCTGGGGCGGCAACACGACCAGCCGCTACAACTTCAAGAACCGCACCCACAACACCGGCAGTGACTGGTTCTTCGAGAACATCGTCAACGACCAGGAACGCTCCGTCGAGGGCATGGTCAAGTCCAACCTCGACCGCGGCATCAAGCCGGTCGTCACCGTGCCCCTGATCGGCTGGGTGGCCAAGGACTCGCCGTCCGCGCACCCGTTCAACTGTGGCTTCCCGGCGACCCGGTTCCCGCAGCAGGACAAGTTCGACGAGTGGGATCCCAACTGCGGCAACGGCCAGCTGGACCAGAAGAACCTCACCGGCGTGCCCACCGACACCTCGATCAAGGCGGACGCGGCCTTCGCCGGCGAGATGGCGGCGCACCTGGCGAACAGGTTCGGCCCGGCGGCGCGGGGTGGCGTGCCGATCTACCAGCTCGACAACGAGCCGGTGCTGTGGGCCCAGACGCATCGCGACGTGCACCCCGAGCCGGTCTCCTACGACGAACTTGGCGGCAAGGGCACCGCGACCGCCGCGGCGATCAAGGCCGCCGACCCCAGCGCCAAGGTCCTCGGCCCGTCCGGCTGGGGGTACTGCGAGTGGGTCGCCTCCGGGGTGGACGGCTGCGGACCGGGTGCCGACTCGGCCGCGCACGGCGGGCTCAACCTCTCCCAGTGGTACCTGAAGAACATGAAGGACTACAGCGACGCCCATGGCGGGCAACGCTTCCTGGACTACTTCGACCAGCACTTCTACCCGCAGATCAGCGGTGACCAGGACCCCGCGGCCAACGCGTTGCGGCTGCGGTCCACCCGGTCGCTGTGGGACCCGACCTACGTCGAGGAGAACTGGATCGGTCCCGGCGGGGTCAACGCGCCGCCGCTGCAGTTCATCCGCATGATGAAGTCGTGGATCGCCCAGTACAACCCCGGCACCAAGACCGCCATCACCGAGTACAACTGGGGCGCGCTGGACCACATCAACGGTGCGCTGGCGCAAGCCGACATCCTGGGCATCTTCGGACGTGAGGGCCTCGACCTGGCCACGATGTGGGGCGAGCCCAAGCCGACCGATCCGGGTGCGTACGCGTTCCGGATGTACCGCAACTACGACGGCGCCGGCAGCCGGTTCGGTGACGTCAGCGTGTCGGCCACCGCCGCCGACCAGGGCCGGCTGGCGGTCTACGCGGCGCAGCGCTCCGCGGACAAGGCGGTGACCGTGATGGTCGTCAACAAGACCGGGGGCGAGCTGACCTCGCCGCTGTCGGTGGCCGGGTTCGACAGCGCCGGTGCGGCGCAGCGGTTCACCTACGGCGAGGCCAACCTGGGCGCCATCGTGCGCGGCGACGATCTCCAGGTGAGCAACGGCCAGGTCAACGCGACTTACCCGGCGAACTCCATCACGCTGCTGGTCCTGCCCGCGGCCGGGTGCTCGGCGAGCCTGCACGTCAACGGCGACTGGGGCACCGGGCACGCCGCGACGGTGACCGTCACCAACGACCGCCGCACGGCGATGACCGGGTGGCGGGTCAGCTGGACGTGGCCCGGCAACCAGCAGGTCACCAAGTCCTGGAACAGCACCCTGACGCAGGACGCCGCCCGCGTGGTCGCCACGGACGCCGGGTGGAACGGCTCGATCGGTGCGGGCGGCAGCACCACCTTCGGGTTCCAGGCCACCGGGAGGGCAGCGCCACCGACACTGGCCTGTACCCCAGCCTGAGCACACCAGCGCGGCGGGGCCGGGCCGGCATCAGTCGGCCCGGCCCCGGCCGGAGCACCGGGTCCGACAGCCGAAAATTCGGTTGGCCCCCTCCAGTCGCCTGACTAGCCTGGCCGCCATGCACTACAGCGCCGGCTTCGCCGCGATGAGCGCGGTCATGCCGCCCAGCTCCGCCGCCTGACGGCGGCGCACCGAGACCTTTCTCCCTGCCCGCCGTTCCGGCCATCGCCGGGCGGCGTGTTCGTGCTGCCCGGCTCCCACCAGAGCTGCGGAGCATTCCCTTGTCCATCACCCCTCATCTGCGCGCCACCGATGTCTCGGTCACCCTGGGCGGGCGCGTGCTGCTCACCGACGTCTCCGTCACCGTGTCCGCCCGGTCCCGGCTGGCCATCGTCGGCGAGAACGGCCGGGGCAAGACCACCCTGCTGCACGTGCTCGCCGGGCTGCGCGTCCCCGACCGGGGTTCGGTGCACCGCGCGGGCACCTTCGGCCTGTCCCAGCAGGTCCTGCCCGCCCAGCCCGGGGCCACCGTCGGTTCGCTGACCGACGAGGCCCTGCACAACGCCCGTGCCGCGCTGCGCGCCCTCGACGCCGCCACCGACGGCCTGACCAGCGGCGAGGACGGCGCGGACGAGCGCTACGCCCGCGCCTTGGACGCGGCCACCCGCCTGGACGCCTGGGACGCCGAACGGCGGCTCGACGTCGCCCTGGCCGGACTGGACGCCTGCACCGACCGGGAGCGGGAGCTGCGCACGCTGTCGGTCGGGCAGCGGTACCGGGTGCGGCTGGCCTGCCTGCTCAGCGCCGGGCACGACATCCTGTTGCTGGACGAGCCCAGCAACCACCTCGACGCCGGTGGGCTGACCTTCCTCACCGAGCGGCTGCGGGCGCACCGGGGCGGGCTGGCGCTGGTCAGCCACGACCGCACGCTGCTGCGCGAGGTGACCCGCGAGTTCCTCGACCTCGATCCCAGCCAGGACGGCAGGCCACGGTGGTACGTCGGGGGTTACGCGGCCTGGCTGGAAGGCCGTCGGCGGGACCGGGCGCGGTGGGTGCAGGAGTACGAGGAGCAGCAGGCCGAACAGCGTGGCCTGTCCGTCGCCCTCGACCAGGCCAGGTCCCGGCTGAGCACGGGCTGGCGGCCGGACAAGGGCAGCGGCAAGCACCAGCGGCAGTCCCGCGCGCCGGGTGTGGTGCAGGCGCTCAACCGGGCGCAGGAGGCACTGGAGGCGCACCGGGTCACCGTGCCCGCGCCGCCGCTGACCCTGCGCTGGCCGGAGCCGAGCACGCGGGCCGGAGCTGGGCTGTTGCGCGCCCACAACCTGAAGGTGACCGGTCGTCTTGAGGAGGAGGTGACGCTCACGGTGGACGGCGGCGACCGGTTGCTGATCACCGGCGGGAACGGGACCGGCAAGTCGACCCTGCTCGCGGTGCTGGTCGGGGACCTGACTCCGACCAGCGGCGAGGTGCGGCGGCTCGCCGGCGCGCGGATCGCGTTGATCGCCCAGGAGGTGCCGGACTGGCCGGGCGAGCTGACCGCGCGCCAGCTGTTCGAGCGGACGGCCCTGCCCGGCTCGCCGACCGCCTCCGGCCTGCTGGACCGGGAGGCCGCGCGCACCCCGGTGGCCCGCCTGTCCCTTGGCCAGCAGCGTCGGCTGGACCTGGCCATGAAGCTGGCCACCCGCCCAGATCTGGTGATCTTCGACGAGCCCACCAACCACCTCTCCCCCGCCCTGGTCGACGAGCTGACCGAGGCGATCGCGGGCACCAGCGCCGCCGTGGTCGTGGCCACCCACGACCGCGGCCTGCTGAGCGAGCTCGCGCATTGGCCCCGGCTGGCCCTGCGCGGAAAGGCAGGATGACCACCATGGAGCAGGACAGAGACCGGCAGGCCCGCTCGTTCGGCGCGGCCGCGGACACCTACGAACGCGGCCGCCCCGGCTACCCACCGGAAGCCGTGGCCTGGCTGGTGCCCGGGGACGCGCGCACCGTGGTCGACCTCGGCGCGGGCACCGGCAAGCTCACCCGCGCGCTGCGTGCCCCGGACCGCGAGGTCATCGCGGTGGAGCCCTCGGACGGCATGCGCGAGCAGTTCGCCCAGGTGCTTCCGGAGGTCCGGGTGCTGGCGGGCAGCGGCGAGTCCATCCCGTTGCCGGACAACAGCGTCGACGTCCTGGTCTGCGCGCAGGCCTGGCACTGGGTGGACCCAGCCCTCGCGGTCCCGGAGGCCGCCAGGGTGCTCCGCCCCGGCGGGTGGCTGGGCCTGGTGTGGAACGTCCGCGACGTCTCGGTGCCCTGGGTCGCCGAGCTGGAACGGATCCTGCGCGACTACGGCCCGGCCACCAACGAGGAGCGGCAGGCGAACCAGGTCGGCGAGCCGTTCGGCCCGGTCGAGCGGCAGGACTTCCGCTGGCCGCAGCCGATCACCACGGCGGAGGCGCTGGACATGGTCGCCTCCCGCAGCTACGTGATCACCCTGCCGGCCGCGACCAGGGCGGAGCTGCTGGGGCGGGTGCGCGCGCTGCTGGCGGACCGGCGGCCGACGGAGATGCCGTACGTGACCGAGTGCTACCGGATGCGACTTCCGGCGACGGACAGGTAGAAACACTCAGGACAAGGCGGCGGTGACCGGGTTGGCTGCTGACGTGCGTACTTCTCGTCTGGTTCCGGTGGTCTGCGCGGTACTCGCGCTGGCCGCGTGTGCCCAACCCGGCGACTCGGAAACCGACCGCCAGGCCGACACGCTGGCCACCGCGATCAGCTATCCGCGGCAGCCGGACGCGGCGGGGTTCGCGCGGGCGGCGCTGGCCACCACGCTGGGCAAGTCGGAGAGCTTCGCGGTGCTGGTGGCGCGGGACGTGCCGCACGGGGTCGACGCTTCGGAGCGGACGGCCCAGCTGGTGATCCGGATTCATCAACCGGCCTTGGAACCCAGTGGGGTTTTTGGCAGGTCGAGGCCAGCGCGGGATGTCTGTTACGAGATGAACTTCAACTACCACGGGATCATGGGCAAACCGCAGCGGACGGCCTGTCCGAAGGATGCCGTGCCCTACACGCCACCGCCGCTGCCGGTGCACTGGAAGGTCCCGCCCGACGCGGGTGAGCGGCTCGTGGCGTTGTTGCGCGGCTTGCCTTCCGCGCCGGTGCAGGAGGAGGTGCTGGCCGCGGTGCGCAACGAAGTCGGGGTGCCGCAGGCGGATCCGGTCGACAAGTCGCCGTGGGAAGGGGCCCGGGTGGTGGTGGCCGGGGCTGATGTCGGGGTGGCGGTGTGGGCCGGGCGCGGGGAGTCCACGAACTGCGTGATGGCGGCGCGCAAGGACGGGAACGTGCGCACGTTCGGGTTGTCCTGGCGGGAGAACAGGGCCGGTGAGGGCGGGCCGGGGTGCAGTCCGGAGACCGCGCTGCGGGGCTGAGCGGCCCCGCAGCGCAGTCCGTCAGGCGGAGCGGCGGGGCATCGCGCGGCCGTTGTGCAGGAAGCGGGCTTGGCCATGGCCGTTGTCGCCGAGGAAGTGGTGGATGCGGTGCAGGCCCTGCTCCGGGTGGGCGGTGATCAGGGCGTCCTCACCATGCGGCAGGAGCCGGACGCCGTCGGCCCGGACCGCGCCGGTGTGGTCCTGGGTGATCGTGGTGGTGGAGAGGGAGTTGCCGTAGGTGCCGAGGTAGCGGGTCGCGTCGATCGGGCCTGGGGTTGGGATGGGGGGCGCGGGTAGGTCGATTCCGGCCAGGTCGCGGAGCAGGTGGGTGAGGAGTTCCTGGTGCAGGGCTTCGGCTTCGCCGCCGTTGGTGAGCAGGGTGATGGCCAGGCCCAGTTCCGGGATCAGGCGCAGGAACGCGGCTTGGCCGATGGTGTTTCCGTTGTGGCCGTACATGGTGTGCTCGCCGAGGTGGAAGACTTCCCAGCCCAGTGCCCAGGCGTTGCCGTGGGCGGTGATGGGGGCGATGCGCACCTGTTCGGCCCGCATGGCCTGGCTGACTTCGCCGGTGAAGTGGCTGCGGGCGAAGGAAAGCAGGTCGCGGGCGCTCATGGTGAGCACCGAGCCCGCCGCCGCGAGCGAGCGGGGCAGGGCCCAGACCGTGGTGGGCTGGGGTGGGTCGTCGGGGCTGGGGTGAAGGTGGCCGACCGCGGCGCGGTGCAGGATGGCCTGGTCCGCGTCGGTGGCGGTGTGGGTGAGGTTCAGCGGTTGGATGAGGTGGTCGGTGAGGCACTGGATGAACGGCTTGCCGTGCAGGGCTTCGATGAGCTGGCCGAGCACGCAGTAGCCGGCGTTGTTGTAGGAGAACAGTTCGCCCGGCTCGAACAGCTGGAGCGCCTCGCTGAGGTTGTACTCGTCACCGTCGAAACCCGCGGTGTGGCAGAGGAGTTGGCGGGTGGTGATCACCGCGGCGGCTGACTCGTCCGCTAGCCGGAAGTCCGGCAGGTAGGCGCGGACCGGGCGGTCGAGGTCGAGCTTTCCCTTGTGCGCCAGCTGCATGGCCAGGGTGGCGGTCCAGACCTTGCTGACCGAGCCGATCTGGAACAGCGAGTCCGTGGTGGCCGGGACGCCGGTGCGGGTGTTGAGCACACCGGCGGCGTGCTCCCGGTGCTCGCCGTTGGCGTACACGCCCAGGACCGCGCCGGGCACCCGGTGTTCGGCGATCAGGTCGGCCAGCGCGTTGTGGATGCTCATGAGCCGAAGACCGCCTCGATGATCTGGTGGCAGGCCAGGTACCAGTTCCAGTCGCCGTTGAGGTGCATCGCGACCAGCAGCCCGCCGTCGGGGGTGCCCATGGCCAGGGTGACGCTGCCGCCTTCCACGCCGGAGAGCACGTGCACCACCTGGCCGTCGGCCAGCGTCCACTGGCTGACGCCGGTGCCGTAGCGGGCGTTGGGCAGCCAGTCGGCGGTGGGGACGGTGTGCCACATGGTGTTGTGCTGTGCCTGCGGCAGCAGGGAGCCGGTGATCAGCGCGGACAGCAGCCGGAGCAGGTCGCCGGTGGTGGAGACCAGGCCACCGGCCGCCCAGCCGGAGTAGGTGCGGTCGGTGACGTCAGCCGGGTCGGTTTCCGGGCCTGCCAGCAGCGAGGTGTAGTTGTCCACGGTGAGACTGGCCGGGTCGACGCCGTCCCGGACGAACATCCTGCTGTAGGCCTTGGCGTGCGGGCCGCGGAACCGCTGTTCGGCGAGGCCGCGCACGTAGGTGCCGGTCAGGCCGAGCGGCTCGATCACCGTGCGGGCGACCTCCTCCTCGTAGCTCCGGCCGGTTGCCTTCTCGATGATCGCGCCCGCGAGGTGGTAGCCGCCGTTGGCGTAGGCGAAACCCTCCCCCGGCTTGTGCCGCGGCGGGACGGCCAGCTGGAGCCGGATCAGTTCGTCCACAGTGGACACGTCGTAGCGGTGTGCGGCGAAGCCGGCCCGGGTGTGGTACTTGCGCACGATCTCCGGGCTCAGGCCGGTGATGCCCAGGCCGCCGGTGTGGGTGAGCAGCTGCCTGATGGTGATCTCGCGGCCGTCGTTGCCGTTGCCGCGGACCACGCCGGGCAGCCAGGTGTCCACGGTGTCGTCCAGGCTCAGCCGTCCCTCGGCTTCCAGGGTCAGCAGCGCGGTGGCGGTGCAGGCCTTGCCGACGCTGCCGGTGTGGAACTGCTCCCCCGGTTCGCGGCGGCGGCCGGTGGTCACGTCGGCCAGTCCGGCCGAGCCGAACCAGGTGCCGTGCTCGTCCCGGATCTCCGCGACCGCGCCCGGGGCGCTCTGTTCGGCCACCACCCGGTCCAGCGCGTCCTGCACCCTCTGGTGCGTGTTGGTCATGGTGAGCACGCTGGCCGGAGGCGCTGACAGCGATCTGACACGGGGCTGACGACCTCGGTCAGAGGGTGTGCAGCCGTTGCCGCGCTTGGTCTCTTGCGAGTCCCGCGCCCCGGTCGAATGCCTGTGCGAAGGCCGGGCCGAGTTGGGCGGTGAGCTCGTTGGTCAGCGCGCGCAGTTCCGGGTCGCCGCGGTCGACAGCGCCGCGAATGGCCTGGCTGAGGCCGAGTGCGAAGGCCGCCTCAGCCGGTGCCAGCAGCCGGGCCAGCAGTTCCGCGGCCCGTGCCGGAGCCACCGCGGCGACCAGGGGCAGAAGTTCCCGCGCGTTCGGGGAGCCGGTGTCGATGCGGGTGGCCATCCGGACCGGGGCGATGAGCATCGCGGCGGCCTGCTCAGCGCCAGGAAGGCCGTGCACCAAGGCTTCCAGGCCGTCCAGCAGCTCATGGGCGCGGTCCGGGTCGCCGGTGCGGCGGTGCAGGTCGGCCAGGGCCACCAGGGGTTCGATCCGCAGGTGTGGCTCGCCGCGCTCGACCGCCTGGCGCAGTGCGGTGTCCAGCTCCCGCCGCGCCCCGGCCGGATCGCCCGCGCGGGTCCGCTGGACGCCCAGCTTGGCACGGTAGGCGGTCTCCTCCGCCCAGCCGAGCCCGGCCGCGAGCGCCACGCTCCGCGCCAGCGCGTCCAGGGCTTGCTGCTGCTTCCCCGCGATGGCGTGGTCCTGGGCCACCGCGGCCAGCGTGTGCGCCAGCACGAGCCGGTCGCCGGACTCCTCGAACCCGCGCAGCGCCTGCCGTCGCAGCGCCGCCGCGCCCGGCCAGTCGCCCTGGTCCTCGCGGAAGAACGCCCGCAGCAGGTTCCCGCCCGCGGCCGCCCACAGGTCTCCGGCCTCGCGCAGCAGCTGCTCGGCCAGGTCGTGGTGCCCGGCGAGGTAGGCCGCGGGGGCGGTCGCGACCAGCAGGGTCGGGTGGCGGGTCAGCGCCCCGGTGGCCAGGCAGTCCTCGACGAGCGCGCGCACCCGGGCGGGGCCGGGGAAGGCGACCTCGGCGGTGAGCTCGCGCAGCGCGGTCAGTCCGGCCCGGCTGTGGCTGGGCAGGGTGTCGCCGAAGCGGAGCACCTCGGCCACAAAACCCTCGGCCCTGGCGTCCAGGCGGAACATCTTCCAGTACCAGGTCAGCGCGGCGACCAGCCGCGCGGCCGGGTCGGCCTGGTTGTCGGCGATGGCGGTGCGCAGGGCGTGCACCAGGTTGTCGTGCTCGGTGTCGAGCAGGCGCAGCGCGGCGAGCTGGTCCCGGTTGCGCAGCCGTGGTTCCTGTTCCTCGGCCAGGGCCAGGAAATGGCGCACGAACCGGTCAGCGAGGGGTTTCCGCTCGGCCAGCCGTTCGGCGGCGTAGGCGCGGATCGTGGCCAGCATCCGGTACCGCTGCCCGTCCCACTGCACCAGGGACTTCTCCACCAGCGCGCCGAGCAGGTACACGATGTCCTCGGGCGGCAGCGTCTCATCGGCGCAGACCGCTTCCACCGCAACCGTTCCCGCCCCGCCGGGGAAGATCGACAGCCGGGCGGTCAGCAGCCGTTCCGGTTCGGTGAGCAGGTCCCAGCTCCACTCGACCACCGCGTGCAGCGTGCGGTGCCGGGGCAGCGCGGTCCGGCTGCCGGAGGTGAGCAGCCGGAACCGGTCGTCCAGGCGGTGCACGATCTGCTCGGCGGTCATCGAGCGCAGCCGGGCCGCGGCCAGTTCCAGGGCCAGCGGCAGGCCGTCCAGGCGTCGGCAGATGTCCGCGACCGTCTCGTCCACCGCGAAGCCGGGCCGCACCGCCCGCGCCCGATCGAGGAACAACCGCACCGCGTCGGGCTGGGCCAGCGGCCCCAGGCGGCACAACGCCTCGCCGGTGATGGCCAGGGGTTCCCTGCTGGTGGCCAGGATCCGCAGTCGGGGCAGGCGGGTCAGCAGCTCCTCGGCGAACTTGGCGGCGGCGTCCACCAGGTGTTCGCAGTTGTCCAGCACCAGCACCGCGTCCTCGGGCCCGATCAGCTCCGCGAGCTGGTCCAGCACCGGCTGCCGCGCCCCGCCCAACCGCACCCTGGCGGCGCTGAGCACCCCCAGCACCGCCCCGGCGACCTCCTCCGCCCCGGCCAGCGGCACGAACCACACCCGTGCGGGCACCGGATTCCGGGCCGCCGCCTCGATGGCCAGCCGGGTCTTGCCCACCCCGCCCGGTCCGACGATGGTGACCAGCCGGGCGGCGGCCAGCTGGCCGGTGAGCAACTCCAGTTCCGTCTCGCGCCCGGTGAAGCTGGTCAGCTGTGCGGGCAGCCGCCCCGCCGCCGGTTGTGACCGTGCCGCCAGCGGTTCAAGCTCACCGCGCAACACGGCCAGGTGTACCTGCCGCAGCTCGGCCCCTGGATCAACCCCCAGCTGCTCGGCCAGCGCCCGGCGCACCTGCTCGTAGACCGCCAGCGCCTCCGCCTGCCGCCCCGCCTCATACAGCGCCCTGATCCGCAGTGCGGCCAGTCGCTCCCGCAACGGATGCGCTTCCACCGACTCGGCCAGCACCTCCTCGTGCCTGCCCAGTCGCAGCGCCGCTTCGGCCCGGTCCTCCACCGCCGCCAGCCGGGCCTCGGCCAGCCGACCGGCCGCCGCCCGGACGAACTCGGCATCGGGCAGGTCGCTCAGCGCCGCCCCGGTCCACAGCCCCAGCGCCGCGTCCAGGCTGGCGATCGCGGCGGCGGGATCGTGCGCGGCGAGCTCCCGGCGGCCGCGCGCGGCCAGCTCCTCGAACCTCGGCGCGTCCACCTCGGCCACCAGCCGGTAGCCGCCACTGGCCGACTCCACCGCTGCCGCGCCCACCGCCTTGCGCAGCCGGGAAACCAAGGCCTGCAAGGTGTTGGTGGCGTCGGCCAGCGAGTCCGCGCCCCACAGGTCGTCGATCAGCACCTCGGCGGGCACCGGGCGGCCACGGGCCAGCGCCAGCCGGGCCAGCAGCAGCCGCACCCGCGCGCCCGGAATCGCGATCGGCGACTCACCAGCCCGGGCGCGGACCGGTCCCAGCACCGCCACCCGAGTCCCGCTGCCTTCGCGCACTCCCCATTGTTACCGGTCAGCGCGGCGCGGTCCTGGTGTCCACGCCGATGGTGAGCCGCGCCGTGTACCCGGTGCGCACGTCGCCGGTCACCGTGGCCAGCTGCTTTCCACCTGTGTCGTCGCGGAACACCGAGTCGCGGGCCAGGCTCACTCGCTGGAAGTTCGGGCCCGAGGACTCGTAGCCGGGCTGGGCGTAGACCGCCTCGGACACCTCCTTCGGCAGCGCGAGCTGGGAGGTGGCGATCACCTTCGCCACCTCGGTGATGCTGCCGCCATCGGGATAGACCTCGAAGTGCACGTGTGGCCAGCGGCCGGGGTAGCAGGCGGGGAAGACGCTGCGGAAGCGCACCCGGCCCTCGGCGTCGGCGATCTGCACCCCGCGCAGGTAGTTGGCGTTCTCCGCGCCCGCGGAGTACATCGAGTAGCGGCCCTGGGCATCGCACTGCCAGACGTAGACCGCCACGCCCTGGAACGGCTTGCCGTTGGCCAGGTCCAGCACGGTCAGCTCCATGGTCATCGGCACGCCGGTCGCGGTGCCGGTGGCGGCGCCGAAGCTGGCGCGGATGTCCTCGCGCACGATCCCGCTCTGCGCGAGGACATCCGGGCCGTTGGAGCCGTCACCGGGGTAGGGACCGGCGGTCTCCTCGGGGATCTCCGCCGTAGCGCCGGTGGTGGCCGGGGCGGAGGTGGCCGCCGGGGTGCAGGCGGTCAGCGCCACGCCGGCGCCAAGGCCGAGCAGACCCAGCACGCGGCGGCGGCTGAACAGGGTGCCCAGGTCGAAGCCCAGGCCCTGGTCGACCAGCTCGTCCTGCGGCCGGGGCAGTGGGCGGCCCTGGTAGGTGCGGTTGTCCTTCGGCATGCTTCCACGATGCTGACCAGGACTGTCGGCGAGCTGTGCGGTGGCTGTCGCAATCCTGAAGATGTCGCCTGGGACCGATCCCGGCGCGGTGCTGGCACTCTGCCCGCCGGTAGTCCGCTCACATGAATAGAGGTTGCGATGCGGTTGACTCATCGTGCTTCCCGCGCATTACTGGTGGGGGCGCTGGCGGTCGGGGTCTGCGGGGTGCACCTGCCCGCCGCCGCGGCGACGGGTTCTCCGTTGCCCGTCAGCGGGGTCAGGGCCCTCTCCGACGACGGCAACGTCGCCGCCAACACCCTCGACCGCGATCCGGCCACCCGCTGGTCCGGCGAGGGTGACGGCGTGTGGATCGAGTACGACCTCGGCTCACCCCAGACCGTGGGATCGGTGTCGATCGCCTGGCACAAGGGCGACACCCGGCAGGACACCTTCGACGTGCAGCTGTCCCAGGACGCCTCGTCCTGGACCACCGTGCTGACCCGGAAGACCAGCAGTGGCAGCACTCTCGCGCCACAGAACTACGACTTCGCCGACGCCTCGGCCCGGTACCTGCGCGTGGTCGGGCACGGCAACACGGTCAACAACTGGACCAGCATCACCGAGACCGTGGTCAACGGGGCCGACGGCGGCAGCGGGGGCGAGTGCCGCTACCCGGCCGACGTGCTGGACCTGAGCAACTGGTACATCGGCCTGCCGATCGGCGAACCCGAGAAGCCGAAGAACGTCGAACAGCCCGCGCTGGCCACCTACTCGATCGACCCGTGGTTCCGCGCCACCGAGGACTGCACCGCGGTGCAGTTCCGGGCCGCGGTCAACGGGGTCACCACCAGCGGCTCGAACTACCCGCGCTCCGAGCTGCGCGAGATGAACGGCCGGAACAAGGCCAGCTGGTCCTCGACCTCGGGCACGCACGAGATGGTGATCGACCAGGCCATCACCGCGGCGCCCAAGGGCAGGCCGAACGTGGTCGCCGGGCAGATCCACGACGGCTCCGACGACGTCTCGGTCTTCCGGCTGGAGGGCAGCAAGCTCTACCTCACCGACGGCGACAACAAGCACACGCTGATCACCGACAGCTACCAGTTGGGCACCAGGTTCCAGGCCAGGTTCGTGGTCAGCGACGGCAAGATCAAGGCCTACTACAACGGCCAGCTGAAGGCCACGCTGGCGAAGAAGTTCACCGGCGGCTACTTCAAGGCAGGCGCCTACACCCAGGCCAACTGCACCAACGCCTCCTCCTGCGACAGCGGCAACTACGGCGAGGTGAAGATCTACGGCCTGCGCGTCACCCACGGCCAGGACCAGCCCGCCGACCAGACCCAGGCCGCGGTGCGCAACGGCTGGGGCACCCCGCTGCCCATCTCCGACGAGTTCGACTACACCGGCCCGGTGGACCCGGCGAAGTGGGCGGTGCCCTCCGGCAACGTCGGCGGCACCGCGGGCTGCTGGGAAGGCCACGCCAAGAACGGCCGCCGCTGCGCCAAGAACAGCACGGTGGCCGACGGCATGCTGACCATGCGCGGTGAGGCCAACGGCGACACCGGCTGGCTGCGGCAGAAGCGGGACGAGCAGTACGGCAAGTGGGAGATCCGCTCCCGCTCGCGCAACATCGGCCCCAGCGGCGGGCTCTACCACCCGCTGCACCTGATCTGGCCTACCGCGGGCAACCGGCTGGAGAACGGCGAGTACGACTGGGTCGAGTACTCCAACCCGGACGCCCAGTGCCTGACCGCGTTCCTGCACTACCCGAAGAGCCCGACCGACAAGAAGGAACGCAAGGACCTGTGCCCGCTGGACATGACCCAGTGGCACAACTTCGCCTTCGAGTGGACCTCGCAGGCGCTGGTCGGCTACGTGGACGGGGTCGAGTGGTTCCGCTACTCCGGCGGCGCGGGCGCCGACCGGGGCGACATCCAGGCGATGCCCTCCGGGCACCTGAACATCCAGCTGGACAACTTCACCGGCGCCGGTGGCCTGCGTCCCGCGGTGTTCGAGGTGGACTGGGTGCGGGTGTACCAGTGACGCCTACTTGGGCTCACGGCCCGCACGGCGCACCACTTCCTTGACGTAGTCCAGGGTGGGCCTGCCCGCTTCCAGCAGGACCCGCTCGTTGTTGAAGTTCCAGGCGAACACGCGGTGCCGGGCGAGATCGGCGATCGACTGCGGGGACAGCAGTTCCCGCATGTCCCGGTCGACGATCTCGCTCGGCGTCCGCTTGTTGCCGTAGGCGGCCACCATGACCGGGCCGTAGGCGCTGAGCACGCGCACCGACTGCCGGATGTCGTCCACGTTGCCGTCGGGCTCGGTGGCCAGCACCGACTGGAAGTCCGAGACCCGCAGCACGTCGGCGAAGTGGCCGAACATGGACCGGCCGCCACCGGTCTTCGGCTCGTCCCGCCCGCCCTGCCAGGCGTCCCAGCCCATCGCGACCTTCGCGTTGGGCGCTTCCTGCTTGAAGATCTCCTTGACCTCCAGGTACCGGTCCATCAGCGCCCGGTAGTACGCCGTGGTTCCCGGATCGGCGGCGTAGGCGCCGTCCACGCAGGCGAACTTGTTGACCTCCTGGAACATCGTGACGTACAGCGGCGGCCCGTTGGCCGCGCCGGCGAAGGCGCGGGCCAGTGCGCGCATGTGCCGGGGGAAGTCGGCGGAGAGCGGGTGCATCCGGCCGCAGGCGGGGCCGTACTTGGTCTGCACCGGCAGCTCGGGATCGTCGGTCTCCCAGACGGAAACCTTCAGGTGCAGCGCGTAGCCCTGGGCGTAGGCGTCGGCCACCAGGGTCTCGCGCCAGGTCGCCAGCCGGTTCAGGTCGCCGGGCTTGTGGTAGTTCGTGGTGAGCATCCGGACCGGGGTCTCCCGGACCAGCTCGGTGGCCAGCACCGAGTTGAGCTGGTCGCCGATGCCGAACAGCAGCGAGCCCGAACTGTCCGCGGGCGGCTGCGCGGCGGTGCCCGGCGCCGGGGTCGGGTTCCCGGGCTCCGGTCCGGCCGAGGTGAGCGCGAAGGCCGCGCCCAGCACCGCGACCACGCCGAGCGCGGTGGCCGCCAGCGCGCGCCGGGAGATCCGCCGCGCGTCGTAGGTCCGGAGTTGTTGCGCGGCCTTGTCCGCGGCGGGCCTGCGGGCCGGGTCCTCCTCGGTCAGCGCGGCCAGCACGCCGGTCAGCCGGCTGTCCGCCTGCGGGTGGCCCTCGACCGCCGCGGACAGCGCCACGCCGAGGGCGTAGACGTCGGAGGCCGGGGTGGCGCGCAGGCCCGCGAGCACCTCGGGGGCCAGGTAGCCGGGGGTTCCGGCGCTGCGCGCGGTCCCGGTCAGCGTGACGTGGTGCCAGCTGGCGATGCCGAGGTCGGTCAGCTTCGCGGTGCCGTCCTCGGCCACCAGGATGTTGGCCGGTTTGATGTCCCGATGCACCATGCCCTTGGCGTGCATGGCGGAGAGGGCGGTGGCGATCTGCGCGCCGATCCGGGCCACCCGGTCCGGCGCCAGCGGACCCTCTTCCTGGCAGAGCTCGGCCAGGCTGCGCGAGGGCAGGTACTCCATCACCAGCCAGCGCCGCTCGTCCTCGGTGACCACGTCGAAGACCGAGATCACGTTGGGGTGGTGCACACCCGCGCCGATCCTGGCCTCCCGGCGCGTCTCCTCGCTGTCGCCGGTGCTGGTCAGCTTGACCGCCACCACCCGGCGTAGTTCCAGGTCGGTGGCTCGCCACACTTGGCCCATGCCACCCGCTCCGACCGCTTCCTCGAGCTGGTACCGGCCGGCGATGATGTCCCCGATACGCACAGGGACAGCTTAGTCACCATCCGCGACGTGTCATTCGGCCTGCGCGGTACGACCAGCGGCGCGGGACTTGGCGGTGCAGGGCAATGCGAACAGGTACAGCCCGCTGAACAGCAGCAGCGCCAACGGGAACAGCGGCAGGTAGCTCAGCCAGATGGCAGGTTCCTGCTGCGCCGGCGGTGGAACTGCCGGATTCGCTTGCTGCTCCTCGATTCATGACCGGCCGGTGCGTCAGCGGGTCAGCGAGTCGGGCAGCGCACCCGGCGCGGGCCAGGCGTCCTCGACCAAGCGCCGGAGCCGGGACTGCCGGGCGTGGTCCGGTGGGTTCACCAGCAGGTCGCGGACGGTGTAGGCCAGGCCGTAGAGCCGCAGCCGGGTCGCGGGGTGCGGGCCGGTGAAGGCCGCCGGGTAGTCCGGCTCCAGCCAGCGCAGCACGGTCGGGTGGGTGTCGACGCCGGTCAGCGCGTCGGTGTCGGCGTGGTCGCAGAGTCGCTGGAGGTCCAGCAGGGGTGGGCCGAAGCGGGTCCACTCGAAGTCCAGCACGGTCAGTTCGCCCTGTTCGGACCAGAGCAGGTTGCCCAGCTGGAGGTCGCCGTGGATCAGGCCGTGGGCGGCCGGGTCGTCTGCCGACCGGTCGGCAGGGGCCAGCTGGATCAGCAGTTCAGCGGCGGCGCGCAGCAGGCCGGGGTCTTGTCCGGGCTGGTCAGCGGCGTGCTGGGCCAGTTCTACCGCCCGGTCGGCCGGCAGTGGGGTGAGGTCCGCGCCGAGCAGGGCGGTGACCCGGTCCGGTGGCTGGTAGGGCCGGGCCAGCAGCAGGCCGGTGAGCTCGGGCGGTGTGGTCCACTGGTGCAGCGCTCGCAGCATGGTGGCCAGCTGGGACACCGCGGCGCGGCGCTGACCGACCGGCAGGTAGGGCCAGCACTCGTCAAGTGGCCGTCCGGGCGTCAGGCGGGTCAGGGAGTAGGCCAGCTCGCCGGTCACGCCGTGGCCGAGGACCTCCGGGTATCTGACCTCGGCAGGCAGCTGAGCGGCCACGGCGACCTCGCGGCCGATCCGGGCGGTGTCGCCGCGCCAGGACACCCGCAGCACCACCGCGCCGAGCCGTTCGTCCTGGACCGCCCAGGTGTCGTTGGAGTGGCTGCGGATGCGCCGGGGCGGCTCGGCCGGCCTGAGCCCGGCGGCGGTGCGCACCTGCTCGAACCGGGCTGAGGGCTGCGGGACGGTGGTCACCGGGTGATCCTGCCACCCGGCCGGTGTGGCGGACACAACCGGCAGCAGTGGTATACAGCCGTCTGCATACGGTATACGTTAGGTCTCCCTATCGCGTGGCGAACGGAGGCTGGCGTCGCATGTACACGGTCACCAACCCGGCTACGGGCGAAGTGCTCGAGCAGGTCCCGAACGCGACGGACGAGGAGGTGCGCGCCGACATCGAGCGGGTTCACCGCGGCTTCGCGCACTGGCGGCTCCGGCCGGTGCAGGAGCGAGCCGCGATCGTGCTGCGGGCGGCGGAGCTGTTCGCCGAGCGGGCAGGCGAACTGGCCGAGATCATGACGCTGGAGATGGGCAAGCGGATCAGCGAGGGCCGCGGCGAGATCGGCGTGGTCGCCGACATCTTCACCTACTACGGCGAGCAGGGTCCGGCGCTCGTCGCCGATGAGCCGCTGACCATCCGGGGCGGCCAGGCGGTCATCACCAAGGAGCCGCTGGGCGCGCTGCTGGGTGTCATGCCGTGGAACTTCCCCTGCTACCAGGTGGCCCGGTTCGTCGCGCCGAACCTGGTGCTGGGCAACACCATCCTGCTCAAGCACGCCTCCATCTGCCCCCGCTCGGCACGGGCCATCGAGCAGGTCCTGCGGGACGCGGGCGTCCCGGACGACGTGTACGTCAACACCCTGGCCGCCAGCAGGCAGGTGCCCTCGATCCTGGCCGACCCGCGCATCCAGGGCGTGTCCCTGACCGGCAGCGAGGCGGCGGGCATCTCGGTGGCCGCGGAGGCCGGCCGGAACCTGAAGAAGGCGGTGCTGGAGCTGGGTGGCTCCGACCCGCTGATCGTGCTGGACACCGACGACCTGGACGCGACCGTGCAGGCCACCGCCACGGCCCGGATGCGCAACTGCGGCCAGTCCTGCAACGCGCCCAAGCGCATGATCGTCATGGCCGACCTCTACGACGACTTCGTGGACCGGATGACCAAGCGGGTGGCCGAGTTCTACCTGCCGGGCGATCCGGCGGACCCGGCCACGAAGCTGCCGCCGCTGGCCTCGGTGGCCGCGGCGGACGAGGTGGCCGAGCAGGTCGAGCGGGCGGTCCGGCAGGGCGCCACGCTGCGCACCGGCGGCCGCCGGGTGAACGGGCCGGGCGCCTACCTGGAGGCGACCGTGCTGACCGATGTCACGCCGGAGATGGACGCCTACCGGGAGGAGATCTTCGGCCCGGTGGTGCTGGTGTTCAAGGCCCAGACCGAGGAGGAGGCGATCGCGATCGCCAACGACTCGCCGTTCGGCCTCGGCGCGAGCGTGTGGGGCACCGATCCGGAGCGGCTGCGCCGGGTGGCCGCGCGGATCGAGGCTGGCATGGTCTACCTCAACAGCGCCGGTGGGTCGCAGGCGGATCTGCCCTTCGGCGGCATCAAGCGGTCCGGCATGGGCCGCGAGCTGGGCCCGGCCGGGATCGAGGAGTTCATGAACAAGAAGTCGATCCGGCTGTAGTCCGGCCGTCGCCGGGCGGGCGGTGCCGCCCGGCGACGGTGGCCGCTCATCCCCTCGGCTTGAGCCAGGCCGCCGGGATGACCTGCTGGCCGAGATAGGGGCTGGCCCACAACAGTTTCATCGCCGCGATGCCGCTGTTCTGCTTGTGTTCCAAGGTGATCTGGTGCGCGGCTCCAGCGGCCAGGTGGACGCGGCCCAGGCGGACGTAGGAGTTGGGCACGGTCTGCTTGTAGCTCTTCTCGTACTTGGTGTTCGCGCCGATGAGCTCGGTGCCGTTGACGGTCAGGCGGACCGCGTCCGGGGAGACGGCGATGAACTCGTAGGTCGCGGTGGCAGGCACGCTGATGGTGCCGCTCCAGCGGGCGGAGTGGGCGCCTGCCGGGATCTCCGGCGCGGGTGAGCCGAGCAGTCGCCAGTCGTAGTTGACCGCCGGGTCGGTCCGGGTGACCGCGGGGACGCCTTCGAGGTTGGGGTTGGTCCAGAACTCGGCGGTGAGGCCGGTGCCGTCGCCGGGCTGGCTGGTCGGGGGCTGTTCGATGGTGAGCTCGACGACCGTGGCGATCGGGTTGGTCTGCTTGCCGGTCGGCGCGATCCGCACGCGGTCGCCGGTGTCGGCCACGGTGACCGGCTGGGCGCTGCCGAGGACCCTGGCGCTGGTGACCGAGAACGGCGCGACCTTGGTCAGTTCGAGTGCGCTGCCCTCGGTGGGCCAGTCCCGGACGGCGGCGTAGAGCAGGTTGTCCGCACGGGTGACCGTGCCCCAGGCGGGCTTGGCGACCAGGCCGGTGCCGCCCGCGCCGTAGATGGCCCTGCTGTGGCCCTTGCCCTGGATCCACTGGCCCACCTCGGTGAGCCGGGCGGCCGCGGCCGCCGGGATGCGGCCGTTGGCGTCGGGGCCGACGTTGAGCAGGTAGTTGCCGCCCTGGCTGGTCGCGGTGAGCAGGTGCCGGGTCAGCTCGGCCGCTGACTTGAAGTCGGTGTCGTTCTTCGAGTAGCCCCAGGTTCCGTTGATGGACATGCAGGTCTCGGCGGGGACGCCGGTGACCGGCTGGTCCGGCAGGGTGTTCTCCGGGGTGGTGAAGTCACCGTCCAAATAGGACTGTGTGCCGCGGGCGCGGTTGTTGATGAGCAGCTTAGGGTCGAGCTCGCGCAGGTACGGTTCGATGACCAGACCGTCCTGTTCGGTCCAGCCGGAGTTGCTGCGGCCCGAACCGTCCAGCCAGAGCATCTTGGGGCGGTAGCCGGTGATGAGCTCCTTGAGCTGGGCCTTCATCCGCTCGATGTACTTCGGCCTGGTGGCCAGGTCGGCGTAGTCGGGATCGTGCAGGTCCCAGGCTCCGTAGTACAGGGCGAGGTCCAGGCCGTGCCTCTCGGTGGCCTGCTTGAGCTCGGCGATCAGGTCGCGGTTGCGGTCGAAGGCGGACATGTCGCGCAGGTTGAAGGTGTTCACCTTGGTGGGCCACATCGCGTAGCCGTCGTGGTGCTTGGCGGTGAAGACCACGTAGCGCTGCCCCGCCGCCTTGGCCAGCCGCACGATCGCGTCCGCGTCAAAACCGGCCGGGTTGAACTTGCGGGCGTGTTCCTCGTAGACCTCGGTGGACAGGCCGCACTTGTTCCAGATGTGCTCGGCGTGGTCGGGTTCGCAGGTGCTGCCGTCGGGGAAGGTGTGCACGCCCTCGAACTGGGTGTAGGCGCCCAGGTGCAGGAACAGGCCGAAGCGGTCGGTCCGCCACCACCGGGCGCGCGGCGAGGTGAACGGGTCGTCGACCACGAAGTTGGTGCCTGGCCCCGGTTGTGCGGCCGGGCGGGCCTGCGCGGGGGCGCTGAGCACGGCGAGGGCGGCGGCGAGGGCGAGCGCGGCCGCCGGCCACCGGTGCGGGCTCCTGCTCATGGTTGTCTCCTGGTCAGTTCGGCCTCGATGGACTCAAGGCTGCGGTTGCGGGTTTCCGGGATCTTGAGCAGCAGGCCGAGGATCAGGCCCGCGGTCATCACGGCGGCCAGCAGCAGGGTCATGTCCCGCCAGCCGAGCGCGGCCAGCAGCGGCGGGAAGGCCAGCACCGCGAGGAAGCCGCCCGCCTTGCCGCTGGCCGAGGACAGGCTCTGCGCGGTGCCGCGCACCAGGGTGGGGAACGGCTCCACCGACAGCGCGAACAGCGCCATCGCCAGCACTTGCAGCGGCAGCGCGGACACCATGATCATGACGAACATGGTGGTGGCCTGGCCGTCGCTGATCGCGGCCAGCGCGAAGGTCAGCGCGGTGGGGATCGCCCAGCACCACAGGATGATCGGGCGCCGGCCGATCCGGTCCAGGTAGCGCACCCCGGCCAGCGCGGCCAGCGTGTTGACCACGTTCACCGCGGTGCTCAGCCACAGCGAGACGGTCACCCCGGACAGGCCGATCTCGTTGAGGAACGTTGGTGTGTAGAGGTTGTAGCCCGCGCCGCGGACGGTGACCAGGAACCAGAACAGGCAGGAGAACACCAGCGCGGCCCGGATGCCGGGCGAAAGCAGGGTGCGCAGCGGCCGGGTCGCCGCGGCGGGCCGCTGGGCGGCGACCCAGGAGGTGCTCTCCGGGATGCGCCGCCGCATGATCAGCACCACCACCGCGAGCACGATCGCGCTGCCCAGCATCCACCGCCAGGAGTCCGCGCCGAACAAGGCGTACAGGCCGATCCCGGCGAGCCCGGAGGCCGCGGCCCCGGCGAACCAGAACACCTGCATCAGCCCGGTCAGCGCGCCCCGCCGGTGCGCGGGCGCGGACTCGGCGATCAGCGTGGTGCTGACCGGCAGGTCGGCGCCGATGCCCAGGCCGACGATCGCGCGACCGGCGATGAGCATCAGCGGGGTGACCGCCAGCGCGGAGACCAGCGAGCCGATCACGAACAGCACCAGCACGAAGGTGAACGCGCCCGCCCGGCCGATCCGGTCGGTGAGCCTGCCGAAGACCAGCGAGCCGGCCACCATGCCGGCGAAGGCGATCGCGCCGATCCAGCCGATCTGGGCGGCGGAGAGCTGGAGCTCGACCTTGATGAACAGCAGCGCACCCGAGATGATCATCAGGTCGTAGCCGTCCAGGAACGCGCCGAGCAGGGCCACCAGGATGGTGTAGTTGCGGGGCGGCGGGTCAGCAGTCACGAATGGACCTCCGGTCTTGTTCCACGTCCTCGAACCAGGCGCCGAGCTCGGCTTCCATCCGGGCGACCAGTGCGGGGTGCCGGGCGGCCAGGTCGTGCTCCTCGCCGGGGTCGGCGAGCAGGTCGAACAGCTGCGGGCGCGGGGGTTCGCCGCAGTCGGGCGGTTCGGGCAGGGCAGCCTCCAGCGCATGGGGATACCGCTCCGGATGTCGTTTGAGGTCGGCGTCGAGGTCGAGCTCGCTGGCGGGTAGGCCCATCGCGGCAGCCAGCGCGGGCCGCACGAGTTTCCAGCGCCCGTCCCGCATGGCCGCGTTGCAGTGCCCCAGCGGCCGCAGCCGGTTCCACTGCCAGAACCGGGCGGGCTGGTCGGCCGCGGCCTGCCCGCGCAGCGCGCCGGCGAGGTCCACCCCGTCCAGCCGCACGCCCTCGGGCAGCTGTGCCCCGGCCAGCGCGACCAGGGTCGGGAACCAGTCGGTGAAGTGCGCGAACACATCCGACCGCACACCGCCGGGCAGGCCGTCCGGCCAGCTGAGCAGCAGGGGCACCCGGATACCGCCCTCGTGCACCGACTCCTTGGCCCCGGCCAGGCCGCAGTTGTGCCGCCGGGTGGACTCCTCGCCGGCGCCGTCGAGCTGCGGGCCGTTGTCGCTGGAGAACAGGAAGATCGTGTTGTCCGCGATGCCGAGCGTGCTCAGCTCCTCGCGCAGGGTGGCGATGCCGTGGTCGAGCTGGTGGATCATCGCGTAGATGGTGGCCACCGCGCGGCTGCGGCCGGGCCGGCTGAACTGCTCGACGAGGTATTGCGGGGCCTGGAACGGGAAGTGCGGGGCGTTGTAGGCCACGTGCAGGAAGAACGGTTCGCCGCGGTGGCGGCGCAGGAAGCTGACCGCCTCGGCGGTGATCACGTCGGTGAGGTGCCTGCCGTCGGCGGTGAAGGGCACGCCGTTGCGTTCCAGTCGCCACCGCCAGTAGTCCTGCCAGCCGCCGCGGAAGCCGGTGAACTCGGCGAAACCGCGCCGGTTCGGGTGGTAGCGCTCGTCCAGCGCGCCGTTGTGCCACTTGCCGACCAGGCCGGTGCGGTAGCCCGCCGCGGCCAGCGAGTCGGCCAGGGTGCGCTCGCGCAGGGCCAGCCGGTCCAGGCCGCGCAGTTCGAGGGTGTCGATCGCGCCGGTGCGGTGCGGGTACCGGCCGGTCAGCAGCGCGGCTCTGGCGGGTGCGCACACCGGGGCGGCCGAGTAGTGCTGGGTGAGCGCGATGCCCTCGGCGCACAGCTGGTCCAGCGCGGTGGTGCGGGAGGCGTGGCCGTTGCAGCGGCCGAGGTCGCCGTAGCCGAGGTCGTCGGCCAGGACCAGGACGATGTTGGGGCGCTGCGCTGCGGGCATGGCGGAAGGCTAGGAACAACGCCGGGCGGTGGCTACCGGCCGTGTGCTCTGGTTCGATAGGTGTCGCCTATGGACGGTCGGCGATAGGCGGCGGCGATCCAACGATAGGACTGGGCGCGGCCGGGAAAAGTTAGTCTCGGCCGCATGTTGAGCCGTCGCACCCTGCTCAAGGCCGGCGCGTTCGCCGTGGCCTTCCCCGGCCTGGCACCGGCCTCCTCGGCGCACTGGCAGACCGTGCCGGTGTACGGCCACCTGGGCAAGCGCACCGACTTCACCGCCAGCGAGATCGACTTCCTGGCGCGGCGGTACTCGGTGATCACCATCGAGAAGACCCAGGGTGCGAGCGAGCGCCAGGCCGCGGAACGGGCCAGCGCCCGCGCGCTGAACCAGCTCAAGCAGCGCGACCCGGCCCCTGACGTCTACTACTACTGGAACAGCGCGGTGGCCTACCCGGAACACTATGCGGCACTGGCCGACCTGCCCCCGTCCTGGACCCTCAAGCAGACCGACGGTCAGCCCTGGCAGCCGATCGAGGGCAATGCCGACGCGCGCGCCTACGACCTGTCCAAACAGGACGTTCGGGACTGGTGGATCGAGCAGGCGGTGACTCAGCTCAAGCGGGGCTATGACGGGATCTTCGTCGACGGGGTCAAGCGGTTCGCCATGGGCACCGCCCGGCTGGCGAAGATCGTCGGCGCGGAGAAGCAGCAGGCGGTCACCGCGGGCATCGGCAAGCTGGTCCCGGCCCTGCGCGCGGCACTGCCCGCCGGGAAAGTGCTGCTGTGTAACGGGGTCGAGCACCAGCCGAAGGCATGGGCGGACAGCGGGAAGAGCTTCCTCGCGCACGCCGACGCCACCATGCTGGAGCACTTCGGGATCACCGGCCCCAAGCTCAACACGGCCGCGGAGCTGGCCGCCCAGCTCGACCTGATGTCCACAGTGGACTCTGAGTACGGGAAGTTCATCGCCTTCTGCGGCTGGCCGGACTCCGGCCGGCCTGACCCGCTGTCGTTGCGGGCGGGGATCACCTTCCCGCTGGCCTGTTTCCTGGTCGCCGCCGGTGCGCACAGCTACTTCCGCTACGGCAGCGGCTGGCAGGCCGGGGACGGCCCGCTGGAGCCGTTCCCGGAGCTGGAGCGACCGCTTGGCCCGCCACAGGGGCCTGCGGTGCGCGACGGCTACACCTTTACCCGCACCTTCGAGCACGCACACGTCACGGTGGACCTGGCCGCGGTGACCGGCCGGATCGACTGGAGCCAGCGGTCGAGATGACCATGGTTCAGCTGCCCGGTGGCCTGTTCTGGATGGGTGCCGAGGAGGAGGACAGCAACCCGGTCCGCCAGGTACGCCTGTCCCCCTTCGCCATCGACGCGCATCCGGTCACCAACGACCAGTTCGCCGAGTTCGCCGCCGCCACCGGCCACGTCACCGAGGCCGAGCGCTTCGGCTGGTCCTACGTCTTCGCCGGGTTCCTGCCGCACACCGAGACCCCGCGGGTCGCGGACGCCCCGTGGTGGCACGCCGTCGAGCAGGCGCACTGGCGCGCACCCGAAGGACCGGGCAGCGGACTGGCCGGGCGCGGCGACCACCCCGTGGTGCACGTGTCCTGGCGGGATGCCGACGCCTATGCCCGCTGGGCCGGCAAACGCCTGCCCACCGAGGCCGAATGGGAGTACGCGGCCCGCGGCGGACTTGACCGCCGCCGCTACCCGTGGGGCGACGAGCTGACCCCGGACGACGTGCACCGCTGCAACATCTGGCAGGGCCAGTTCCCGCTGCACAACACCGCCGAGGACGGCTACCGCGGCACCTCGCCCGTGCACGCCTTCCTGCCCAACGGTTTTGGGCTCTACGACACGGTCGGCAACGTCTGGGAGTGGTGCGCGGACCGCTGGCAGGACGGCCGGGTCCTGCGCGGCGGCTCGCACCTGTGCCACCGCAGCTACTGCAACCGCTATCGGGTGGCCGCGCGCACCCGCAACACCCCGGACAGCAGCTCCGGCCACCTCGGTTTCCGCTGCGCGGGCGACCGGGTCAGCTGAGCCGGGGCAGGCAGGCCAGGAAGGCGTCCACCACCGGGGTGTCGTGGTGCCAGTGCCGGTAGGCCAGGTGCAGCTGGGCGGTGATGTCGCTGGGGCGCAACGGAACCACCGTGGTGCCCTCGCGCCGCAGGGTGGCATTGGACAGCGCCTGCACGCACACGCCCACCCCGGCGGCGACCAGCGCGAGCTGGGCCACCAGGCTGTCTCCGAGGCCCTCGATCGCAGGGGTGAACCCGTGCTGGTGGCAGGCGTCGGTGACCAGGTCGTGGAATGACGGGCCGAGGTGGCGGGGCCAGCTGACGAAGGTCTCCTCGGCCAGCTCGGCCAGCCGCAGCTCCGCGCGTCCGGCGAAGCGGTGGTCGGACGGCAGGTAGACCAGGAACGGCTCGGTCAGCAGCTGCCGGGTGACGATCGCGCGGTCCCCGGCGACCTGACGCAGCACCGCGATGTCCAGGGTGCCGTCCAGCAGGCCGCGTTCCTGCGAGGCGCTGTCGCTGAACTGGCGCAGCTCCACGGTCACCTTGTCGTTGGCCTGCCGCAGCCGCCGGATGACGCCGGGCAGCGGGCCGTTGAGCCCCGCGCCCAGTGATCCGATGACCAGACGACCCAGCCGTCCCGCCTTCAGGTCGTGCACCGCGTCCACCGCGCGCTCGGCCTCGGCCAGCGTGCGGTGCGCGCCGCGCAGCAGCAGCTCGCCCGCCTCGGTGAGGGTGACGTGCCTGCTGGTCCGGTGCACCAGCGTGGTGGCCAGCTCGGTCTCCAGCTGCTGTAGCTGCTGGCTCAGCGAGGGCTGGGCGATGCCGAGCCGGGCCGCCGCCCGGCCGAAGTGCAGCTCCTCGGCCAGCACCACGAAGGACCGCAACTGACGAAATTCCATAGGGAGCACCTATCGGTTCACAGTTGCCGAATAGTAGACGCGACAGCTGTCCAAAGCCCAGACCCAGTTTCGCGTGCTTGCCTGGTCCGCATGCGAACCAGATCGTCCCTGCTCGTGCTCGCGATGGGGGCCACGCTGCTCGGCACGGCCCCGGCGAGCGCGAACCAGCCAGCCGTCATCGAACAGCGGGTCTACGTTGAGACCACAGTAGACAGTGACCGGAACGGTCGGCCGGACCGGATCGCGATCGACATCGCCCGGCCATCCGGTTCAGCGAAGGTGCCGGTGATCTTCGAGCACAGCCCCTACCGGTCCGGGCTCGGCAAGGTGCCGTTCCACCCGGTCAACGTGGACCGGCTACCCCAGGAGGGCCTGTTCCCGGCCACGCGGGCGGACGCGGATCCGTTGGTGCGCAAGGCCGTGCCGGACCTGCCCGGCTGGTTCGACGACTACTTCGTGCCGCGCGGCTACGCCGTGGTGCTGGGCCACAGCATCGGTACCGGCGCCTCCGAGGGCTGCCCCACCAGCGGCGACCAGCAGGAGGCGCTGAGCACCCGCGCGGTCATCGACTGGCTCAACGGCCGGGCTCGCGGCTTCGACGCCGGTGGCCGGGCGGTCAGCGCGAGCTGGAGCACCGGCGCGGTCGGCATGACCGGGGTGTCCTACAACGGCACGCTGCCGAACATGGTGGCCACCACCGGCGTGCCCGGCCTGCGCACCATCGTGCCGATCGCCGCGCAGGCCAACTGGTACGAGTACTACCGGGCCAACGGCCTGGTGGTCGCGCCGGGCGGCTGGCAGGGCGAGGACGCCGACGCGCTGGCCAAGGCGGTGCTCACCAGGTCGGGCTGCGCCGACGAGATCGCCGAGCTGACCCGGCGGCAGGACCGGATCTCCGGTGACTTCAACGCCTTCTGGGCCGAGCGCGACTACACCCGGCTGGCCGGCAACGTCAAGGCCAGCGTGTTCGTCATGCACGGCCAGTCCGACTGGAACGTGCGCGGCAGGCAGTACTCCCAGTGGTGGGAGGCGTTGCGCGCACACGGGGTGCCGCGCAAGATCTGGCTGCACCGCGGCGGCCACGGACCGCCGTCCCGGACCGACTACCAGGCCACCCTGCTGCGCTGGTTCGAGCACTGGCTCAAGGGCAAGGACACCGGCATCATGCGCGAGCCGATGGCCGAGGTGCAGGAGGCCGCCGGTGGCTGGCGCAAGCTCGCCGACTGGCCCGATCCGGCCGCCCGCCCGGTCACCTACCACCTGGGCGCGGACTCCCCCACCGCACCGGGACAACTGACCACCACACCCGTCGGCGGCCCCGCACAGTCCTTTGTGGACCAAGGACGCACCATCACCGCGAACACGCTCATCGCCAACCCGGACAGCGCCAACGGCAACCGCCTGGTCTACCGGTCGGCGGCGTTGAACGCGCCCACGCGGATGTCCGGCATCGCCAAGGTCGGTCTGCGGGTCGCGGTGGAGAACCGGGACGACGCCAACCTCACCGCGCTTGTGGTCGACTACGGCCCGCCCGGCAGCACACCGGTGATCGTCACCCGCGGCTGGATCGACCCGCAGAACCGGAACTCGCAGTCAGCCGGTGAGCGGGTGGTCCGGGGACAGGAGTACCTGTTGCGGTTCGACCTGGAGCCCAAGGACCACGTGTTCGCCGCGGGCAGGCGGATCGGGCTGGTGGTCATCGCCACCGACCACGACTTCACCCTGCGCCCACTCGGCGGCACCCGGCTGCGCCTGGCCACAACCGACAGCACACTGACCCTGCCGCTGGTGACCTGAGTCCGGCACCATGGCCGGGTGCTGATGTTCGGGGCGCGGTTGCGGCACTGGCGCGAGCGGGCCGGGTTCACCCAGGCCCAGCTCGCCACCCGGCTCGGCTACCACCACTCCTACCTCTCCAAGCTCGAGCTCGGCAGTCGGCGGCCGACTGCCGAGTTCGCCTGCCGGGCCGACGAGCTGCTCGGCACCGGCGGCGAGCTGACCATGCTCAGCAGGCCCCCGGCCGAGAAGGAACCGGCGATCCCACCGCCATTGCCGGGCCTGGCAACGGGTTCCGCCGACGGCACACTGCGCAGCTGGCGGGCCCGGCTCCCGGTGTACGGCATCGGCTGCCCGCTGCACGGCTACCGCGGCTGCGTCGCGGACGCGCCACCGGACGGGCCGGGCGCGGCGGTGGTGCACGGGTTCGCCGCACTGCTGGCCGGCTACAGCCAGATCAACCTGGAGTGCGTGACCACCGGTATCACCGTCGCGGTGGAGGGCTGTCTGCACGCGATGGCGGAGGCGATGCGCGCCGCCGAGGAACCGGTGGTCACCGCGCTGGCCGGGCTGGCCGCGCACTTCGCCGACCTGGCCGGGTGGCTGCGGGTGGAGCGCGGTCAGCACGGGCTGGGCATGGCCTGGTTCCAGCGCGGCGTGGACTGGGGGCAGGCCGCGGGAAACGTGCCCGCGATGTGCGGGCTGTACACCCGGATGAGCTCGGTGGCCCGGCTGGAGGGCGACGGCGGCTCGGCCATCGCCTTCGCCAGGGCCGCGCGGGACACCGATCCCCGGCGCGGCTGGGTCCGGCTGCACGCCCAGCTGCACGCGGCCAGGGGCTACGCGCTGCTCGGCGACCGCGCCGAGTTCGACCGGCTGGCCGCGCAGGCGCTGGCCCTGGCCGAACGACTGGACGAGCGGGACCAGCTGGAAGCGCCCTGGCTGTGCGGGGCCGAGGGCCAGACCTTCGTCAGCTCCTTCCTGGCCGGTGGGCTGCGCGACCTGGCCGCGCGCACCGGCGAGCGGGGCTGCGCCGACCGGGCGGTCGAGTTCGCCCGGCACTCCCTGGCCAGCGTGCCGCCGCGGATGTACCCCTCGCTGGTGCTGCTGACCCTGCGGCTGGCCGACAGCCGGGCCTGCGCCGGGCAGCCGGAGGCCGCACTGGCCACCGCCGCGCCGGTGCTCCCGGCCGCCCGGCGCGCAGGGATGACCGTGATCAGCCGGGAGCTGGCCGGGCTGCGCGAGCGGCTCGGCCCCGCTTTGACAGCTCTAGACAGTTGGCCGCCGAACCGGATTCCCTTGCCCCACCAGCACTAACGTGCTCGGCCATGCGTGATCGTGCATGCGTCCAGCGCGCGGTGGACAGCCTCACCGTGGCGCTGGGCCGACCGGCCGTGATCGAGAACCCCGACCTGGAACTGCTCGCCGCCAGCCCGCACGACAAGGCCGGTGACGAGGTGCGCCGGGCCTCGCTCAGCCGGGGCTGGGCCGCGCCGGAGGTGGCCGACTGGCTGCGCCGCCGGGGTGTGTTCGACTCCGGCCGCGCGGTGCGCCTGCCGGCCTGCCCCGAGTTGAACATGCTGCCCAGGGTCTGCGTGCCGGTGCGGGCCGGGGACGCGCTGCTCGGCTTCCTGTGGTTGCTCGACGCCACCGAGTCGATGTCCGAGGCCGAGGTCACGCTGGCCGAACTGGTCGCGGACCGCCTCGCCGCGCTCCTGCCCACCGCGCCGGCGGACCCGGTGCGGGACCTGCTCGCCACCGACCACTCGGTCCGGGCCGAGGCCGCCCGCCTGCTGGTGGCGCAGGGCCGCTTCCCGGCCACCGGCGTGCTGGCCGTGGCCGGTCCGCGGCGTTCGGGGCCGATCCGCAGCTGGCCGGGCCTGCGCCTGCGGCTCGAGGACCACGAGGTGCTGTTGCTGCCCGCATCCGCGGCCCGCTGTGCCGAGCTGTTCGCCGACAGCCTCCGCGCACCGGTCGGCGTCGGCGCGCCCCGCCCGTGCCTGGCGGAGGCGGCGGACACCGTCCGGGAGGCCCTGGACGCGGCCGGGGTCGCAGCCCGCCTGCCCGAGCTGGGCCGGGTACTGCGCTGGCCGGAGCTGGGCATCTACCGGCTGCTGAGCCAGCTGTCGGCGACCGCGCTGAGCCGGGCCTCGGTGCATCCGGGACTGGAGCGGCTGTTCACCGACGAGGCGGGCCCGCACCTGCTGCACACCCTGGAGACCTACCTCGACCTCGGCGGCAACGTGCCGGTCGCGGCGGCCCGGCTGCACCTGCACCGGGCCACGCTGTACTACCGGCTGCGCCGGATCGAGGAGCTGACCGGGGCCGACCTGCGCGACGGCGGCGACCGGCTGTGCCTGCACACCGCGCTCAAGCTCGGGCGGCTGGCCGGGCGCTATCCCGCGACAGGTGTCGCAGCCGCGGCCAGGGTCCGCGACAGCTGACCGAAGACGCCGCGCGGCCCGCTCGACACGCTGGCAGACGCCCTTCATCCCTGACGGAGGTCACCATGCGGTTCCACCCCCGCCGCCTGCCACTCGCGCTGGCGGCCCTGCTCGCCCTGCCCCTGTCCTTCAGCACCCCGGCGGCCGCCGCGCCCGACCCGGCCCGCTCCTGCCAGGTCTCCCCCGGCGGCTTCCTCTCCGAGGGCCCCACCGACTGGCGCAACTTCCCGCGGCCGGCAGGCAAGGTGAAGATGGCGATGCTGTTCGTCGACTTCGCCAACGCGCCCGCCGACACCTCGGTGGAGTCGGAGCTGAACCTGTTCTCCCCGGTCAGCGAGAACTGGTACGCGGCCAGCTCCTACGGCAAGTTCGACCTGGACATCCTGCCGTACAAGCGCTGGCTGCGACTGCCCTCCACGCTCAACGACCAGGCTCGCCAGCACCCGCTGATGCGCGGCGAGGACAACCGGCCGGACGTGGTCACCGACGATCCGGCGCTGGCCAGCATCTTCCGCAACGCGGTCGCGCTGGCCGACCCGCACTTCGACTTCGCCGAGACCGACGCGCTGCTGCTGGTGCCCTCCCGCCGCTCCGGCTACACCCGCGGCTACGCCACCTTCGAGCGCATCCAGGCCGACGGCAACACCATCCTGGCCGAGACCAACCTGGCCACCTCCCGCTACCGGGACGGGCACATCCTGCTCAACCACGAGGGCGGGCACCTGCTCAGCCTGCCCGACACCTACGGCGGGCCCGGCGGGTTCGGCTGGACCGGCGGCTGGGACGTGATGGGGCACATGTGGGGCCCGGCCCCCGACCACTTCGCCTGGCACAAGTGGAAGCTGGGCTGGCTGGCCGACACCCAGATCGCCTGCCTGGCCACCCGCGGCGGCACCATCGAGCAGTTGGTCACCCCGGTGGAGACCGAGCCCGGCACCAAGGCGGTGGTGGTGCGGCACGGCGCGAGCACCGCGTACATCGCCGAGGTGCGGCAACGGATCGGACTGGACACCAGGGCCTGCGACACCGGCGTGCTGATCTACCGGATCGACTCCCGCACCGCCAGCGGCAGCGGCCCGGTCCGGGTGATGGATGCCCAGCCGAACACCAGCTGCGGCGGCCTCGGCCTGAACAACGCCCCCTACGACCTCGGACCCGGTGAGGTGGCCACCTTCACCGACTCCGCCAACGGGGTGCGCATCCAGGTGGTGGCCAAGTCCGGCGACGGCTACACCGTCCGGGCCAGCCTGGGCTGAGGCCCGCCGCACCCGATGCCGCACAATCGTCCCCGCAGCGGACGACGGAACGGGGTTCAGGTGGCACGGGTGGTCGAGGTGGTCGGCATCGGGGCGGGCGATCCCGGGCAGGTCACGGTGGAGGCGGTGGCCGCGCTGCGGCAGGCCGACGTGGTGTTCTTCCTGGACAAGCCCGGTCAGGCCCGCGAGCTGTCCGACCTGCGCCAGCTGATCCTGGACACCCACCTGCCCGAGGGCGGGTACCGGGTGGCCAGGGCCGAGGACCCGCCACGGCACCGGGAGGCCGATGCCTACACCGGCGCCGTGGCGGACTGGCGTTCCCGCCGGGCCGAGGTGTGCCAGCGGCTGATCACCGAGCACCTGGGCGAGGACGAGACCGGCGCGTTCCTGGTGTGGGGCGATCCCGCCCTCTACGACAGCATCATCGCGGTGGTCGAGGAGGTGCTGGCCCGCGGCGAGGCAGACTTCGAGGTGCGGGTGCGGCCGGGCATCAGCAGCCTGTCCGCGCTGGCCGCCCGGCACCGGGTCACCTTCAACCAGATCGCCGGTTCGGTGCAGATCACCACCGGCCGCAGGCTGGCCACGGGCTGGCCGGAGCAGGTCGACGACGTGCTGGTGATGCTGGACTCCGGCAACACCTTCCTGCGCTACCGGGACGAGCCAGGGGTGACCATCCACTGGGGCGCCTACGTGGGCACCGCGGACGAGATCCTGGTCTCCGGGCCGCTGGCCGAGGTCGCCGAGCACATCGTGGCCACCAGGGAACGAGCCCGCGCGGCCAAGGGCTGGATCATGGATAGCTACCTGCTGCGCCGCAAAACCTCGGATCCGGTGTGATTCCCGCATCATGAAACAGTTGCGCGCGTTGCGATACGCTCGCCTCGCTGGTGGTTCGCCCGGCCGGTGACGGCTGATCGAGGCAAGAGGGAACCCGGTGGGAATCCGGGACTGCCCCGCAGCGGTGAACGGGAACGAAAGCCGTCATCAAGCACTGCGCGCTGAGCGTGGGAAGCGACGGCCGGTAGGAGCGAGCTCTGCGCCCGTGAGTCCGAAGACCTGCCACCGGCCCGCGCGCCCGCCGGGTGCGCGGAGTCCGGAAGCCTCTCGGGCGGGCTTGCGCGGACGCGGCTTCGTGCCGTCTCCCGCCGGTGTGCCCGCAGGTCGTCCGGACCTCAGCACGCTCGCGAGGAGAGAGCTTGTGACCAGCGGTATCGGCGCCACCGTCCTGGGTTATCCGCGGATCGGTCCACGCCGGGAGCTCAAACGCGCGGTGGAGCAGTACTGGGCGGGCCGCATCGACCGCGACACCCTGCTCGGCACCGCCGCGCGGCTGCGCGCGGCCACCTGGCTGGAGCTGCGCGAGGCGGGCCTGGACTCGGTCCCCTCCAACACGTTTTCCTTCTACGACCAGGTGCTCGACACCGCCGTCCTGGTCGGCGCGGTCCCGGCCCGGTACCAGCAGGACCACGACCTGGACACCTACTTCGCCGCCGCGCGGGGCACCGACGAGGTGCCGCCGCTGGAGATGACCAAGTGGTTCGACACCAACTACCACTACCTGGTCCCGGAGATCGACCAGGACACCCAGTTCTGGCTGGCGGGCGGCAAACCGATCGCGGAGTACCGCGAGGCCAAGGCCCTGGAAGTGGAGACCCGCCCGGTGCTGCTCGGCCCGGTGACCTTCCTCCTGCTGGCCAAGGGCGCGGACCCACTGGCCCGGCTGGACGACCTGCTGGCGGTCTACACCGAACTACTCGGCCTGCTCGCCGCCGAGGGCGTCACCTGGGTCCAGTTCGATGAGCCCGCCTTCGCCGCCGACCGCACCGAGGCCGAGCTCGCCGCGCTGGCCCGCGCCTACGATCGGCTCACCGCGGTGCCCAACCGGCCGAAGCTGCTGGTCACCGGCTACTACGGCGCACTCGGCCCAGCCCTGCCGGTGCTGGCAGGCACCGCGGTAGAGGCCATCGCGGTGGACCTGGTCGCCGGTGGCGCCGAGGGCATCGCCGGCATCCCGGCACTGCGGGAGAAGACCCTGGTCGCCGGGGTGATCGACGGCCGCAACGTGTGGCGGGCCGACCTGCGGCAGGCGGTGGCCACCTCGGCCTCGCTGCTGGGCGCCGCCCGCGAGGTCGCGGTCTCCACCTCTTGCACGCTGCTGCACGTGCCCTACGACCTGGACGCCGAAACCGCGCTGGCACCGGAGGTCCGCTCCCGGCTGGCCTTCGCCCGGCAGAAGCTGCGCGAGGTCGTCCTGGTCGGCAAGGCGCTGCGCGAGGGCGTGGACGGCGACTGGGCCGACCAGGCCGGCCAGCCCGCCGCCGAACCCCGTCACGACGAGGCGGTCCGCGCCAAGATCGCCGCGCTGACCCCGGCCGACCGCACCCGCGCGCCCTACGCCGAACGCGCCGCCGCCCAGGACGCGCTGCTGGGCCTGCCGCCGCTGGCCACCACCACGATCGGCTCGTTCCCGCAGACCGGTGAGATCCGCGCCGCGCGGGCCGGACTGCGCTCCGGTGAGCTGACCGAGGCGCAGTACACCGAGCGGATGCGCGCCGAGATCGCCAGGGTGATCAAGCTCCAGGAGGAGATCGGCCTGGACGTGCTGGTGCACGGCGAGCCGGAGCGCAACGACATGGTGCAGTACTTCGCCGAACACCTGGACGGCTGCGCGGTCACCGACCTGGGCTGGGTGCAGTCCTACGGTTCCCGGTGCGTGCGCCCGCCGATCATCCACGGCGACGTCACCCGCCCCGCGCCGATCACGGTCGAGTGGGCCGCCTACGCCCAGTCGCTGACCGACAAGCCGGTCAAGGGCATGCTCACCGGCCCGGTCACCATCCTGGCCTGGTCCTTCGTCCGCGACGACCAGCCACTGGCACACACCGCCGACCAGGTCGCACTGGCCCTGCGCGCGGAGATCGCCGACCTGGAAGCCGCCGGAATCCGGATCATCCAGGTCGACGAACCCGCCCTCCGCGAGCTCCTCCCCCTGCGCGCGGCCGACCAGCCCGAGTACCTGGACT
Source organism: Crossiella sp. NPDC003009 (assembly GCF_053591555.1). Lineage (NCBI taxonomy): Bacteria > Bacillati > Actinomycetota > Actinomycetes > Pseudonocardiales > Pseudonocardiaceae > Crossiella > Crossiella sp. NPDC003009. The sequence goes on along the minus strand of NZ_JBSFUA010000001.1, from coordinate 335,265 downwards.
GGTCGGTCGGTTCCTTCCAGCTCGCGGTCGCGGGAGCCGCCCCAGGAACCCAGATCCACACCCACCTCTGCTACTCCGAGTTCAGCGAGGTCATCGACGCCATCGACGGCCTGGGCGCCGACGTCACCACCATCGAAGCGGCCCGCTCGAAGATGGAGGTGCTGACCGACCTGCGCGCCACCGGCTTCAGCCGAGGCGTTGGGCCGGGGGTGTACGACATCCACTCGCCGCGGGTGCCCAGTGAGGAGGAGGTCGCTGACCTGGTTGCCGCGGCGGCGGATGCGGTGCCGGCGAAGCGGTTGTGGATCAATCCGGACTGCGGGTTGAAGACGCGGGGGTATGCGGAGGTGGATCCGGCGCTGCGGCGGATGGTGGCGGCGGCCCGGCGGGTCCGGGAGACGTTGAGCTGAGCCGCTCGCGATGGCCCGTCTGACGCGTTCAGACGGGCCATCGCCGGTCGGCTAACGAGCGAAACTCGCGTGCACGATGATCTGCCCGGTGAGCCGCCACGCGCCGCGCTCGAACCGGAGATCTCCGGTGACCACCATCGGCCGCTTGTTCCGGTGCGCGAGGATCGCCGACTCGTAGTCCGCACCGGTCAGCGGGACGTGCACCTTCCGCAGCCGCCCGCCGACATGGGCCGCCAGCACGATGCTGGTGGCATCCTGGTCGTCGTCTGCGGAGTCGTCCCGGTTGAGCGTGCGCACGACGCCGACGAGCGTCTCCCGGCGCGGCGGCTCCTCGTTGCGCACCAGCGCTTCGCGCACCCGGGGCAGCCCGGCCATCACGTTGCGGTCGAGGATGATGTGCGAGCTGTCCACCACCGGTGGCGGCTCGGCGGCCGCCCACCCGAAGGACAGGTCCAGCGCGCGCAAGCCCTCCGGCTGGGTCAGCTCCAGCAGCGACTCCACCATGCTGGCACTGAGCCCACGTCGTCCGGGATCGCTCAACACCCTCTCGTCCCAGCGCACGGCGAGCTGCCGCGCCGAGTGCAGGCCGGTGGCCAGCGTGGTCATCGCCTTGCGCGGGAAGGAAACCGCCGCCCCCCCGGCGGGAGAAGGATCGCCGAGCCGGGAGACGACGGTGAAGACAAAGCTGCCACGCTGGGTGTGGCCAAGGCGAATGTCCTCTTCCAGGAACTCAGTGACCCTGGCCGAACGCCGTCCCCGGTGCGAGTGCGTGGGGTCATCCGCGGTCGTCGCGGCGGCCTTCATCATCCTGAGCAGCGCGTCCAGCGTGGCTTCGGCCTGCCGGAACGGAATGGTCCCGTCGGCCATCTCCTGGTCGAGCCGGACGAAGAACAAGTCGGCACGGGCAGCCGCGATCCGCTCGCCCAGGTGGGCCGGGTCCCAGTCGTAGATCGTGGCAAGAGCTCGCAGGGTGTCGCGGAAGCGCTCGGGGAAGTCGGCGTAGTCCGTGGCCAGCGGCAGCATGATCCGCCCGAGCAGACCGTGCTCACCTGGCAACCGCCAGATCTCCCTGACCTCGCCGTCCCGGGTCTCCAACTGCCAGTCGTGCGTGGCCAGGTACTGCGAGACCGCCGGAGGGGACAGGCTCGACGCGAGGTCGCGGTAGCTGTCGAGCGACGCGCTGTTCACCACTGACCCCCTTCGCCGATCGCCTTCATGATGCCCTTGAGGGCGTCCACAGTGAGCAGGTTACTTCTGGGCAGGCGCACTGTCCTGCTGGCCATATCGTCCTCGATCGTGCCCAGGTTCGCAGCATGCTCCCAGTACACGCGGCAGGGGCTGACCATTCCCTCTTCCGAGAGCGGTAGCCAGTCGGTCGGCTCTTTCGGTATCAGCACCACTGCCAGCAGCGCTGGGATGTATCGCTTCGGGTGTGTCAGCTTGCGGAACGGCTTCCGCGCCAGGCACCACACCAGGTGATCGTCTCTGAGCAGGTCCCGCTGGGTGGTGCATTTGAGCTGGACCTCGACTTGCGGGCCGTAGAAGGTCTCGTACTCGGCGGAAGCGGCGATGGTGAGGTCGACCCCGTCATAGTCGGTCTCGTGGGTCTTGATCGAGCAGCCTGCGGCGGCCGCGATCATGCGCATGGCGCCCAGGCTGAACTGCTCCTGCTGGGCGACTCGAACGAGACCGCCATCTTGCAGCCCGGCCACTGATCCCACATCGAGGCCGCCTCCGATGTCACGCTCCGCCATGACTCCACTCCGCTTGGTCACCAGAGTCTGCACGGTATCTGGCCTCAGTTGACCCGCCGATAACCGGGGCAGGCGCGCACCCAGCGTCGGCCTACTTCGCCGCATCGACCCCACCCCCGAGGCCACCCTCAAGACGCGCTACCATGACGACGTCGGCGCCTTCATCGGATCTGCCCGACAACTGATCGCGACTGCGGTGTTCACTCCCGCCCGCGTCAACCCGCTCCCAGCGCCTCAACCGCGGTGAGCACTCCGGACCCCCGACGTCCCCACCCCGCTCCACCTCCCGGCTGGGTCCCCCCTGTCCGCGTCACAACCACACCCAAAAAACGGAGAAAACCCATGAGCACCACCAGAATCACCAACGGCACCGAACGAGCGCTCATCGAGAACATGCTCGACCGCAACCGCGAAGCCCTGATCGAGACCGCCCGCGGCCTCTCCGAAACCGACGCCCGCCGCAAGCTCGTCGCCTCGCTGACCACACCGATCTCCCTGCTCAAGCATGCCGCGGCGGCTGAACGGATCTGGTTCCAGCGGTTCTGGGCCGAGCTCGAGGAGTCCGAGTGCGACGGATACGCCGCGCGGGACCTGGGCACCTTCGCCGTCACCGACGAGGAGACCTTGGCCGACGTGATCGCTGAGTTCGAGCGGGCAAGCCAGCGGTCACGGGAGATCGCCGCCCGCTTCAGCCTCGACGACACCAAGGACATCCCACGCGAAGGGACGATCAGCATGCGGTTCACCCTGCTGGCCATGATCGAGGAGTTCGCCCGGCACGCGGGGCACGGCGACATCCTCCGGGAACAGCTCACCCACGCCTGACCGGCAGCGGGGCGGGCATCCCCCGCCCCGCTGCACCAGTCCTGCACCAGGCCACGCCCCGCCCGCACGCCCTTGACCTGGCTAGACATCCCGGCCCCGGCACCGGACTGGAAGTCTGGGCGCACCGATCTGCAAGCCCGCTGACAGCACCGCTGGCTAGGTTGGCGGCCAGCCGCGCACTCGTACCGGAGGTGTCCATTGGATGGTCTTGCCGCGCCTCCGGCCGCGCGGGTCTCCCCGCACCAGGCCAGGTTGCCCTCGCTGACCGGGATGCGGTTCGTGGCCGCGTTGCTGGTCTTCGCCACGCACGGGATCTTCGTCAACGTGCTCGGCGACCAGGCGGTCAAGGACGGCTACCGGGCGGTGGCCATCAACATGGGCTCGGTCGGGGTGTCCTTCTTCTTCATCCTCAGCGGGTTCATCCTCACCTTCGTCGCGCCGCCGGGTGACACGCTCAAGCGGTTCTGGCGCAGGCGGTTCTTCAAGATCTACCCCAACCACGTGCTGATGTTCGGGGTGGTCGCGCTGCTGGCCGGGCTGCCCGCGCTGTGGCTGTGGCTGCCCAACCTGTTGCTGCTGCACGGCTGGTGGCCCAACTACCAGCTGATGACCAGTGTGAACGCGGTCAGCTGGACGCTGAGCTGCGAGCTGTTCTTCTACTTCAGCTTCCCGTTCCTGCTCACCTGGATCAACCGCATCCGGCCGGAGAACCTGGGCCGCTGGTTCTGGGGCACCGCCGCGGTCGGGCTGGCCATCCCCTTCCTGTCCCGCTTCGTGATCCCGACCGGGCCGCAGCCCATCGAGGGCACCGACATCGGCCTGTACGAGCTGTGGTTCTCCACCCACTTCCCGCCCACCAGGGCGCTGGAGTTCCTGATCGGCATGCTGTGCGCCCGGCGGCTGCTGCTCGGCCTGGCCCCGCGCATCGGCCTGGCCATGTCCACCGGGATCCTGGTGGCCTGCTACGTGGTGAGCCTGTGGCTGCCGCCGGTGTTCACCCAGGTGGCGATGTGGATCGTGCCGCTGGCGCTGCTGACCACCGCGCTGGCCAGGGCGGATGTGGAGGACACGTTCACCCCGCTGCGCAGCCGTCCGCTGGTCTTCCTCGGCGACACCACCTACGCCTTCTACCTCACCCACGGCATGGTGCTGGGCACGGTGACCTACGGCCTGCAGCAGTTCGTCGGGCCCGGCAGCGTCGGCCTCGGCGTCATTGTGCTGGTGGTGTGCCTGGTGCTGGCGCTCGGGCTGGCCGCGCTGCTCTACGTGTGCTGGGAGCGGCCGATCATGCGCCGGTTCAGCCGCTCCAGGACCCAGGTGCGGCCCGGCTAGGCTGCTCCCGTGATCGGACGCTGTCTGCTGCTCGTGGTGTGCCTGCTCGCTGCCCTGGCCGGGTCGCCGGACGCGCGGGCGGCGGTGGCCAATGCCGAAGGCAAGGTCGTGGATCCGGTGCCGCTGCTGGAGTTCCGCACCGCGGGCCAGGCCGGCTGGTTCTGGACGCTGTCCCAGGCCGAGGGCAACGCCGCCGAGGGCCAGTACGGCATGGCGCGGCAGCACACCCGGCTCGGATTCCTGCGCCGGCAGGCCTTTCCCGGCAGCCAGCCGCTGTACCGGCTGCGGGTGGCCGACCGCTCGGCCTACCTGCTGACCGCCTCGGCGAGCGAACGGCAGAGCCTGCTCGACTCCGGCCGGTTCACCGAGGGCAGGGTGCTCGGCCACCTCGCGGCGAGCAAGCAGGCAGGCACCGAGGTGCTGTACCGGATGTCCAACGGCGCCGAGTGGCGGGTGGTGCCCGCGGCGAAGCAGGCCGAGTTCGCCGGGCGCGGCTACCGCACCGACGGACCGCTGGGCCATGTCTGGCCAGCCTTCCACCGCACCGGCGCGGTCTACTTCGGCACCTTCGACGCCAAGGGCAACCAGGCCATGATGGCCGGTACGCAACGGGTCTACGGCCGGGCCGGCGACTGGTGGGGCGGGTTGCGCGACTTCGCCGGCGCGGGGGTGCCGCGCAACACCTGGCACTGGCCGCAGGAGGACTTCACCGACCGCGAACCGGCCATCGGCTTCTACGATGACGCCCAGCCGGAGACCCTGCGCAAGCAGATCAGCCAGGCCGCGGGCGCGGGGCTGCGCTACTTCAGCTTCTACTGGTACTGGAACCCGGCCGACGGCGGCGCGGAAAACTACATCGAGGGCCTGCGCGCCTTCCTGAAAGCCAGTAACCGCACCGACATCGACTTCAACGTGCTGCCCTGCCTGCACCCGTGGCAGGACGGCCCGGTCTCCCTCGCGCTGCCGGCCGAGCAGATCACCAAGGCCGCCAACCTCATCGTCGACACGTACATGACCCAACCGAACTACCTGCGCGCCAACGACGGCAGGCCGATCCTGAGCGTCTGCGACGCCCGCGGCATCGGCCGGGGCACCGTGGAGGGCATGCACGTCGAGGACACCCGCCGGTTCACCGACGCGGTCCGCGCGCGGGCCAGGGAGCAGCTCGGCGAGGAGGTGCTGATCACCGTCAACGGCGGCGTCCCGGCAGGCACCGGCTTCGAGGGCAGTGACTGCCTCGGCCAGTTCGACAGCTCACGTTCCTACCAGCGCTACGCCGACAACCAGCGCGCCTTCTTCCGCAACTTCACCGGCACCCTGCTGCGCTGCGCCACCTCCGACTTCGACGAACGCCCGCGGATCGCCATCTCCATCCCCGACCCAGGGCCGGACCCGGAGCAGCTGCGGCAGCGGTTCCGCTGGTACCCCGACGCCGACCTGCCCGGCTTCGAGCGCCTGCTGGCCGCGGTGCGCGCGGACATCGCCGAGTCCACTCGACCGTCCACAGTGGACAACTTCGTCTCGTTGTACGCCTGGAACGAGTGGCATGAGGGCGGCTACGTCGAGCCGAACAAGCGGGACGGCTGCGCCTACCTGAACGCGGTCCGCCGTCAGCTCGGGCTGACCACCGGCGCGGGCTGCGTGGCCAACCCGGTCTGAGCCCGGGCCGCGGTGAGCAGCATCCGCGCCTCCATCAGCTCGCCGTACTCCAGGTGCCTGCACGCGGCCTCGGTGTAGGCCAGCGCGCGCGGCGACAGCTCCTCCCGGGCCCCGGCCAGCAGCGCCAGCGCCGCGGTCAGCGGCCGCCGGGCGAGCTGGGCCCGCGCCGCCGGATCGCCCTGCGCACCGGTGCCGATCGCGGTCAACGCCTCGGCCACTGCCTGGTTCAGCACCCCGGTGTGGTCGCGGGCGCTCGTCGGCGAACTCATGGGTCCACCACCTCCACCCGGGTTGTTCCCCGGGATGGCCTGGGCAAACCACCTTCCGCCGCAGGTTAGGCTGGCCGGGTGCGACAGTCGGGTGTGACCGAGCATGCCCGCGGCCTGGGGCCGCAGGACCATCTCTGCTGGGTCTATGACGACCGGGCGGAGTTCCGGCGGCGGGCGGGCGAGTTCCTGCTCGACGGGCTCTCCCTCGGTCAGCAGGTCTGGTACATCGCCGAGGACGATCCCGGCGACCCCGCCGAGTACCTGGGCGGGCACGCCGAGCTGGGTGACGCGTTACGGCGGGGCGCGGCGCGGGTGGTGCCGCTGGCGGCGGTCTGCCAGCCGCGCGCCTACGACCAGGCCACCGACCGGGCGGTGGCCGAGGGCTACACCGGACTGCGGGTGGCCGCCAACTGCACCCCGCTGGCCGCGAGCCGGGCGTTCACCAGCTACGAGCGCCTGGTCGACCAGCACATGGTGGCCAGGCCGTTCTCCGCGATGTGCGCCTACCACCGCGCGGAGCTGGACGAGCAGGTCGCCGAGGAGATCGCCGCGCTGCACCCGCTCAGCAACACCGGCGGCCGTGGCTTCCGGCTGTACAGCTCGACCGAGCACGTGGTCACCCTGTCCGGCGAGCTGGATCTGTCCAGCCGGGAGACCTTCGAGCGGGCCTGGCGGCACGCCGGTCCCCGGCCCAGTGCCGGCCGGCTGGTGGTGGACGCGACCGACCTGGACTTCCTGGACCACCACAGCCTGCTGCTGATGGCTGAGCACGCCGCCGCGCACGGGGCGCGGCTGGTGTTGCACACCCGATGGCCGGGGGCCGCCTACCTGGTGCGGCTGCTGGGCCTGCCGGACGTACGCGTGGAAGAGGCCGAGTGAACACCCTGTCAGCCGGTGCGTTCACGCACCCAGCCCTGTTCTACCGGGACGACGCCGAGTACCTGGCCGGACTGCTGCCCTTCGTCACCGGCGGGCTCGACCGCGGCGAGCCGGTCGCCGTGGCGGTCCCGCCGTCCCGGCACGCGGTGCTGCACGCCGCGCTCGGCGCCGCAGCCGAGCGGGTGCACTGGGTCGACATGTCCGTGGCCGGGCGCAACCCGGGCCGGATCATCCCGACCGTGCTGCGCCAGTTCGCCGACACCCACGCCGACCGGCACGCGCACATCATCGGCGAGCCGATCTGGCCGGGCCGCACCGCCACCGAGTACCCGGCCTGCGTGCAGCACGAGGCGCTGATCAACCACGCCTTCGCCGGGCGCGAGGTCACCATCGTCTGCCCGTACGACACCGCCCGGCTGGACCCGGCCGTGGTCGCCGACGCGCACGCCACCCACCCGGAGATCTGGGACGGCGACCGGCGCGCGCACAGCGACCGCTACGACCCGGACGAGGTGGTGGCCCGCTACAACCAGCCGCTGCGTGCCGGTGCCGCCGCGGCCGAGATCGCGGTCAGCTCCCCCGCCGAGCTGCGCCCGCTCCGCCGCTGGACCGCGGCCCAGGCGCTGGAGTTCGGCCTGGACGGCGAGCGGGTGCCGCAGCTGGAGCTGATCGTCACCGAGCTGGTCACCAACAGCCTGCGGCACGCCGCGACCGACTGCCTGGTCCGGCTGTGGCGGGCCGAGGGACACCTGCACTGCGAGGTCCGCGACGGCGGGCAGCTCAGCGATCCGCTGGCCGGCCGCCGCCCGCGCCCGCCCGGCCAGCGCGGCGGCCGCGGCCTGCTGCTGGTGCACCAGCTAGCCGACCTGGTCCGCACGCACACCACCCCCGAGGGCACCAGCCAGTACGCCCTGCTGCGCCTGGGGTGAGCTTCAGGAGCGCAGCAGCCCTGGCGGCACCGGCAGGCGGCGCACCGTCTCCAGCACCAGGCTCACCGCCGCCCTGGGCCGGGCGCCGCGCCGCAGCGCCGCGGTGATGGTGCGGGTCACCGCCGGGGTCAGCTCGCGGGTGGCCACCCGGTAGCGGCGGTCCACGGCCAGCGCGGGCAGCAGGGTCACCGAGTGCCCGGCCTCCACGTGCTGGAGGGTCATCAGGTAGTTGCTGAAGCGGCACACCACCCTTGGCTCGAACCCGGCCTGGCGGCACAGCCGGGTGGCCAGGCCGGCCATGTAGGAGCCGGGCACGTCGAAGGCCCACGGCTGCTCGGCAAAGGCGGCCAGGTCGGCCGGGCCCTGACCGGCCTGCTCCTGCGGCACCACCAGCACCACCGGGTCCACCGCCAGCGGCACCACATCCACGTCCGGACCGAGGGCGACCTCGACGAAGTCCGGGGTGGTGATGATCAGGTCCACATCGCCCACGCGCAGCGCCGGGATGCTCTCGTGCGGTTCCAGCTCCAGCAGCTCGATCTCCAGCTGCGGGTGGGTGCGGGCCAGCTGGGTCACCGCGGGCACGGCCAGGCTGTGGATCGCGCTCTGGAACGCGCCCAGCCGGACCAGCCCGGCCGGTTCCTCGCCGAGGCTGCGCAGCTCCGCCTCCACGGTGTCCATGTGGTCCAGGATGGCCCGCGCCCGCCGGGCGAGCAGCTGCCCCGCCGGGGTGAGCCGGACCCGGCGGCCGGTGCGTTCCAGCAGCTGGGTGCGGGTCTCCGCCTCCAGCACGGACAGCTGCTGGGAGACGCTGGAGGCGCTCTGGCTGGCCGCCTCGGCGACCGCGCGCACGGTGCCCAGGGTGTCCAGCTGGCTCAGCAGCCGCAGCCGCCACGGGTTCAGCACGGTCCCATTGTTGTTCGGTTCTGCCGAACAGGACAGTCGGAATCGTGAGCTGGACCTGACGCTCGGAGCGGCCTTAGCTTCAAGTCATGGCTGCTCCGACCACCGATTCGCCGGTCACCGAGTTCTGGGCCGATGTGGACCGCCACCTGGTCCGCTACGGCGGCACGTTCACCCGAGAGATCATCGCCAGCGCCGAGGGCAGCTTCCTGCGCACCGAGGACGGCCGCCGCATCCTGGACTTCACCTCCGGGCAGATGAGCGCGATCCTCGGCCACTCCCACCCCGACATCGTGGCCACCGTGCGCCGCCAGGTCGGCACGCTGGACCACCTGTTCAGCGGCATGCTCAGCCGCCCGGTGGTCGACCTGGCCCGTCGGCTGGCAGGCACGCTGCCGGAGCCGCTGGAGAAGGTGCAGCTGCTGACCACCGGCGCGGAGGTCAACGAGGCCGCGCTGCGGATGGCCAAGCTGGTCACCGGCAAACACGAGGTCGTCTCCTTCGCCCGGTCCTGGCACGGCATGACCCAGGCCGCGGCAGGCGCGACCTACAGCGCGGGCCGCAAGGGCTACGGACCGGCCGCGCCCGGCAACCTGGCCATCCCCGCGCCGAACACCTACCGCCCGGACTTCTGCACCCCCGAGGGCGAGCTGGACTGGCGGCGGCAGCTGGACTTCGGCTTCGAGCTGGTCGACGCCCAGTCCACCGGCAGCCTGGCCGCCTGCCTGGTCGAACCGATCCTGTCCTCCGGCGGCGTGCTCGAACCCCCGCCCGGCTACTTCGCCGCACTGGCACAGAAGTGCCGCGAGCGCGGCATGCTGCTGATCCTGGACGAGGCCCAGACCGGCCTGTGCCGCACCGGCACCTGGTACGCCTTCGAACGCGACGGCATCGTCCCGGACATCCTCACCCTGTCCAAGACCCTGGGCGCCGGACTCCCCCTGGCCGCCGTGATCACCAGCGCCGAGATCGAGGAAGCCGCCCACCGCCGCGACTACCTCTTCTTCACCACCCACGTCTCGGACCCCCTGGTCGCCGCGGTCGGCAACACCGTGCTCGACGTCCTGGAGCGGGACAACCTGGCCGAACGCGCCCAGCGGCTGGGCGAGCGGCTGCGCCAGGGCCTGACCCGGCTCGCCGAACGGCACGAGGTGGTCGGCGACGTCCGCGGCCGCGGCCTGCTGGCCGGGCTGGAACTGGTGGTGAACCGGGAAACCAAGCAGGCCTCGGACGAGCTCGGCGCGGCGGTCACCCGGCGCTGCCTGGAACTGGGGCTGCACATGAACATCGTGCAGCTGCCGGGCATGGGCGGCGTGTTCCGGATCGCGCCGCCGCTGACCGCGACCGAGGAGGAGCTCGCACTGGGCGTGGACCTGCTCGACCAGGCCATCGGCGACGTGGCGTCGGGCCGGGCCTGAAGCGGGCGCTAGCTGTCCGGAACAGTCCACAGCCGCACGGTGCTGTCTTTGCCCACCGTGGCCAGCACGCGTCCGTCGGGACTGAACTTCATGTTCTCCACGTCCTCGATCGCGGAGCCGATCTGCTCGCCGCTGGTCACATCCCACAGCCGTAGGGCGTCGTCGTTGTAGCGGATGGCGATGCGGCGGCCACCCGGGGTGCCCGCCACCGTGTACATGGTGCCGCGGACGGAGAGGCTGGCGATCTTCTTGCGGGTGGCCGGCTCCCACACGGTCACCGACCCGGAGTCCTGGATATTGCCGTTTCCGATCAGCAGCGTCTTGTTGTCGGAGGTGAGCGCCACGGTACGGAGTTGGGTGAAGGTGTCCAGCCCGCCGGCGAACTGCAAGCTGTTCGCATCCCAGAGTTCGACGTTGTGCCGATTGGCGCTGCTTTTCTCCGTGGCGAGGACCACGGTGCGACCGTCGGCACAGAACTCCGTGAAGTCGGCCTCGAGCCTGGCGATCTGCTTGCGCCCGGCCAGGTCCCACAGCGCCAGGTCCTGGTCGGTGCTTATGGCCAGGATTCGGCCGTCCCCGCTGAACCGCAACCCGTTGTACAGAAGGCGATCCCCACCCGCGATGTCGACCTGTTTGACGATGACTGGCTGGTCGATTCGTTGGCCAGTGGTCAAATCCCACCGCTCCACCACGGCGTTGTGGTCGAGGATGCCGGCGGTCAGCAGGCTGCGGCCGTCCGGGCTGAACAGGGCGTGGCTCAGGCCGCGGTTCTCGAACGGGTCCAGCACCTGGCTGATCTTCTGCTGACTGGCCACATCCCACAGCTGCACGTTGCTGTCCTCGTGCACGGCGGCCAAGGTGCGGCCATCCGGGCTGAACGCCACGGTTCGCACCGGGGAGGCGCCGGTGAGAACGCCGGCCACCGGCAGCGGTACGGACAGCCACATCGTCCACACCAGGACGCCGACCAGCAGCACCGTGGCCAGGACCGCGCCCAGGCGCAGCCAGCGTCGCCGGGACGGACGGTGGGTAGCGGGCGGTGCTTCCACTGCTGGGTCAAGGAGTTGGGCGATGGTGGAGCGGCGCTGCTCGATCAACCGCTGCACCTCAGCGGGCCACGGCTGCGCGGCCGGGGCGATCTGCCCGATCATGTCCAGCAACTCCGCCGGAGTGGGCCGGTCGGTGGGTGCCTCGGCCAGACAGGGCCTGATGATGCGCCGGATCGCCTCGGGCACCGCCGTCAGGTCGGGGTCGGGGTGGGTGATCTTGTTCAGGGTCAGCGCGGTCGCGGTGTCGGCGAAGGGGCTGGCGCCCAGGTAGGCGGCGGCCACGACCACGCCGAGGGAGAACATGTCGCTGGCCGGGGTGACCGGTGCGCCGACGGCCTGTTCGGGGGACATGTAGGCGGGTGTGCCGATCCACCCGCCGGCCCGGGTCAGCGTGCCGCCCCGGCTTGTCCGCAGGGCTCGGGCGATACCGAAGTCGATCACCCTGAGGCCATCGTCGGTGAGCAGCACGTTGGCGGGCTTCAAGTCCCGGTGCACCAGCTCGGCCCGGTGGATCTCGATCAACGCGGTGGCCAGCCCCGCCGCCAGCCGCAGCAGCGCCTCCTCGGGCAGTGCGCCGACGGTGTCCATCGTCTGCTGCAGCGAGGGCCCTGGCACGTACGCCGAGGCCAGCCACGGGGTGGGCGCCTCGGGATCGGCGTCGATCACAGGCGCGGTGTAGGCGCCCGACACGGCACGCGAGGCGGCCACCTCGCGGCGGAAGCGGGCCCGGAACCCCTCATCGGCGGTGAACTGCTCGTGCACCAGTTTCAGCGCGACCAGCCGACCGTCCGGACCGCTGCCCAGCAGGACCCGGCCCATACCGCCCTGGCCCAGCTCCGTGAGCACCCGGTAGCGCCCGACCTTGCTCACCACGCTGTCTCATCCCCCACCAGGATCGCCCCAAGTGAGGCTAGCTGGGTCGGCCGGGGCGGCGGCACCGTCGGGCGCGAGTCCCGCGGTCAGAAGGTGGCGATCGGGTTGACCGGGCTGCCGGACGTGCCCGCGAAGCGGACCGGCGCGACCGCCAGCTGGAAGTCCCACTGCCCCCGCTCGGCAGCCGTCCTCGCACACCCCTCCAGATCGCAGTTGTCCAGCAGCCACAGTCCCATCGCGACCAGCCCCACCGCGTGCACCGGCATCAACACGTCCGCATACCCCGACGGCTGCACGTCCTGCGGGGTGTCCGCGCCAATCAACGCGACCTCCCGTTCACGCAGCCACGGCAGGCAGGAGGCGTGCCAGCCGGCCTGGGTGACACCGCCGGCCGCACCGGCCTCGTGCCGGAGGCGGCCGTAGCCGGTCCGCAGGAGCACCGCGTCGCCGGAGCGCACCCGCACGCCCTGGCGACGCTCGGCCTCCTCAAGATCCTCGGGAAACACACCCTGTCCCGGTTCCAGCCACGGCACATCGCGGACCTTCGCGATGTCCAGCAGGACCCCGCGCGTGATGATCCCGTCCGCCGCCGCCGTGACGGCCGCCCAGGCCGATCCCGTCGCGGCGTCGACCAAGGAGTGCGAGCGCCCGTTGTACATCTGGCCGTCCCAGAAGATGTGGCACGGCGAGTCGACGTGGGTGATGGTGTTGCCGTGGAACATGATGCCGAGCCGCTCGTTCGAGAAGCCCCAGCGCCGGTCGTTGCGGAACCCGGGCAGGGGCATGTGCTCGGCGCCCGGCATGTCGGCGGCGCACGGGCACGAGGTCGTCGACCGCTCCATCTCCTCCGGCACGGCGACCTCCCACGCACACGACACGCTCCTGCCGTGGCGCACCGCCCGCGCCGCCGCCAGCCGGACCTCGTCGGTGATGTGGTTCAGCGTGCCCAGCTCGTCGTCCTCGCCCCACCGTCCCCAGTTCGACAGCGTGCTGAAGTACCCCAGCACCTCGTCCTGTGTGGGCATCGGTCGCTCTGCGGTCATGCCAGCAGTTTTCCAGACCGGGTCAGTCCACCTGCCCCGGATCGGCCTCGTGCCCCGGCTCCCGCGATGTCCGGCGGCGCTGCTTGAGCTTGGCCTCCCAGCTGTGGCGGCGGCCGCCGGTCAGCTCCCGCACCCGCGCCACGTACTTCCGGAACACCTCGTAGTACGTGTCGTCGTAGTCCTCGACGACCTGGAAGGTCCACCGCCCCGGCAGCACGTTGCGCCCGAGCAGTTCCCGCTCCAGGTCCGCGGCGAGCTCCTCCTGGCCCAGCCGGCGCAGCTTCTCGATGCCCTCTTCCAGGGCGAAGTCGGCGGTGCCGGTGAGCTGGTGGAAGGTGTACAGGGCGCCGCGAGCGCGTTCGATCGCCTCGAACGCCTCGCTGATCTTGCCAACGGCCTCGGCGGTGGCCTCGTCCCCGGCGGCGAGCTCGGACAGGTCGGTCATGCCCATCAGGTACCCAGGGATCCGCGGCTCATCCCCGCGACGCTCGGCCTACAATCCGATCGTGAGCGGTGAAGCCGAGGTCGAGGCATGGTTGCGGCACAAGGGAACTGAGGCGATCCCGCATCCGGGGGAACCCTGTACGCCCACCTGTGCCGAGTGCGGGACCGCCTCGCCGGCCTGGGTCACGGCTCCCCCGTCCAGCTCGCCGGACTGACCCACGCCGCCTACGGCACCGACGGCTTCGGCCTCGCCCTGCTCGACTGGCAGGACCGCGCCGCGCTGCGCGCGCTCATCGGCGACCCCGCCGAGGAACTGGTCTACCGGTACGGCTCCTGCGACCGGGACCGCAGCTGGCCTCATCTGGCCGCCACCGGCGAGGTGACCGACCGCTTCACCGGCGGGGTGAGCACCCTCGCCGGTGCGCGGCTGACGGAGTTCGTCGACCTCAGCATCGTCAACGAGCTCGACGTGATCGAGCAGGACCCGGGCCTGCTGGCCAAGCACGGGGACTACTTCCGGGAGCTGTTCACCGCCTGGGCGCCAGTCGCCTCCGCTCCGCTGCGGGCCGCCTCGCGCGAGCTGCTCGACCGCTGACGGCCTTACCGCCTGCCCCTGGCGATGGCCAGCGCGGCGCCGGTCAACAGGAGCGCGCCCGTGGCGACCCGCCGCACCGCCGTGCGCCGCCCGCCATGCCAGCCACCGTGCACCTCACCGGTCCCCGGCGCGGGCTCGTGCAGGTTGCCGTGCGTCGGGTCCGCGCCCTGCTCACGGGACAGGTGCGTGCGGTTCACGTGGCCGGCCATCGCCTTCTCGGTCAAGCCGGGCCAGAACTTCGACTGCAGCAGCAAGGCGCGCCCCACCGGGCCGACCACGACCTCCCGTCGGGGCACCCGCACCAGGTTGACGATCGCCTTGGCGACCCGCTCCGGGGAGTACACCGGCGGCATGGCCAGCGCCCGGCGCCCGGTGTAGTTGGCCGCGTGCGCGAAGAACGGGGTGTCGATCGTGGCGGGCAGCACGGTGCACACCCGCACGCCGTGCGCCTTGGCCAGTCGCAGTTCCTGGCGCAGGCTCGCGCCCAGCGCGCGGACCGCGAACTTCGACATCCCGTAGGGCGCGGTGTAGGGCTGCGGCACGACGCCCACCACCGAGGAGACGTTCACCAGCACACCGCGGCCCTGGTCCCGCAGGTACCGCAGCGCCGCGCGGGCCCCGTGCACGCAGCCCATCACGTTGACATCCAGCACCCGCCGGAAGTCATCCAGCGGAATCTCCTCGAACGGCGCGAACACCGACACCGCGGCGGCGTTGACCCACACATCGATCCGGCCGAAACGCTCCGCGGCCAGCCGGGCCAGGTTGTTCACCTGGTGCGCGTCGGCCACGTCGGTCGGCACCGCCAGCGCGCGCCCACCCGCCGCCTCGCACTCCCGCACCAGCTCGCGCAAGGCCCCCTCCCGCCGCGCGGCCACCACCACCGAGGCGCCCTTGCCCGCGAACTCCAGCGCCGCCGCCCGGCCGATGCCACTGGAGGCGCCGGTGACAACGACAACGGCATCTCGTACCCGCATGGTCGTCTTCCTCCCTCTCGCGTTGCTCCGGCGCAGGGGTACCCGGGTTGGGCAGCGCCAACCGACGGTCGCGCCTGGACAGCCCCAAAGATCGCTACAGTGCGACCGTGCGAGCGGCTACCCGGACCTGACCGTTGCCCTTCCTCGACCACCTCCTGCTGGCGCTGGCCGGCGTCGCGGCCGGACTCGCCGGTTCGATGGCCGGGCTCGCCTCGCTGTTCAGCTACCCGGCCCTGCTGGCCTTCGGGCTGCCCCCGATCGCGGCCAACGTGACCAACACGGTGGCCATGTTCTCCACCACGATCGGCAGCGCGGCAGGCTCGCGGCTGGAGCTGCGTGGGCAGGGCCGCCGCCTGCTCAGGCTCACCGGGCTCGCCGTGCTGGGCGGATCGGCCGGGGCCGCGTTGCTGCTGACCACCCCGGCGACGACCTTCGAGCGGATCGTGCCCTGGCTGATCGCGCTCGGCTCGGTGCTGCTGCTGACCCGGGACCGGCTGCGGGAGATCGCGGATGAGCGGGCCAAGCGGCGCGACGGCGGTCCTGGTTCGGCGGTGCCGCTGGCCGGGGCGATCGCGCTGGTCGCGGTCTACGGCGGGTACTTCGGCGCCGGGGCGGGGGTGCTGTCGCTGGCCGTGCTGTCGGCCTTCGCCACTGAGCCGCTGCCGGTGACCAACGCGGTCAAGAACGTGCTCACCGGCGCGGCCAACCTCACCGCGGGGCTCGCCTTCGCCGTGCTGGCCCCGGTGCACTGGCTGGCCGCGGCACTGCTCGGGCTCGGCGCGCTGGCCGGCAGCTGGATCGGGCCTGCGCTGGTGCGGCGGCTGCCGGAGAAACCGTTGCGGATCGCGATCGCGCTGGCCGGTCTGGGCCTGGCCGCGCACCTGTGGTGGCGTACCATCGGCTAGTTGTATGACCACTATGCCGGTTGTACGATCTCAAGCATGGCCGTCGATCGCATCACTCAGGTCCGCCTGTCCTCCGTCCGGCTCCCGCTGAGCACGCCGATCAGCGACGCCAAGGTGTTCACCGGCCGCCAGAAGCCGATGACCGAGGTGGCCTTCCTGTTCGCCGAGATCAGCGCCGAGAGCGGTCACCACGGCCTGGGCTTCAGCTATTCCAAGCGCGCGGGCGGCCCCGGCCAGTACGCGCATGCCCGCGAGGTCGCGCCGGAGCTGATCGGCGAGGACCCCAACGACATCGGGCGGCTGTGGGACAAGCTGGTGTGGGCCGGGGCCTCGGTGGGTCGCAGCGGCCTGTCTATCCAGGCGATCGCGGCCCTGGACATCGCGCTGTGGGACCTCAAGGCCACCCGCGCCGGGCTGCCGCTGGCCAAGCTGCTCGGCGCGCGCCGGGACTCGGTGCGCTGCTACAACACCTCCGGCGGCTTCCTGCACACCCCGCTGGAACAGGTGCTGGACAACGCCACCGCGGCACGGGAACGCGGCATCGGCGGCATCAAGATCAAGGTCGGCCACCCGGACTCCACAGTGGACCTGCGGCGGGTGAGCGCGGTGCGCGAGCGGCTCGGCGACGGCTTCCCGCTGATGGTCGATGCCAACCAGCAGTGGGACCGGCCCACCGCGTGGCGGCTCGGGCGGGCGCTGGAGGCCTTCGACCTGACCTGGATCGAGGAGCCACTGGACGCCTACGACCACGCCGGGCACGCCGCGCTCTCGGCCGCGCTGGACACCCCGATCGCCACCGGCGAGATGCTGGCCAGCGTGGCCGAGCACGCCGAGCTGATCAGGGCCGGCGGGGCCGACATCATCCAGCCGGACGCGCCACGGATCGGCGGCATCACCCAGTTCCTGAAACTGGCCGCGCTCGCCGAGCACCACCGGCTGCAACTGGCCCCGCACTTCGCCATGGAGATCCACCTGCACCTGGCCGCGGCCTACCCGCTGGAGCCCTGGCTGGAGCACTTCGACTGGCTGGAACCGCTGTTCAACGAGCACCTGGAGCTCGCCGACGGCCGGATGCTGGTGCCCGACCGGCCCGGCCTCGGCCTGACCCTCAGCGACCAGGCCGCGGCCTGGACCGTGGACAGCTGCATGATCACCGCATGAGGCGCACGCAGGAACTGGTAGAGCAGCTCACCGCGCGGATCAGGGAGGGCGTGATCCGGCCGGGCGAGAAGCTGCCCACCGAGGGCAGCCTGGTGCAGACCTATGGGGTCAGCCGCACCGTGGTCCGCGAGGCGCTGTCCCAGTTGCAGGCCGCCGGGCTGGTGGAGACCAAGCACGGCCGCGGCAGCTTTGTGCTGGCCCAGCCGAGCACCGCCCGGTTCGAGCCGCCGAGGGACGGGGAGCTGACCGTCGAGGGCGTGGTCGAGCTGATCGAGTTCCGCATCGGCTGGGAGAGCGAGTCCGCGGCACTGGCCGCCCAGCGCCGCACCGAGGCGCAGCTGCGCGACCTGGGCGCGGCCCTGACCGAGTTCACCGCGGCCGCGGCCAACCCCAGCGCCGCGGTCAACGCCGACTTCCAGTTCCACCTGCGCATCGCCCTGGCCAGCGGCAACCGCTACTTCGCCGACCTGGCCACCGCGTCAGGGCCCGGCATGATCGTCATCCCGCACTACCGGCTGTTCCCCGACGAGCAGCGGTTCGGCCGGATCGTCAGCGAGCACGAGAACATCCACGCCGCCATCGCCCTCGGCGACTCCGAGGGCGCGCGGGCGGCGATGCGGGTGCACCTGTCGAACAGCCGCAGCCGACTGCTCGACCTGCAGGGGTTTTGATATCAGCGAATTCGATAGGGGCTGCCGGTGAAGATACCCCTATCTTTCGCCGGTCAGCTAGGCGATGACCAGTTCCAGACATAGACTCCCGCGACGTAACCGATTCCGGAAGAACAACAGGCAGAAATTGGCAGCTTCAGGACTCCTCGGTATTTCCGGGGAAGTTTTGGAACAAGCTTGATTGACTGGCCGCCGGAACCGAGCACCTGGGGAGCAGTGCGTGGGAGAGCCGATCGCGATCGTGGGTATGGCCTGCACATATCCCGGCGGCGTGACCACTCCCGCCGGGTTGTGGCAGGCGGCGATCTCGGGCGCGGACCTGATCGGGGAAATGCCGTCGGACCGGGGCTGGGACCTTGATTCCCTTTATGATCCCGATCCGGATCGGCCCGGTAAGTCCTACACCCGGCACGGCGGATTCCTCCAGCAAGCCGGCGACTTCGACGCCGCGTTCTTCGGCCTGTCACCGCGGGAGGCGCTGACCACCGATCCGCAGCAGCGATTGTTGCTCACCTCGGCCTGGCAGGCGCTGGAGGACGCCGGGATCGACCCCGCCTCGATCCGCGGCAGCCGGACCGCGGTGTTCGCCGGGGCGATGATGCACGACTACGCGCCGAGGGTGCACACCGTGCCCGACGGGCTGGAAGGGCACCTGATCACCGGCAACACCGCCAGCGTGGTCTCCGGCAGGCTGGCCTACGTGCTCGGGCTGCGCGGCCCCGCGATCACCGTGGACACCGGCTGCTCCTCCTCGCTGGTCACCCTGCACCTGGCGGTCCAGTCGCTGCGCGCGGGCGAGAGCAGCCTGGCCCTCTCCGGCGGGGTGACCGTGATGGCCACGCCGGAGATGTTCGTGGAGTTCTCCCGGCTGCGCGGACTGGCCCCGGACGGCCGGTGCAAGCCGTTCTCCGCGACCGCGGACGGCACCGCCTGGGCCGAGGGCACCGGGATGCTGGTGCTGGAACGGCTTTCCGACGCCGTGCGCAACGGGCGCCGGGTGCACGCGATCGTCCGGGGCACCGCGATCAACTCCGATGGCGCCTCCAACGGACTGTCCGCGCCCAGCGGTCCCGCGCAGGAACTGGTCATCCGGGAGGCTCTCGCCGCCGCCGGTCTGTCCACTGTGGACGTTGACGCGGTGGAGGCGCACGGCACCGGAACCCGGCTCGGCGACCCGATCGAGGCCGGCGCGCTGCTGGCCACCTACGGGCAGGACCGGGAGCGCCCGCTGCTGCTGGGCTCGGTGAAGGCCAACACCGGGCACACCCAGGCCGCGGCCGGGGTGGCCGGGGTGATCAAGATGGCGCAGGCGATGCGGCACGGCGTGCTGCCCAAGATCCTGCACTTCACCGAGCCGAGCCCGCACGTGGACTGGACCAGCGGCGCGGTGTTCCCGCTGGCCGAGCACACCCCGTGGCCGGAGACCGCCCGCCCGCGCCGGGCCGGGGTGTCCTCCTTCGGCATCAGCGGCACCAACGCCCACGTCGTGCTGGAACAGGCCCCCGAGCCCGCGCCGCAGGCCGGGCCACCGCCGGTGGTGCCGCTGCTGTTATCGGCCACCACGCTGACCGCGTTGCGGGAACAGGCTTCCCGGCTGCGCGAGCACCTGGCCACGGAGGCCTCCCTCGCCGACACCGGGTTCACCCTGGCCACCGGCCGGTCCCGGTTCGAGCACCGAGCGGCCGTGCTGGGCGCGGATCCGGCGGCCCTGCGCGCCGGACTGGCCGCGCTGGCCGAGGGCGAACCCGCGCCAGGGGTGCTCACCGGCACGGCCCGGCGGGAGGCCCGTCCGGTGCTGGTGTTCCCCGGCCAGGGCACCCAGTGGACCGGCATGGCGGTGCGGCTGCTCACGGAGAGCCCGGTGTTCGCCGAGCGGATGGCGCAGTGCCAGCAGGCGTTGTCCCCCTTCGTGGACTGGCAGCTGACCGAGGTGCTCGCGGACGAAGCCGCACTGTCCGAAGTGGACATCGTGCAGCCCGCCACCTGGGCGGTGATGGTCTCACTGGCCGCGCTCTGGCAGGCGCACGGCGTGCGGCCGGTCGCGGTGGTCGGGCACTCGCAGGGCGAGATCGCCGCCGCCACGGTGGCCGGAGCGCTGTCACTGGAAGATGGCGCGCTGGTGGTTTCCTTACGCGCCAGGGCGATCCGGGCGCTGTCCGGTCTCGGCGGGATGGCCTCGGTCGCCCTGTCCAGGACAGCGGCGCAGCGCCGGATCCAGCGCTGGCCGGGCCTGCACGTGGCCGCGGTCAACGGACCGGAGGCCACGGTGCTCTCCGGCGATCCGCGCGCACTGGCCGAACTGGGCGAAGAGCTGGCGGCCGAGGAGATCCGCTTCCGCCGCCTGCCGGTGGACTACGCCTCGCACTCGCCCCAGGTCGACCTGCTCCGCGAGGAACTGCGCGCCGCGCTCGCCCCGATCACCCCGCGCCCCGGCGAGATTCCCTTCCACTCCACCGTCTCCGGCGAGTCCGAGGTCCTGGACGCGGACTACTGGTTCCGGAACCTGCGCCAGACCGTGGAGTTCGACTCGGCCATCCGCGGCCTGATCGCGTTGGGCCACACCACCTTCCTGGAGTGCTCCGCGCACCCGGTGCTCACCGTCGGCCTGCGCCAGCTGCTGGACGAACTCGACCAGGACGGCGTCGCGCTGGGCACCCTGCGCCGCGAGGAAGGCGGCCTGGAACGCTTCCTGCTGGCCGCCGCCGAGGCCCAGGTGCACGGCGTCGACCTGCGCCTGGACCGGGTCTTCCCCGGCGCGCGGCCGACCAGCCTGCCCACCTATCCGTTCCAGACCGAGCGGTTCTGGCTGCTGCCAACCGCGAGCGCGCCCGCCACCTCGGGCCACCCGCTGCTCACCTCGGCGGTCGTGCTGGCCGGTGGTGACGGGCTGGTGGGCACCGGCTCGGTGTCGCTACGGGCGTTGCCGTGGCTGGCCGATCACGCGGTGCACGGCACGGTGCTGGTGCCGGGCACGGCCTTCGCCGAGCTGGCCCTGCACGCGGGTGAACTGCTCGGCCTGCCGCGGCTGGTGGAGCTGGCGGTGGAACGGCCGCTGGCGGTGGCCGCCTCGGGCGAGGTCGAGCTCCAGGTGACGGTGGACGGGGCGGGAACCCTCGCGCTGCACGCGCGGCCGGACCGCGACGCGGCCTGGGCCCGGCACGCCACCGGCACCCTCGGCCCCGCCGAGTCCACGACCGCGACCGCGATTCCTTGGCCCCCGGCCGCCGAGGAGATCGACCTGGACGGCGCGTACGCGCGGCTGGCCGAGCTGGGCTACGAGTACGGACCAAGTTTCCAGGGCCTGCGCCGGGCCTGGCGCGACGGCGAGCGCCGCTACGCCGAGGTCGAACTGCCTGCCGAGCCCGGCCGCTTCGGCATCCACCCCGCGCTGCTGGACGCCGCTCTGCACCCGCTGCTGCTCGGCGCGGACGGCGAGCTCCGGCTGCCGTTCTCCTTCGCCGGTGTCGAGCTGGCCGCCGTCGGCGCGACGACAATCAGGGTCGCACTGACGCCGACCGGCCAGGACGCCTTCCGCGTCGAGATCACCGACGCGCTCTCCGGCGCGGTGTGCACCATCGAGACAATGCCCTTGCGGCCGTTGCGAACCGAGCTGCTTTCCGGCAGCGACCGGTCGCTGTTCCAGGTCGGCTGGACGCCGTCATCGCGGCGGGCCGCCCCCGGCGCGACCGAGGTGCTGCACGCCACCGGGGCGCACCAGGTGCTCGGCGCGATCCGCGAGTGGCTGGCCGCGGACCGGGACGGGCAGCTGGCCATCGTCACCAGGAACGCGATCGCGACCGGGCCGGATGAGGACGTCGAGCTGGCGGCGGCGCCGGTGTGGGGCCTGGTGCGCACCGCGCAGACCGAGCACCCCGGCCGGTTCCGGCTGGTGGACCTGGACGACCCTGCCCAGCTGAACACCGCGCTCGGCTGTCCCGAACCACAGGTAGCCCTCCGCGACGGACAGGCGCTGGTCCCCCGGCTGGCCAGGGTCACCGCTGGTGCGCCGCCTCGGCTGGATCCGGCGGGCACGGTGCTGATCACCGGCGGCACCGGGACCCTGGGACGGGCGCTGGCCGAGCATCTGGTGGCCGCGCACGGGGTCCGGCACCTGGTGCTGACCGGGCGGCGGGCGGCGGAAGCGCCCGAGCTGCCGGGGGCCGAGGTCCGGGTGGTGGCCTGCGATGTCACCGACCGGCAGGCGCTGGCCGCGGTGCTGGACGGCATTCCGGCCGAGCGCCCGCTCACCGCGGTGGTGCACGCCGCCGGTGTGCTGGCCGACAGCCCGGTGGCCGCGCTCACTCCCGAGCAGCTGGATTCGGTGCTGCGCCCCAAGGTCGAGGGGGCCCGGCACCTGCACGAGCTGACCCAGCACCTGGGCCTGGCCGCGTTTGTGCTGTTCTCTTCGGTGGCGGGAGTGATCGGCACGCAGGGGCAAGCCAACTACGCGGCGGCCAACAGCTACCTGGACGCGCTGGCCCACCACCGGCGGGCGCGCGGATTGCCCGCGACCTCGATGGCCTGGGGACTGTGGGCACCCAAGTCCGGGATGACCGGGCACCTCGGCGCGACCGACCGGGCGCGGCTGAGCCGGGCCCGGTTGCGACCGATCGCACCCGCGCATGGGCTGGCGCTGTTCGACGCGGCGCTGGGCGGGCCGCCGCTGTCCGTGCCCGCGCGGTTCGACCTCGGCGAGCACGGCGATCGGCCGGCGATCTTCGAAGGGCTGTTGGGGCCGAAGCGGCCGACTGCGGCGAAGCAGGCGCAACCGGTGGCCTTCGTGCCGGGCGACGAGCGTGCTGTGCTGGAGCTGGTGCTGCGCACGGTGGCCACGGTGCTGGGCAGCACCGGGGAGGTCAATCCCGAGCGGGCCTTCCGGGACATCGGCTTCGACTCGCTGACCGGACTCGAACTGCGCAACCGGCTCAGCGCGGCCACCGGGCTGCGGCTGCCCGCGACCACGGTGTTCGACCACCCGACGCCCGCCCTGCTGGCCGCGCACCTGGCCGGGGCTGGCTCGCCGACAACCGAGATCGTCGGGCCTGTCGTTGCCCCGCAAGACGATCCGATCGTCGTGGTTGGCGCTGGCTGCCGCTTCCCCGGCGGTGTGTCCACAGTGGACGAGCTGTGGACGGTGCTGGCCGAGGGGCGCGATGTGATCAGCGACTTCCCCGCGGACCGGGGCTGGGACGCCGGGGCCAGCTCGGTGCGGCACGGCGGTTTCCTGGCCGATGCGGCGGAGTTCGATCCCGGCTTCTTCGGCATTCCGCCACGGGAAGCGCTCGTGATGGACCCGCAGCAGCGGATTCTGCTGGAGGTCGCCTGGCACGCGCTGGAGTCGGCCGGCATCGATCCGGCCGGACTGCGCGGCAGCCGGACCGCGGTGTTCACCGGCACCATGGGCAGCGACTACGGGCATCGGGTGCACGAGGTGCCGGAGGACCTGAGCGGACAGGTCTCCATCGACAACGCGAGCAGTGTGGCCTCCGGGCGGCTGGCCTACTTCTTCGGGTTCGAGGGGCCCGCGATCACGCTGGACACCGCCTGTTCCTCGGCACTGGTGGCCATGCACCTGGCGGCGCAGGCACTGCGCACCGGCGAGTGCTCGCTGGCGCTGGCCGGCGGGGTGACCGTGATGACCACGCCCACCCTGTTCGCCGAGTTCGCCCAGGTGTACGCGCTGGCCCCGGACGGTCGGTGCAAACCCTTCGCCAGCACCGCGGACGGCACCGCATGGAGCGAGGGTGCCGGACTCGTTGTGCTGGAACGGCTTTCCGACGCCCGCCGCAACGGCCACCGGGTGCTGGCCGTGCTGCGCGGCAGCGCGATCAACTCCGATGGCGCCTCCAACGGCCTCACCGCGCCGAACGGGGCAGCGCAGCGGCGGGTGATCCAGGACGCGCTGGCCGCCGCCGGACTGTCCACTTCGGACGTTGACGCGGTGGAGGCACACGGCACCGGCACCACCTTGGGCGACCCGATCGAGGCGCAGGCCCTGCTGGCCACCTATGGGCAGGATCGGGATCGGCCGGTGCTGGTCGGCTCGGCCAAGTCCAACCTGGGCCACACTCAGGCCGCGGCCGGAGTCGCGGGTGTGCTGAAGATGATCCTGGCCATGCGGCACGGGATCCTGCCCGGCACGCTGCACCTGGACGAGCCGAGTCCGCACGTGGACTGGTCCGGTGGGTCGGTGCAGCTCGCCACAGAATCAGTGCCCTGGCCGGAAACCGGACGGCCGCGCCGGGCAGGCATCTCCTCCTTCGGCATCAGCGGCACCAACGCGCACCTGATCCTGGAACAGCCCCCTGCCGAACCGGAACCCGAGCCCGCGGCCGCGCCCCCGCTGCTGCCCTGGGTGGTGTCCGCAGCGAGCCCGCAGGCCCTGGACCGCCAGGCCAAGGCCCTGCTGGACCAGCCCGGCGAGGCGCTCGACCTGGCCTACTCGCTGGCCACCACCCGCGCCCAACTGCCCTTCCGCGCGGTCTACCTCGGCGCGGATCGGGCGGAGCTGCACCGTGCGATCACCGAGGGCACCGCGATCACCGGCCAGGTACGGCGGGGCGCGACCGCTTTCCTGTTCCCCGGCCAGGGCACCCAGCACGCCGGGATGGCCGCGGAGCTGTACCGGAGCGAACCGCGGTTCGCCGAGGCCTTCGACGCGGTGGCCGCGGAACTGGACCGGCACCTGGACCGCCCGTTGCGGGAGCTGGTCTTCGACGGTGAGCCGACGCGGACCGACCACACTCAGGCCGCGGTGTTCGCGGTGGAGGTGGCGCTGTTCCGGCTGATCACCGCCCTCGGCCTGCGGCCGGACGCGCTGGCGGGGCACTCGGTCGGCGAGGTGGCCGCCGCGCACGCCGCCGGTGTGCTGTCGCTGGCGGATGCCTGCACGCTGATCGCCGCCAGGGGCAGGCTGATGCGCGAGCTGGGCCGGTCAGGGGCGATGGTCTCGATCCGGGCCACCGAGGAGCGGGCCAGGGAACTGGTGCGTGGCCACGAGTCCGAGGTGGCGATTGCCGCGGTCAACGGACCGGACTCGGTGGTGCTCTCCGGCACCGAGGACCTGGTGCTGGCGCTGGCCGCACGCGCCCCGCACGCCCGCAGGCTCGCGGTGGCCCAGGCCTTCCACTCCCCGCACATGGACCCGGTGCTCGCGCCGCTGCGGGAGGTGCTGGAAACCCTGGAGTTCCACGAGCCCGCCATCCCGGTGGTCAGCTCGGTCACCGGGCGCACGGCCACCGGGGCGGACCTGCGCAGCCCGGAGTACTGGGTGCGGCAGGCCCGCCACCCGGTCCGCTTCCACGACTGCCTGACCGCGCTGGCCGCCGCCACCTACCTGGAGGTCGGACCGGGCGGCACGCTCAGTGCGCTCGGCCAGGAAACCCAGCCGGAGGCGGTGTTCCTGCCGGTGCTGCCCAAGGACCGGCCCGCGGTGGAGTCGGTGCTGCGCGCGCTCGCCGCCGCGCACACCAGGGGCGTCCCGGTGGACTGGGCCGCCTGGTGCGCCGGCGGGCGGCGGGTGCCGCTGCCGGGCTACCGGTTCAGCCGCGAGCGGTTCTGGCTGCCGGTGCGCGATGCCAAGGACCCGCTGCTGCACGTGGTGGACTGGGTTCCGGCCGAGCCCGCCGCGACCCCGGCCGGTCCCTGGCTGGTGCTCGCACCGCCGGACGAGCGGTGCGCGGAGATCACCGGCGCGGTGGCCGCGGCACTGGATGCCGAGGTGCTGCCCTACACCGGCCAGGAACTCCCACCCGCCAACGGAATCGTCTCGCTGCTGGCACTCGATCCGGCGGCCGAAACCACGGTGCCCCACTCGGTGACGGTCACCCTCGCCCTGCTGCAAGCCGTGCCGGAGGGAACTCCCGTCTGGGCCATCACCCAGGGCGCGGTCCGGGCACGCGAACAGGATGTGCCGCAACAGGATCAGGCCGCGGTGTGGGGACTGGGCCGGGTCGCCTCGCTGGAAACCCCCGGCCGCTGGGGTGGACTCGTCGACCTGCCCACTCAACCGTCCGAAGTGGACTTCCGCGCGCTGCGCACGGCACTCGGCGGGGAGGATCAGTCCGCCATCCGCGACGGCCGGATCTTCGTGCGCCGCTTGGCAACCGTGCCTGCGCGACCGGCCACCACGGTGGCTCCGGCAGGCACCGTGCTGATCACCGGCGGCCTCGGCGGACTGGGTCGTCACCTGGCCCGGCACCTGGCCGCGCACGGCGCGAAACACCTGCTGCTGATCAGCCGCCAGGGACCGGACACCCCCGGCGCGGCGGAACTGCGCGCCGAGCTGGCCAGCACCGAAACCACCATCGCCGCCTGCGATGTCACCGACCGGGACGCCCTGGCCACGCTGCTGCGGCAACACACCCTCTCCGGCGTGGTGCACGCGGCCGGATTCCTCGACGACGGGGTGCTGGACTCCTTGTCCCCCAGCCGTTTCGCCAACGTCTTCGACGCGAAGGTCGGCGGAGCCAGGCACCTGGACGAGCTCACCCGCGAGCACCCGCTCGAGTTCTTCGTGCTCTGCTCCTCCCTGGCCGCCACCGTCGGCTCCCCCGGCCAGGGCAACTACAGCGCGGCCAACGCCGTCCTGGACGCCCTCGCCCACCGGCGGCGCACGCAAGGCCTGCCCGCCACCTGCCTGGCCTGGGGTCCCTGGGACGGCACCGGAATGGCCTCGGCGGAACTGGCATCCGGCTGGCAGGCCCGGGGCATCACGCCGATGGCGGCCGGGTCCGCCCTAGCCGCCTTCGACCGCGCGCTGGCCGCGGGCGGACCGGAGTACGCGATCGCCGAGGTGGACTGGCCCCGTTTCGCCACCGGCATGCGACCGAGCCGCCTGTGCGACAACCTGCCCGGTGTCCATCCCGCCGAAGAACCCGTTGCACCACAACGGATCCAGCTGGACGAGATACCGGCCGAGGAGCGCGAGCCCTACCTAACCCAGGTGGTGATCTCGCACATCGCCGCCGTCTCCGGGCACCGCGCCGCGGACATCCCGCCCGGCCGGTCCTTCCGCGAACTGGGGCTGGACTCGCTGGCCGGGGTCAAGCTGCGCAACCGGCTCAGCGCCGCGACCGGGGCGGAGTTGACCGCGACCGTGGTCTACGAGCACCCGACGCCAGTGGCACTCGCCCGGCACCTCATCGAGGCGCTCGGCGGCGGGGTGCGGGACGCGGTGCGCGCCACCATGGCCCGGCTGTACGAGCTGGAGCAGGCGCTGGCCGGGCTGCGGCCCTCGGCGGTCGGCCGGGGTGAGGCGATCACCGGGACGCTGGAACGGATCCTGCGGTCCTGGCAGGCGCGGGAACAGGCCGCGCCGGTGGCGCCGGATCTGGACAGCGCCACCGACGAGGAGATCTTCGACCTGATCGACGGCGTGCTCGCCGAGGAACGATGACGGAGGAAGCGGGAACGATGAGCCTTGTCCAGGAAAGGGTCGCCAGCCGCGACAACCCGCTCTACAGGTTGCTGGAGCCGGAAACCCTCGCCGACCCGTACCCGCTGCTGGCCAAGTGGCGGGAGTCGGGCCCGATCGAGACCGAGGACGGGTCGCTGATCATCAGCGACTACGCCACCTGCATGGCGATCCTGCGGGACCACGCCGCCATGGGCAACGACACCCTGGCCTCTCCCGCGATGCGCAAGGTGTTCCCGGAGGCCACCGAGGAACCGGTGCTCAACTCCATCTTCTTCCTCGACGATCCCGCGCACGGCAGGCAGCGCAGGCTGGTGACCAAGGCGTTCACCCCGCGGATCACCGCCCGCTACGAGCCCTGGATCACCGGGATCGTGGAGGAGCTGTTCGCGAAGTTCATCGCTGACGGGGAGTTCGACGGGGTGGAGGACCTGGCCACCGGCCTGTCCCTCGGCGTGATCGCCAAGCTGCTGGACATCCCGGCCGAGGACATCCCGCAGCTGCGCGAGTGGTCCAGCGACATGGCGCTGTCCACCGAGCTGCCCACCCTGGTGGCCAGCTTCCACTCCGCGGAGGTGTTCACCAGGGACGAGCTGATCCGGCTCACCCAGACCACCACCACGGTGCACACCTACTTCGCCGACCTCATCTTCAAGCGCCGCAAGAACCTGGGTGAGGACCTGATCTCCAGCCTGATCCGCACCGAGCACGAGGGCCGCAAGCTCTCCCGGCGCGAGATCACCAACACGGTGGCCACGGTGTTCATCGCCGCGCACGAGTCGACCACCAACCTGATCACCAACGGCCTGCTCGCGCTCTCCCGCCACCCCGGCCAGCTGGAGCTGCTGCGCCAGGACCCGTCGCTGGCCATGGACTGCGTCGACGAGTCGCTGCGCTACGACTGCCCGATCCTGCTGATCGGCCGGGTCGCGCTGGAAGGCAAGCGGGTCAACGGGATCGACATCGACAAGGACACCATCGTCACGCTGGTGATCGGCTCGGGCAACCGGGACGAGCGGGAGTTCCCGCAGGCCGATGAGTTCCGCATCCAGCGGCGTAGCAAGAGCATGGGCCTGGCCTTCGGCGTCGGCGCACACTACTGCCTGGGCAACAGCCTGGCCAAGCTGGAGGCCGAGATCGTCTTCCGCACGGTCGCCGAGCGCCTGCGCGAGTTCCACGTGCACGAGGACTCGCTGAGCTACCGCAGGCACGTGGTGGTGCGCGGCCTCGACACCCAGCGCATCACCTTCACCGCCTGATCCCGCCAGCCATGTCCACGAGGTGAACCAGTGTCCACAGTCGACGACGGCAAGATCCGCCAGTACCTGAAGAAGGTGACCGCGGACCTGCTCGCCACCAGGGAGCGTCTGCGCGAGGCCGAACAGCGCGACGACGAGCCGATCGCGGTGATCGGCATGTCCTGCCGCCTGCCCGGCGGCGTCGACTCCCCCGCCGCCCTGTGGGACCTGGTCGACGGCGGGGTGGACGCGATCTCGGAGTTCCCGCGCGACCGGCACTGGCCGATCGAGGAGCTCTACGACCCCGACCCGAACTCCCAGCAGGCCCGCCGCACCTACGTGCGCGAGGGCGGGTTCCTGGACGGGGCGGGGCAGTTCGACGCGGGCTTCTTCGGCATCTCGCCGAAGGAGGCGCTGGTGATGGACCCGCAGCAGCGGCTGATGCTGGAGCTCACCTGGGAGGCCTTCGAGTCCGCCGGGATCCGGCCGGAGTCCGTGGCGGGCAGCCGAACCGGGGTCTTCGCCGGGGCGTCCAGCAACGACTACCAGATGCTGTGGCAGGGCACCACGCAGTACTCCCAGTACGCGATCACCGGCAGCACGATGAGCGTGATCTCCGGGCGGGTGGCCTTCGCCTTCGACTTCAGCGGGCCCGCGGTCACCATCGACACCGCCTGCTCTTCTTCTTTGGTGGCAACGCACCTGGCCGCGCGGGCGCTGCGCGCGGGTGAGTGCGGGCTGGCGCTGGCCGGTGGGGTGACCGTGCTGTCCACCCCCGGCACCTTCGTCGAGTTCTGCGGCCAGGGCGTGACCTCACGCGACGCGCGCAGCAAGGCCTTCGCCGCCGCGGCCAACGGCGCGATCTGGGCCGAGGGCGCCGGACTGCTGCTGCTGGAACGCCTCAGCGACGCCCGGCGCAACGGCCACCAGGTGCTGGCACTGCTGCGCGGTTCGGCGATCAACCAGGACGGCACCAGCAACGGCCTGTCCGCGCCGAACGGGACCGCGCAGCAGGAGGTGATCAGGGCCGCACTGGCCGATGCCAACCTTTCCCCCGCCGAGGTCGACGCGGTGGAGGCGCACGGCACCGGCACCCCGCTGGGCGACCCGATCGAGGGCACCGCGCTGGTGGCCACCTACGGCGAGCACCGGCCGGACGGCCGGCCGCTGTGGCTGGGTTCGCTGAAGTCCAACATCGGGCACACCCAGGCCGCGGCCGGAGTGGCCGGCGCGATCAAGATGATCATGGCGATGCGGCACGGGCGCGCGCCGAAGTCGCTGCACGTGGACGCGCCGACGCCCAAGGTGGACTGGGGCGTGGACGCGGTCACCGTGCTGGCCGAGGCGGTCGACTGGCCCGCGCACGGGCGGCCGCGACGGGCCGGGGTGTCCTCCTTCGGGATCAGCGGCACCAACGCGCACATCATCCTCGAGGAACCACCGGCCGAAGATATGTCCACTGTGGACACCGAGTCGGCGCTGCCGCTGCTGCCGTGGACGGTCTCCGGCAAGACGCCCGGCGCGCTGCGTGCCCAGGCCGCCCGGCTGGCGGAGTTCGCCGAGCGGGACCAGGCCACCGCGGCGGGCATCGCGCACGCGCTGGCCACCGGGCGGACCCACTTCCGGCACCGCCTCACCGTCTTCGGCCGGGACAAGGCCGAGCTGGTCGCGGAGCTGCGCCGCCGCGCCGAGACCACGGACGGCGTGGTCGCCGGTGGCTCGCTCGGGGTGCTGTTCACCGGTCAGGGGGCGCAGCGGCTCGGCATGGGCCTGCGGCTGGCCGAGGTCTTCCCCGCCTTCGCCGCTGCCTTCGAGGAGGTGTGCGGGCACCTGGACGAGCACCTGCCGCGCCCGCTGCGCGAGGTGCTGGCCCAGGACGAGGAACTGCTGCACCGCACCGACTTCGCCCAGGCCGCGCTGTTCGCGGTGGAGGTGGCGCTGTACCGGCTGGCCGAGTCCAGCGGCCTGCGCCCGGCCTACCTGCTCGGGCACTCCATCGGCGAGATCACCGCGGCGCACGTGGCCGGGGTCTGGCCGGTGGCCGACGCCGCCCGGCTGGTCGCCGCACGCGGTCGCCTGATGGCCGCGCTGCCCGCCGGTGGCGCGATGGTGGCCGTGCAGGGCACCGAGGTGGAGGTGGCCGCCGCGCTGGCCGGGCGCGAGCACCTGGTGTCCATCGCGGCGGTGAACTCGGCCGACTCGGTGGTCATCTCCGGTGCCGCCGCCGAGGTCAAGGCGCTGGCGGCGAAGTGGGCCGCCGACGGCCGCAAGACCAAGCGGCTGCGGGTCAGCCACGCCTTCCACTCACCCCTGATGGAACCCATGCTCGCCGAGTTCAAAGCGGTCGTCACCGGTTTGACCAGTGCCGCACCAGTTATACCGGTGATCTCCAATCTGACCGGTGGAATCGCCACTAACCAGCAGTTGCGCGACCCCGGCTACTGGGTCGAGCACGTGCGCCAGGCGGTCCGGTTCCACGACGGGCTGGTCACCGCGCGGGCGAACGGGGTCGGCACGCTGCTGGAGCTCGGGCCGGATGCGGTGCTCACCGCGCTGTCCCGGCAGGACGCCGGCCCTGCCGAGGCCGCGGTCCCGGCCCTGCGCAAGGACCACGACGAGGCAGAGAGCCTGCTGCGTGCGCTCGGCGAGCTGCACACCCGCGGCATCGACCTGGACTGGTCCGCGGTGCTGCCGCCCGCGCCTGCCCGGCTGGCCGACCTGCCCACCTACGCCTTCCAGCACGAGCACTACTGGCTGGTGCCCGACGGCGACTCGGTCAACCTGAAGTCCGCCGGTCTGGCCGCGGCCGGGCACCCGCTGCTGGGCGCGGTGCTGGCCACCGCCGAGGGCGACGGCGTGGTGCTCACCGGCCGCCTGTCCCTGCAGGATCAGCCGTGGCTGTCCGGGCACCAGGTGCGCGGCGTGCCGATCCTGGCCGGCACCGCGTTCCTGGAGTTCGCGCTGGCCGCGGGCGAGCAGGTCGGCTGCGACGCGGTGGAGGAGCTGACCGTGCAGGCGCCGCTGGCGCTGCCGGAGACCGGCGGGGTGCAGATCCAGGTGGTGCTCGGCGGCGAGGAGGAGTCCGGCCGCCGCTCGGTGCGGGTCTTCTCCCGGCCGGACCAGGACTCCGGGCGCTGGCGCGGGCACGCCACCGGCTTCGTCGGCGTGCGCACCGCGGTGCCCGAGGCCGCGCTGGTGCAGTGGCCGCCGGCCGACGTCACACAGATCGACGTCTCCGAGGTCTACGACGAGGTGGTAGCAGGCCGCCACTTCTCCTACCAGGGCGCCTTCCGCAGCCTGCGCACGCTGTGGCGGCGGGACACCCCGGCCGGTCCGGAGATGTTCGCCGAGGTCGCGCTGCCGGTGGAGGCCGCGGGCGACGCGGCCAGGTACAACCTGCACCCGGCGCTGCTGGACGCGGTGCTGCACGCGGTCGGCCTCGGCCCGCAGCTGAACGCCATCGACGAGGGCCACGGCTCGATGCCGTTCTCCTGGTCCGGGCTGTCGCTGTTCGCCTCCGGCGCCTCGATGCTGCGGGTGCGCATCACCGGCGACGACGGCGATGTGGCGATCACCCTGGCCGACGGCTCCGGCGCCACGGTGGCCACGGTCGACTCACTGCTGTTCCGGCCGCTGCCCGCCGACGCGGCCCACCTGCACGCCGCCGAGGAGGACGACTCGGCGCTGTTCACGCAGGACTGGGTTCAGTTGCCGCTGACCTTCGGCACGGAGTCGGCGGCGGAGAACTGGGTCGCGCTCGGTGGGCGGGCACCGGGCCGGGTGCCCGAACTGCCCGCACCCGGGAGCCTCGTGCCCGACCTGGCCGCACTCCGCGAGCTGGTCGGGACCGAGAACCCCGTGCCAGAGGCCGTGTTCGCCCGGATCGAGCGCCCCGAGGGCGAGGTCACCTCGGCCGTGCGCACCGCGGTCGGCGACCTCGCCGCACTGCTGCGGGACTGGCTGACCGACCCGCGTTTCGCCGACTCCGCGCTGGTCCTCTGCTCCCAGCAGTCCCTCGCGGTCACCCCCGGCGAGCAGCCCGACCCGGTCACCGCCGCCGCCTGGGGACTCGCCCGCTCCGCGCAGATGGAACACCCCGGCCGCATCCTGTTGGTCGACACCGACGACCTGCGCTCCTGGCCCCGGCTCGCCGTGTCCACCGCCCAGGCCGCCCGCGAACCACAGGTGGCCCTGCGCGACGGCGCGGTCTACGCGCCCCGCCTGCACCGCGCCACCCCTGGCGACGGCCAGCGGCCGCTCGATCCCGAGGGCACCGTGCTGATCACCGGTGGTGGCGGGCAGCTGGGCGCGGTGTTCGCCCGGCACCTGGCCGCGCAGGGCGCGCGGCGGATCGTGCTGCTGTCCCGGCGCGGTACCGCCCCGCCCGAGCTGGTCGACGCACTGACCGAGCTGGGCGCGGAAACCGTGCTGGCCCAAGGGGATGTGGCAGTGCGCGCGGACGTCGAGCGGGTGCTGGCCGACATCCCGGCCGAGCACCCGCTGACCGCGGTAATCCACGCCGCCGGGGTGCTCGACGACAGCACGGTGGAGACGCTGACGCCGGAGCAGCTGGAGAACGTGTTGCGGCCCAAGGTCGACGGCGGCTGGCACCTGCACGAGCTGACCAAGGACCTCGACCTGGCGCTGTTCGCCTGCTTCTCCTCCGCAGCCGGGGTGTTCGGCACCGCGGGGCAGGGTGCGTACGCGGCGGCCAACAGCTTCCTGGACGCCCTGGTGAGCGGCCGGCCCGGCGGTGTCTCGCTGGCCTGGGGCCTGTGGGCCGCGGCCGAGCAGGACGGCATGGCCGCCACCATCACCGCGGCCAACCAGGCCCGGCTGGACCGCACCGGAATCCGCGGGCTGACCGAGGCCCAGGGCATCGCGTTGTGGGAGGCCGCGCTGGCCTCGGGCCGACACCACCTGGTCCCGTTCCGGGTCGACCTGGGCGTGATCGCCAAGCTGGGCGCGGATCAGATCCCGCCGCTGCTGCGCGATGTCGTCCGGCGCTCGGCCCGGCGCACCGCCGCCGGCCAGCGCGGCGGCGCACCGGCGGAAACCCCGCAGGCGCTGGCGCGGCGGCTGACCGGGCTGAGCCCAGAGGAACGCGACCGGCAGCTGACCAACCTGGTGCGCGGGCACGTCGCCGCCGTGCTCGGCTACACCTCCGCCGACGACGTCCCGGCCGAGGGCGCCTTCGGTGACCTCGGCTTCGACTCGCTCAGCTCGGTGGAGCTGCGCAACCGGATCAACAGCGCGACCGGGCTGCGGCTGCCCGCGACGCTGGTGTTCGACCACCCCACCCCGGCCGCGCTGGCCGGGCACCTCGGCCAGGAGATCGCCCCCGACGCCAAGGACACCGGCGGCGGGACCGAGGTCGCCGAGCTGACCGCGCTGGAAGACGCGGTGCGGCAACGGGTGCTGAGCGAGGAACAGCGCGGCGCGCTGCGCAAGCGCCTGCACGGCCTGCTCGCCTCCCTCGGTGAGACGCCGGGCCAGGACGTCGCGGCGGAGCTGACCGCGGCCTCGGTCGAGGAGTTGTACGCCTTCGTGGACCGCGAACTGGGTCCGGGAAAGGAAAACTGAGCCATGTCCGATGACCCCAAACTCCTCGACTACTTCAAGCGGGTGACCGCGGAGCTGCACCGCACCAGGGAACGCCTGCGGGAGCTGGAGAACCCGGCGGAAGACCCGATCGCGGTGGTGGGCATGGGCTGCCGGTTCGGCGGCGGCGTCAGCTCGCCCGACGAGCTGTGGGACGTGCTCGCCGACGGCCGCGACGTGATCACCGAGTTCCCGGCGGACCGGGGCTGGACGCCGGAGGCGGTGTACCACCCGGAACCGGGCACCCCCGGCAAGTCCTACGTGCGCGCGGGCGGGTTCCTGACCGGGGCGGCCGAGTTCGACCCCGGCTTCTTCGGCATCTCCCCGCGCGAGGCGCTGGGCATGGACCCGCAGCAGCGGATCATCATGGAGGTCGCCTGGCAGGCCCTCGCCGACGCCGGGATCGACCCGGCCGACCTGCGCGGCAGCCGCACCGGTGTCTACATCGGACTGTCCAATTCGGACTACATGGCGGCGGTGACCGAGGTGCCGCAGGAGCTCGTCGGCCAGTTCTCCATCGGCAACGCGCCCAGCGTGACCTCCGGGCGGCTGTCCTACTTCTTCGACTTCGAGGGCCCGTCCGTCACCGTGGACACCGCCTGCTCCTCCTCGCTGGTCAGCCTGCACCTGGCCGCGCAGGCCCTGCGCAACGGCGAGTGCTCGCTGGCGCTGGCCGGTGGCGTCACCGTGTTGTCCAGCCCGGTGCTGTTCGTGGAGTTCAGCCAGCAGCGCGCGCTGGCCCCGGACGGCCGCTGCAAACCCTTCGCCGCCAACGCCGACGGCACCGCCTGGGGCGAGGGCGCGGGAGTCGTTGTGCTGGAACGCCTTTCCGAGGCCCGCCGCAACGGCCACCAGGTGCTCGCGCTGCTGCGCGGCTCCGCGGTCAACTCCGACGGCACCTCCAGCGGCCTGACCGCGCCGAACGGCCCCTCCCAGCAACGCGTGATCAGCGCCGCGCTGACCTCGGCCGGGCTCGCCGCCGCCGACGTCGACGTGGTGGAGGCGCACGGCACCGGCAC
This sequence comes from Crossiella sp. NPDC003009, assembly GCF_053591555.1. Classification (NCBI taxonomy): domain Bacteria; kingdom Bacillati; phylum Actinomycetota; class Actinomycetes; order Pseudonocardiales; family Pseudonocardiaceae; genus Crossiella; species Crossiella sp. NPDC003009. The sequence continues at coordinate 299,896 of NZ_JBSFUA010000001.1, read as the reverse complement.
CCCGCTCGGCGACCCGATCGAGGCCGAGGCCCTGCTGGCCACCTACGGCCGCGCCCGCGCCGCCGACCGCCCCCTGCTGGTCGGCGCGGTGAAGTCCAACCTCGGCCACACCCAGGCCGCGGCCGGGGTGGCCGGGGTGCTGAAGGTGTTGCTGGCCATGCGGCACGGCGTGCTACCCGGCACGGTCGGCGTGGGCGAGCCGAACCCGAGGGTGGACTGGGACAGCGGCGCGCTGGCACTGCTCAACAAGTCCGTGCCGTGGCCGGAAACCGGCCGCCCGCGCCGGGCCGGGGTGTCCGCCTTCGGCGTCAGCGGCACCAACGCGCACGTCATCCTGGAACAGGCCGAGACCGTCCCCGAACCCGCCCCAGCCGCCACCAAGAGCCTTCCACTGCTGCCCTGGCTGCTCTCGGCGAAAACCCCGGAAGCCCTGCCCGCGCAAGCACATGCACTGCTGGAGCACGTGCGCCGGACCGCACCCGACCCGCTGGACCTGGCCTGCTCGCTGGCCACCCAGCGTGGCCATCTGCCCTGCCGCGCGGTCATCTTCGGCCGCACCCTGGACGACCTCACCGAGGCGCTGGCCGCACTGGCCACCCACCGCGGTTCGCACGCGGTCATCGCGGGCAACGCGGTCGGCGACGGCAGCACCGCGTTCCTGTTCCCCGGCCACGGCATGCAGTGGGAGGGCATGGCCACCGCGCTCAGCGCCGAGTCGGAGGTCTTCCGCACCCAGCTGGCCGAGTGCGAGAAGGCGGTCACCCCGTTCGTCTCCTGGTCCCTCGGCGAGGTGCTGCGGGGCGAGCCGGGCGCGCCGCCGGTGCACCGCCCGGATGTGGTGCAGGTGGCCAACGTGGCGGTGATGATCGCGCTGACCGCGCTGTGGCGCTCGGTCGGCGTGCACCCCGGCGCGGTGGCCGGGCACTCCCTCGGCGAGATCGCGGCGGCCTGGGCCGCCGGCGCGCTGTCCCTGCCGGACGCGATGCGGGTCGCGGCCACCCGAGGCCGCCTGATGGCCGCCCTGGACGACGGCCCCGCCGGGATGCTGGCCTTGCCACTGCCGGAGTCCGATGCCCGCGCGCTGTTCGCGGATTTGACGGACCGGCTCTGGATCGCCGCGGTGAACAGCCCGTTCGCGGTCACCGTCGCGGGCGATGTGGATGCGATCGAGGAGCTGCTGGAACGCTGTGGCACCAGGGGAATCCGCGCCCGCCGGGTGCAGATCGAGGTCGCCTCGCACACCCCCCGGATGGAACCGCTGCACGCAGAGCTGGTCACCGCGCTGGCCCCGCTGCTGCCACAGAAGCCCACGGTGCCGCTGGTTTCCGGCCACAGTGGACAGTGGATCGGCGAGGAACCGCTGGACGGCGAGTACTGGTACCGCACGGTCCGCGAACCGGTCCGCTTCGACCGCGCCGCCGAAGCCCTGCTGACCGACGGGCACCGGGTGTTCATCGAGGTGAGCGCGCACCCGCTGCTGGTGCACCCGGTGAGTGAGTCCATTGGCGCGGCAGGGGTTTCCGCTCTGGCGGTGCAGACGCTGCACCGCGATGACGCCGGCCTGTCTCGGTTCGTGCGCGCACTCGGCGAGGCCTACATCGCCGGTGTGGCCATCGACTGGCAGGCGGTGTTCGCGGGCACCGGCGCACAACGGGTCTCGCTGCCCGGCTACGCCTTCCAGCGGGACCGCTACTGGCTGCACCGGGAATGGCAGAACCCCCGCCTCACCGCCGACGGTCAGGCCCTGCCCACCGGCGGCCCAGTCTCCCCCGCCGCCCGGCTGTGGGCGCTGCCCGAAGAGGACCGCGAGGCCGAGCTGATCGACGTGATCCGCAGCCACGTCGCCGTGGTGCTGGACCACCCGACCTCGGCGGACGTGCCGCTGGAGACGACGTTCCGGGACCAGGGCCTGGAGTCGTTGAGCGCCATGCAGTTGCGCGGCCGGGTCAGCACCGCCACCGGCATCGAGTTCAGCCTCGGCGACATCCTCAACTACCCTACCGTCACCGACCTGGCCGAACTCGCGGCGGAGAAGCTGGCCGAGATGGCCGAGCAGGACACCCTGTCCACCCCGGTCCCCGAACCAGCACCCGTTCAAGCGTCGCAGGAAACTTCGGACAGCCTCGCGTCGGTCTACATCGGCGCGATCGAGAGCGGAAAGCTCAACGCCGCCCTGCGATTGGCCCGCGCGGTATCGGAAACCAGGGAAACCTTCGACCGCGAGGACCCCAGGGACCTGGCCCGCCTGGTCAAGGTCGGCGACGGCGGCTACGGCCCACTCCTCATCGGCCTCACCCCGCCGATCTTCCCCAACCTCGACCTGCCCTACACCTACCTGCACTCGGCCCTGCGCCCCGCCTCCGAGGTCTGGTCCCTGTGGGCCCCCGGCTTCGACGGCGACATCCCCCTCCCCGCCGACCGCCCGGCCCTGTTCCGCATGCTGGCCAGAGCTGTGCTGTCCCGCTTCGCCGACACGCCCTACGTCCTGGTCGGCTACTCCTCCGGCGGCTACCTGGCCCACGGCCTGGTCGAACAACTAGAGGCGGACGGCGTCGAAGTGCCCGCCCTGGTGCTCATCGACACCTACCTGCCGGAGGCCGAGGCAGCTCAAACCGAGGTGCAGAGCGAGTTCATGCAGGAGCAGATCCGCCGCCGCGACCTGATGACCGCCTCGGTGGCCCAGCCCGGCCGCACCGCCACCACCACCGGCCAAATCGGCGCCATGGGCGGCTACAACCGCATGTTCGGCGACTGGACCCCACAACCGGTCCGCGCGCCGATCCTGCACCTGACCGCCCGCGACGGCGTCGGCGGCATCGCGGTCAACCCCACCGACCGCCGCTTCCCCCGATCGCTGGTGCATCGCCAGGAGTCCGTCCCCGGCGACCACTTCACCATGCTGTCCAGGCATGCTGAGGAGGTCGCGTCCCGCTTGCACGCGTGGCTGCCGGAAATTCTGCCGACCGGCCGATAGAGGTTTGCGATACGTTCGTATCATCAAGTGGGCGGGGCGACGAACCGGGGGGCCACGATGATCACGAAACTGCTGCTCACGATCACCACCGCACTGGCCGGTGTCACCGTGGGCCCGCCGCACGACCCGGCGCTGGCGCGCACCGACGCCGGGGTCGTGCGCGGCACGGTCAACGCGGATCACCGCAGTTTCCAAGGGATCCCGTTCGCCGCGCCGCCGACCGGACGGCTGCGCTGGCAACCGCCGCGACCGGTCACGCCGTGGCCGGGGATCCGGGCGGCCACCGCGCCGGGCTCGATCTGCGCGCAGGGCGTCCCCGGGCAGAAACCGTTGAGCGTCAACGAGGACTGCCTGTACCTCAACGTCACTACCCCCACGACGCCGGGTCCGCACCCGGTGCTGGTGTGGCTGCACGGCGGGGCGTTCACCCTCGGCGGCGGCAGCTACTACGACCCGGCCAGGATGGTGGCCAGTGGCCGGGTCGTGGTGGTCACGGTCAACTACCGGCTGGGCGTCTTCGGCTACTTCGGGCACTCGGCGCTCGGCCGGGACTCCGGTTCCTACGGCCTGCTCGACCAGCTCGCCGCGCTGCACTGGGTGCGGCGCAACGCTTCTGCCTTCGGTGGCGACCCCACCGCGATCACCGTGGCGGGCGAGTCCGCCGGCGGGCTGAGCGCCTGCGCGATGCTGACCACACCGGCCGCGGCGGGCCTGTTCCAGCGGGCGATCATCCAGAGCGGCTCCTGCGCGATGGACTGGCCGGCCAACGGCACCGCGCCCGGGGTCCGGCCGGGATCGCCGTTCCTGAGCACCGAGCGGGTGCGGGCCCAGGGCGCGGCACTGGCCGCGGCGCGCCACTGCCCGACGGTGGACTGCCTGCGCGAGCCCAGTGCGGCGGAACTGCTCGCCGAGCCACTCGCCGCCGGTTTCACACACCTGGCCTACGGCGGTCCGGTACTGACCGAACGGCCGGTCGAGGCGTTGCGCAAGGGACACGTGCTGCCGGTGCCGGTGCTGATCGGCCACACCCGGGACGAGGGCAGGCTCTTCGGCGCCTTCTTCGCCAGACCGGGTGCCGAGCAGACGATCACCGAGGCCCGCTACCGAGAACTGGCCGCCACCGCCTTCGGCAGCAAGGCCGGGCAGGTGCTGGCGCGCTACCCGGTCGCCGCGCACGGTTCGCCGATCGCCGCGTGGAGCGACGCGATGACCGACCGGGTCTGGGCCTGCCCGACGCTGGAGACGGCGCGCCTGCTCCGCGCGGTGACGCCCACCCACTCCTTCGAGTTCGCCGACCGCACCGCGCCGTCGTTGCTGCCACCGCCCAAGGACCTGCCACTCGGCGCGTACCACGGCGCCGAACTGCCGTACCTGTTCGACTCCCCCGGGGTGCTGCCCGAGCTGACCACCCCGGCGCAGCACGCGCTGTCGGCGGAGATGCTGCGGCACTGGACCGCTTTCGCCCGCGGCGAGCGACTGCCCTGGCCGCAGTCTCCAGCCGTGCGGCAACTGGGCAGGCCCGCGACCAGCCCCGCCGTGGAGCACCAGTGCGGGTTCTGGGCGGGGATCTCGGGCTAGCCGCCGAGCTGGGCGTCGAGCCAGGCGCACAACGTGTCGCTGTACTGCTCGCTGATGCCGGCGAGGTCCTCGCCTTCGTCGCGGGTGGGCAGGTGGTCGCAGCCGTCGAGTCGGTGGATGGTCAGCGGTGCGGCCCAGGTGCCCTGGCTCCAGCCCCACGCGCCGATCGGGACCTCGCCGGTGTGCCTGCGCAGGAGTTCGATGGCGGCGGCCGCGTCGTCGGCCTGTTGGGACAGCGGCACGTCGTGGCCGTCAGGACCTGGTCTGCGGTCGTAGCGCAGCACCGCGATACCGATCCTGGGCAGCAGCCGGGCCAGGTGGGCGTAGAGGAAGTACGACCGCTGACCGGCCCCCGCGCCGTGCAGGACCACGACCGCGCCCCGGACCGGCCCCGCTGGCAGGTCCAGCGTGGCCGGTAGCCGGGTGCCGTCGGCCTGGACGGTCAGTTCCATGCCTGGCAGTCAAGCACGGCGGTCAGAACAGCGTGGTCCAGTAGGTCCAGAACGCTTGCAGCACCGCGATCACGATCAGCAGGAACCAGCCGGTGAGCACCACCGTGTGGAAGGTGAGCAGCCCTCGCCAACCGCGGGGCGCCGGGAGGTGGCCGTGGTGCAGGTTGTGCAGCGTGACGTAGTAGAAGATCGGGATGGTCACCGCCCACACCGCCATGCAGTACGGGCACAGCGCGCCGATCCGGTACAGGCTCTGGAAGATCAGCCAGTGCACGAAGACCACGCCGAGAGTGGCGCCCGCTTGCAGGCCGAGCCAGAACCAGCGGTGGAACCGGGCCCCGGTCAGCAGGGCGATGCCGATGGTGGTGACCACGGCGAACCCGGCGATGCCCAGCAGTGGGTTGGGAAAGCCGAAGACCGATGCCTGCTCGGTCTTCATCACCGAGCCGCAGCTGAGCACCGGGTTCAGGCTGCAACTGGGGATATAGCCCGAGTTCCGGAGCAGTGCGATCTTCTCGATGGTGAGCACGACGGCCGCGGTGAGACCGGTCGCGCCGCCAATGGCGAGCAGCCAGGGCAGCAGGCGGAGCGGGAACGGGGCCCGCTCCGCCGGGGTGGCCGTCATTTCGCCAGTGCCGCGTCGATGGCGGCCTTGAGGACCTCGTAGCTGGCGCGCCCGGTGACCTTGGCGCCGTTGACGAAGAAGGTCGGGGTGCCCTGGACGCCGATGCTCGCGCCGTCCTTGCGGTCGGCCAGCACGCGGGTCTGGGTGGCCGGGTCGTCCAGGTCCCGTTCGAAGGTGGGCAGGTCGAGGCCGAGGCGGCGGGCGAAGCCGAGGAAGGTGGCGCGGTGGTCGGTCTGCTGGTCGCCCCACTCCCGCTGGGTCTCGAACATCAGCTGGTACATCGCCTCCAGCTTGCCCTGCCTGCCCGCCGCTTCCACCACGCGCGCGGCCAGTTCGGCGTTGCGGTGGCTGGGAATCGGGAAGTAGCGCAGCACGAAGGTGACCTTGCCCGCGTACTCCGCGCGCAGCCGCTCGACCCCGGGGTAGACCGCGCCGCAGACCTCGCACTCCAGGTCGGCGAACTCGACCACGGTGACCTTGCCGTCGGCTGCGGTGGAGAGCTTGTGGCTGTCCGGGCGGACCAGCACTTCGGCGGGCACGGTGGGCGGCGCGCTCTGCGGGCCGGGCTGGGCGGCGGGGGCCGGGGTGTTGGGGCGGGCGAAGAGGAACAGGCCGGTGAGCACCGCGGCGACCACGGCGAGCACGGTGAGGGTGATCTTGGTGTTGGCAGTCATGGGTATCCCCTGGGATCTGGGTGGATGCGGGCAGGCGCGAACGCGCGCGGGCACACGAGGTCGCCGGGACCTCGTGGCGGTGCGAACGGTTCGGCCTACGTGCGCAGCACGCAGAGCAGGGCGAGACTGGGCGCCGGGCGGTGTCGCCGGGTGGGCGGCCGGGGCGCGCTGAGCTGGGTGAGCAGGGTAGTCAGCGGTCGTGGACCGGCCAGTGCGACCAGGGTGAGCAGCACCGCGACCAGCAGCGCGAAGCAGGCGCCGAGCAGGTCGGCCGGGTCCTGCGGGCCGTGCTCGGCTGCCGCGGTCGGCTGGACAGGGACGCAGTCGTCGGCGACCAGCATCGCCACCGAGTACAGCGAGTGGCAGCCGGGCGAGTGCGGATCTTGGACGTGCGCGGACTCCTGCATCAGGACCAGGCCCACCAGCACGCCGAGGACGGCACAGGCCCGCGCGAGACCCGCTCGCGTGAACACCCCGCCCCGTCGCACGAACCCCAGGGTAGCTACTCCGCCCGCAACCCGCGCACCGCGCCCGCCCCACCCACCAGGACCAGCAGCGCCAGGCAGCCCGCGGCGATCCGACAAGCCAGGTCACCGGAGGCGAACAGGTAGCAGGCGGTGGCCAGGGCGACGCCGAGCAGGGCCAGGCGCAGGTGCAGCCAGCCCGGCGGCCGGATCGGCAGGCGGGCGCTCGATGGGAACATGATCGCCAGCAGCCCGAAAGCGACCAGATAACCGATGATCGCCGGCACGGTGCCGCTCTGGGCCGCGCAGGTGGCCAGGAAACCGGCCAGGACCAGGGTCGCGGACTCACCGAGGTGCAGGGCGGCGTGCGCGTGCCGGGGCTGGCGGCAGGCGAAGCCGAGGTTGTTCGCCAGGCGGTAGGTCGCGGCGATGAGCAGGACCACGGTGAGCAGGGCGCTCCAGGTGAGCGGCCGGGCGGGGATCGTGAGGGCGGTGGCGGCGAGGAAGGTCAGGGCGGCGGCGGTGGCCCAGCGCGGGAGGGTCCAGCGGGTCGGGGGGGCGGGACTGGGCGCGGAGGGCGAGCAGGGTGAGGGAGACGACGGCGAGGGCGGGGTGGGTCCAGTCGCCGAGTGGGCGGAGCGGGAGGACGGTCGCGGAGAGGACGAGGGTGAGAAGTCCCGCGAGGCCCAGGATGGCGGCGGTGCGCTGGGCGGCGGGCTGCCAGGGCGGGGCGGGGGTGAAGCGGAGGAGGGCTCGGCGGTCGGGCCAGAGGTCGCTGGTGGGGTCGAGGAAGTCCTGTTCCGGCAACGGTTCTGGGGCCGCGGGGGAAGAGGCGGTGGGGGCGGACGCCGAGGAGGCCGGGGCGGAGGGCGCGGCGGCCAGGCCAGCTGGCGCGGGGGCCGGGTCGGAGGCAGCGGAGGCCGGGTCGGAGGCAGCGGAGGCCGGGTCGGGGGTTATGGGGGCCGAATCGAGAGTTTCGGGAGTTGGGGCGGGGGTTGCGGGGGCTGGGCCACGGGTCGTGGTGGCTGGGTCGGTGGGTGCGGGGCTGGAGACGGAGTGTCGCGTGGTGGCGGCCGGGTTCGGTTGTGGCGGAGTCGTTGGCCTGCCCCGCCCGGCCACCCGCCGCCGCGCCGCCTCCCGCACCTTCGCCGCGAAGATCTCCTCGTGCCGCGCGTACACCACGATCGCGCCGCCGCCCACCGCCAGCAACGCGGTCAGCACCGGCGCCGTCGTCAGCCCGGGAATCCCGAACACCGCGTACCCGGCCAGCCCCGCCCGCAGGGTCAGGACCAGCACCGCCACCGCGACCACCAGCAGCGGCCCGGTCGCCCGCAGCAGCACCATCGGCACCGCCTCGCGCGGGGAGAACCTGTTGCGCCGCACCGCGAGTGAGGCACCGAAGAGCAGCGCCAGCCCGCCCCAGCCACCGACGATCACACTGGCCCGCAACGCCCGGCCGGGAGCCGCCGCGCGCTGGGCGTCCAGCAGTTCCTGGTAGCCCACCGCGGGGCCTTCCCTGGTGAGGCTGAAGCAGACGCTGCCTGGCCGCAGCGGTTTGTCGCCGCACATCGGCACGTCCACGGTGGTGTACTGCGCCTGGTAGCACATCCACAGGGCCACCAGCACCAGGATGGCGCCAACGGCCTCCAGCAGGCCGTTGGCGGCGTTGAACCTTCTGGGCGTGGTGTACGCGCTCATCGTCAGTCAGCGTAGGGCCGAATCGTTTTCGTGCCAGGGGACTCCGGCAAGTCAGGACATTTGTACCGTCCACTGCGGACAGTGGTCAGCTGGGCGAGCGCGGCGAGTGCGGCCAGCAGCGCGATCAGCACCAGCGCCAGTCGCAGGTCGAACTGGCCCGCGATGAACCCGATGGTCGGCGGCGCGAGCAGGATGCCCGCGTAGCCCATCAGCGCGGCCAGTGCCACCCCGCCGGGTCCGCCGAGCGCGCCGGCGCCCGCGATGGCCAGCGGGAAGATGTTCGCCAGTCCCACGCCGGTCAGCACCAGACCGGCGAAGGCCAGCCACAGACTGGAGGACAGCGCGACCGCCAGCGTGCCCGCGCACGCGAGCAACCCGCCGACCACCACGACCCTGGTCTGCCCGAACCGTTCCACCAGCGCGGTGCCGGCGAGCCTGCCGATGGCCATGGTGCCCTGGACGATCGCGTAGCCGATCGCGGCCAGACCGGCGCCGGCACCCAGGTTCTCGGTGAGGTGCAACGGAATCCAGTTGTCCAGCCCGCCCTGGCTGTAGGCGGCGCACAGCCCGATCACGCCGAAGACCACCACACCAGGAGTGGGCCTGCGAGCTCGCCCGTGCGCCGCGACCGCCTCCTGACGCGGGATCGGGCTCGCCAGCAGCATCCGGCCCGCGATCACGGTGGCCAGCAAGCCGATCGGCAGCACCAGCAGCAGGTGCCCGGCGGGTGAGAGGTGGGCGGCGAGCAGGCCGCCGAGCGCGGCTCCGACCAGGCTGCCGATGCTGTTCGCGGCGTGCAGGCTGGGCATGATCGGCCTGCGCAGCGCCTCCGCCAGCTCCACCGCGACGCTATTGACCGCCACGTCGATGCCGCCGTAGGCGATGCCGAAGACGAGCAGCGCGACGGCCAGCGCGGGTGCGGAGTGGGTGAGCGCGGGCAGCACGACCGTCAGCGACAGCAGCCCACCGGTCGCGACCGTGACCTGGCGGCTGCCGAACCGGCGGCACACCGCCCCGCTGACCGACATGGTCGCCACCGCGGCCGCCGACAACGCCAGCAGGGCCAGTCCCAGCGCCGCCGGTGACGCGCCCACCTGCTCCTTCACCGCGGGGATGCGCACCGCCCAGCTGGCGAAGACGAACCCGGCCAGCGCGAAGAACAACGTGGTCGCCGCCCGCGCCCTGACCACTGTCGCGTCCGGCAGCGTGATCTCGGCTTGTTTACCAGTCATACGGATAGACGGTAAGACTGCACGCGATACCGGTCAACCGGTATGGTGGTAAACATGGTGTCGATGAGTGTCGCTCCGGGCGGACTCGAACAGGTGCGGGCCTTCCTCAACACCTGGCGACTGCCGCACGAGACCAGGACCCCGGCGGACGACCTGCCTGAGCTGGCCGCGGACAAGCGGGCCTGGCGGGCGCAGTTCCCCGAGGTGCCGCCGCCCGCGCCCGGCGAGGTGCCGGAGCTGACCGAGCTGCGCACCGCGCTGCGGGAGTCGCTGGGCCAGTCAGCGCCAGCCGGGCTGAACACGTGGTTCGAACGCCATCCGATCCGGGTGACCGTGGGCGAGGAGTCACCGATCCGCTACGTCGCCGAGGACGGCGGCGCGGTGTCCGCACTGCTGGTCCTGGTCACCGGGGCGCTGGCGCACGAGGTCTGGGCGCGGCTGAAGTCCTGCCCGGACTGCCGCAACGTCTTCTACGACCACAGCCGCAACCGCAGCCGGACCTGGTGCGCGATGTACGCCGAGACGCCCGACGGCCGGGCCTGCGGCAGCATCGCCAAGGTCCGCGCCTACCGCAGCCGGAAACGCGACAGCTGAGGGCCGGGGCGCGCGGGGTCACCCGGCCAGCGCGGAGATCAGCTCGCCCCGGCCGCTGACGCCGGTCTTGCGGTACAGCGACTGGAGGTGCTCGCTGACGGTGTAGGCAGACAGCCCTAGGTGCCGGGCGATCAGCTTCGTCGGCGAGCCGTCCAGGGTGTGCTGGAGCACCAGCCGCTCTCTGGCGCTGATGTCGTACCACTGGCAGAACGAGGGCAGCACCAGCTCGCTGCCCGCCGACTCGATGATCACCGCGATCTGCCCGCCCTCGTCGCCGTCGAGGAACTGCCCGCGCGCCGCGGTCCACCGGCCGAAGGTCGCGGCGGGACCGACGAACGGCGCGGTCTGCGGCCGGACCCCGCGCAGCTGCAAGGAGATCAGCGCGGGCAGCCCGCCGCACCAGTCGCCGTCCGGGGCGTGCTCGCTCATCCGGGCCAGCCACTGGCGCGCCTGCGGTGTCATCGACCGGACCTGATGGTCGGGGCCGACGATCACCACCCCGGCCGGGACGGGCGGCGCGGTGGCGGCCAGTGGGGCGGCGGTGACGTGCCGGCGGAGGATGTCGATCAGCACCGCGGTGAGCCCGGCGACCAGGTTCACCTCGCCGGCATCGAAGGCCCTGCTGCCCGTGCCGCGCAGCAGGCTGATCGCACCCCACACTCCCCTGTTGTCCCGCAACAACATCCGCAGTTCGCACTCCACCCCGTGTCCGGCCAGCAGCCGCCGGATCTCCTTGTCTCCCTTGGGGTCCGCGCCGACCACCGCCGCGGGCACCGGCAGCGACTCCAGCACCTCGCGCGGATACGGGTCCACTCCGGAGAGGATCGCGGTGCCGAGCGCACGGGCGAAATCCCGTTCGTACCCGTGGATGAACCCGAAGGACGCCATCCGCGTGGTCATGGCCGGGCTCGAGCCGAACAGCTGGATTCCCTCGTGCGGCACCAGCGGCGCGATGACCGCGGAGACCAGCTGACCCAGTTCGCCCGCACCGGCTCCCGAGTCGGGAATCGTCGACAGCTGGCGGATGACGGCGGTCAGGGAGCGGATCACGCGGCGAGGATGGCCGGTGCGGCCAACGCGGGCAACACCTTCACCCAAAAGCCGGAACCGCTGCCTCAAAGTCCGCCCTCGTGATCATCGGCGCATTCCGCGTGACCGGTCAACCCCAAGAACTCGGGGTAGTGACCGCGCGGACGGCGTTCCTACCGTTGCCGGGTCACAGCAACCGCCCCGGCCTGCGATGCGGGGTGGCGAGAGAATGGTTTGCTACCTATGGGCATCAACCGGTTCTTCCGGAAGTTCGCCACGGTGTTCTTCGGAGCACTGCTCGGCCTCACCCTGCTCGGCGCGTCCCCGGCCAGTGCCGCGCGCCCGGCCAACGACGTGGAGTTCAAGGCGTTCAGCCTGTGGTTCTCCATCGGCGACCTGTCCAACTCGGGCTCCTGCATCCCGGCCTGGGCCACCATCCGCTACCGGGACCCGCACACCGGCAGCGACACCTGGACCCGTCTGGTCCGCACGAACGGCAACGGCTGCTCGAACAACGTGGAGCACCTGAACACCTGGGGCGACTTCCAGAACAACAACAGCCACGTGCAACTGGTGGGCGGCCCCGCACCCACCCGGCGCCTGTACTGGAAGGACATCACCAGCATCACGGCCACGGTGACCACGCCGAACACCCCGCCGGGGCGGAACAAGAACATCAGGGTGACCAAGTTCAACTTCGACGCCTTGGACACCAACAACAACTGGCACAACCTGTACAACGAGGACACCAACTTCGTCTTCGCGGACGGTCGCAACGACCGGGAGATGTTCATCAAGCACTGAGCACGGCTGACCGCGGCGGCTCCCCGACACCTTCCGGGGAGCCGCCGCGAAAGTGCTTGCCGGGGTCCGCGGCGTGGCTGCTATGCTGCCGGGGAAGATCGACATGAGGGAGTTCTGCCGTGCTGGGAGACGACGACATCTCCGGGTGAGACCCGAGAGCGCTGTTGTCCATGCCCCACATCCGCACGTCTTCTCCTGAGGTCTCGCCATGTCCGACGCCTTTGTCGTCTGTTCGAACCTGTCCTTCTCCTGGCCGGATGACACCCCGGTCTTCCAGGACCTCTCCGTCAGCCTGCCCGGCGGTTGCACCGGCCTGGTCGCGCCCAACGGCGCGGGCAAGAGCACGCTGCTCAAGCTCATCGCGGGCGAGCTGCGGCCCACCGGCGGCAGCGTGTCCGTCGACGGCGTGCTCGGTTACCTGCCGCAGAACCTGCCGCTGACCGGCGAGCTGACCGTGGCCGAGGTGCTGGGCATCGCCCCGGTACTGGCCGCGATCACCGCGGTGGAGTCCGGCGACGCCGCGGAGGAGCACTTCACCACCATCGGATCCGACTGGGACGTCGAGGAACGCACCCGCGCGCAGCTGGACCGGCTCGGACTGGGCGCGCTGGAGCTGGACCGGCGCCTGCACACGCTCAGCGGTGGGCAGATCGTCTCCCTCGGCCTGGCCGCGCAGCTGCTGAAGCGGCCGGACGTGCTGCTGCTGGACGAGCCGACCAACAACTTGGACCTGGCCGCGCGGCAGGCCCTCCACCAGGTGCTCGCCGACTGGCCGGGCTGCCTGCTGCTGGTCAGCCACGACCGGGCGCTGCTGGACCGGATGGACCGGATCGCCGAGCTGGACCGCGGCGAGATCCGCTTCCACGGCGGCAACTTCACCGACTACGAGGAAGCCGTGCGGGCCGAGCGCGAGGTGGCGGAGAAGAACATCCGCAACGCCGAGCAGGAGGTCAAGCGGGAGAAGCGGGAAATGCAGCAGGCCCGGGAGCGGGCGCAGAAGCGGGCGAGCAACGCCGCCCGCAACCTGAGCAACGCCGGCCTGCCGCGGATCTTCGCCGGGAACATGAAGCGCGGCGCCGAGGTGGCGGCGGGCAAGCAGAACGAGACGCACTCGGCCAGGGTCGGCGCGGCCAAGGCCAGGCTGGACGAGGCCGAGCGCTCGCTGCGCGAGGACCAGGCGATCACGCTGGAACTGCCGGAGACCACGGTGCCCGCCGGTCGCACCGTCTTCCTCGGCGAGGGCCTGCGGCTGCGGCTCGGCGAGCAGGACCTGTACGCGGGCGAGGGCATCGACCTGGCCATCCGCGGACCGGAGCGGATCGCGCTGACCGGCGGCAACGGGGCAGGCAAGTCCACCCTGCTGCGCCTGGTCATCGGCGACCTGGAGCCGGACGCCGGCCGGATCACCCGGCACCAGGGCCGGATCGCCTACCTGTCCCAGCGGCTGGACCTGCTCGACCCGGAACTAGGCGTGGCGGACAACCTGGCCAAGTTCGCCCCCGCGATGCCGCCCGCGCAGCGGATGAACCTGTTGGCCCGCTTCCTGTTCCGCGGTTCCCGGGTGCAGCTGCCGGTCGGCGCGCTCTCCGGCGGCGAACGGCTGCGCGCCACCCTGGCCTGCGTGCTCTACGCCGAGCCCGCGCCGCAGCTGCTGTTGCTGGATGAGCCGACCAACAACCTCGACCTGGTCAGCGTGAGCCAGCTGGAAAGCGCGCTCAACGCCTACCGGGGCGCGTTCGTGGTGGTCAGCCACGACGAACGGTTCCTGGCCGCGATCGGCGTTGAGCGCAGGCTCCAGCTCGGTGACGGGCGGCTCACCCAGACCAGCTGAGTCACCAGGTGACCGGCAGCCGGTGCACGCCGTAGACGTCCAGGCCGGTGCGCAGCGGCACCTCTTCGGCGGGCACGGCCAGGCGCAGGGTGGGGAAGCGGGTGAGCAGGGCCGGGATGGCCACCCGCAGCTCCACCCTGGCCAGCTGCTGGCCGAGGCACTGGTGGATGCCGTGCCCGAAGGCCAGGTGCGCGCCGGCGGAGCGGCTCAGGTCGAGCCGGTCGGGGTCGGGGTAGACCTGCGGGTCGCGGTTGGCGGCGTCCACGGCCAGCGCCACCGACTCCCCCGCCTTGACCAGCTGACCGTCCAGCTCGACGTCTTCGAGTGCGGTGCGCACGTTGCCGGAGACGATGGTGAGGTAGCGCAGCAGCTCCTCCACCGACCGGTCGGCCGAGCCGGGGTCGGCGCGCAGCGCGGCGAGCTGTTCTGGGTGCTGCAACAACGCGAAGACGCCGAGGCCGATCATGTTGGCGGTGGTGTCCAGCCCGGCGCCCAGCAGCAGCCCGCCGATCCGGGTGAGCTCCTCGTCGGTGAGGTCGGTGCCGGTCAGGTCGCTGAGCAGGTCGTCGGTGGGGCTGGCGCGCTTGGCCAGCACCAGGCCGTGCAGGATGGCGCCCAGCTCGCCCATGGCGGTGGCCTGCTCGGCCTCGGTGGCCGCGGGGTTGTTCAGGGTCTCGCTGTGCTGCCGGAACACGTGCCTGCCCTCGGCCGGCACGCCGAGCAGCTCGCAGATCACCAGCGCCGGGATGGGCTGGGCGTAGGCGGCCACCAGGTCCAGCGGGCCACCGGCCAGCTCCATCGCGTCCAGGTGCTCGGCGGCCAGCTGCTCCACCCCCTGGGTCAGCAGGTGCATCCGGCGGACGGTGAACTTGCCGGTGAGCAGCCTGCGGTAGCGGGTGTGCTCGGGGGCGTCCATGCCGATGAAGTCACCGGGCGGGGCAGGCGGGAACGCGCCGGGGGCGGCCGCGCGGGCGATCGGCGCGTGCATGATCTCGTAGCGCGAGCTGAACCGGGAATCGGCGAGCACCGCGCGGACCAGGCGGTGGCTGGTGGCCAGCCAGCCGAGGTGCCCGTCTCCGAAGACCAGCCGGGTCAGCGGCTGCCGCTCGCGCAGGCGGCCGAGCTCGGCTGGCGGGTCGAACGGGCAGCCGGCCGGCCGGTCGGTCGGCAGGGCGGGGACGGGGGTGGCGACCTCGGTCATGACAGCTCCTGGTGGGGTGATCTTCAGTTCGGCCCGAAAGTTAGGTCGCCGCCCAGGACCGGTCAATCAGCAATCTCTGATATTTCGCGTATTAGCAGTTCACCGGGTTCAACTCTTGCAATGGGCTTGTCGCTTAATGCAACCGGCGCGGCACCCTGTTTGCAATGGCTTGAAGCTGAATGCGGAGGCCTGCCCGTCGAACTACCGCAATTCCTGACCGCCGCACCGCAATCGCGCGCATGGGGCGGCGGCCGGATGCCTCCTAGCGTGTTGACCATGAACGAGTTCTCGGACGGAGGCCCATTGCCCAAGCCTGCCCCGTTCCCCGTGCACGTGCCGGAGGCCGACCTGGCCGACCTGCGCGAGCGCCTGGACCGGATGCGGCTGCCCGAGGCCGAGACGGTGCCGGATGACAGCCAGGGGATCAGGCTGTGGCGGCTGGCCACGTTGCTGGAGTCCTGGCGGGAACACGACTGGCGGGCCACCGAAGCCCGGATCAACGCGATCCCGCACTACCGGGTCTTCCTGGACGGGCTGGGCATCGCGTTCTGGCACGTGCGCTCGCCGGAACCGGACGCCCGTCCGCTGCTGCTGACCCACGGCTGGCCGGGTTCGGTGCTGGAGTTCGAGAGCGTGCTCGGACCGCTCAGCGATCCGGTGGCGCACGGCGGTTCCGCGCAGGACGCCTTCCACCTGGTGGTGCCCGCGCTGCCCGGTTTTGGCTTCAGCGAACGGCCCAGCGAGCCGGGCTGGCATCCCGGCCGCACGGCGCGGGCCTGGGCGGAGCTGATGACCGTGCTGGGCTACCACCACTTCGGCGCGCACGGCGGCGACTGGGGCGCCTGTGTGAGCACGGAGCTGGCCCGCATCGCCCCCGACCGGGTGACCGGTCTGCACCTGACCATGCCGCTGGCCTCTCCCCTGCCGCAGGACCGGATCACCCCCGGCCCGGCCGAACTGGACGCGCTGCACAAGCGGGACCACCACCTGGCCGAGGGCTACGGCTTCGCGCAGGTGATGGGCACCCGGCCGCAGACCATCGGCTACTCGCTGCTGGACTCACCGGCCGGGCTGGCCGCCTGGCTGGGCGAGAAGTTCGAGGCCTACGCCGACACCAGGCCGACGGTCGGCGGCGGGGTGAGCCTGGCCCAGCAGGTCGACCACCTCGCGCTGTACTGGCTGACCCGCACCGGCGCCTCCTCGGCCCGCTGGTACTGGGAGGCGATGCGCTGGGTGCCGCGCAGCGCGGAGCAGGAGAACGACCAGCCGGTGCTCGCCCCACCGCCTGCTCGATGTTCCCCGCTGATCCGTGGCCGACCGCGCGGCGCTGGGCGGAGCGGCGCTACCTGGACCTGCGGCGCTGGCGGGAGCTGGACCGGGGCGGTCACTTCCCTGGGCTGGAACAGCCGCGGACGCTGGTCTCGGAGATCAGGGCCGCCTTCCGCGTGCTGCGCGACGAACCAGCCGCCCTGGTCTGAACAACGCGTCAACAGTTCATCCGCAACGCGGGTGCAGAGTGGCCGGTGTTCGCTCGACCAAGGAGGTCCGATGCCACGCCGTCGCCCGTTCCTGCGCACCGCCGCGCTCGCTCTCGCCGTCGGCCTGGCCACCGCGTGCACGGTGGCCACCGTCACGGCGGGGCGGGCCGCCATCAGCCCGTCCACCAGCGCCCCCGGCGGTCAGTTGCCCGTCCCGCCGGGGGCGCTGGTGGACTACTGACTCACCCGCCGATCCGGGCGCCGACCGCGGTCAGCGCGGTGGTCACCGGCTGGAAGAACGTGGTCCCGCCGGTCTGGCAGTTGCCGCTGCCGCCGGAGGTCAGGCCGATCGCGCTGCCGTCCTGGGTGAACAGCGAGCCGCCGCTGTCACCCGGTTCGGCGCACACGGTGGTCTGGATCAGTCCGGTGACCGTGCCCTCCGGGTAGTTGACCGTGGCGCGCAGGCCGGTGACCCGGCCGTTGCGCAGGCCGGTGGTGCTGCCCATCCGGAACACCTGCTGGTTGACCCTGGCCTCGGCGGCGCGGCGGATCTGCACCAGCCTGCCGCCGCCCACGTCCACCGCGCTGGGTGACCTGGTGGCCGCGTTGTCGTAGGTGAGCAGGGCGAAGTCGCCGTTGCCCGGGAAGGTGGACTGCCGGGCGGTGGCCACCGGCGCGCCGCCCTGGGTCACCGACCAGCGGCGGGCCGAGGTGACGCAGTGGCCCGCGGTGAGGATGGCCGGCGCGCCGTTGTTGGTGGTCACGTTGAAGCCCAGCGAGCAGCGGGAGCCGCCGCCGAAGATGGCGTCGCCGCCCTCGGCGAACAGGCGGAACGCGCCGGTGGAGCGCTGCACCCTGACCTTGTCGCCGCCGATGGACCGGACCGCGGACATCAGCGTGTCCCACCTGCCGCCCTGGACCGTGCTGTCCGCGGTGACCAGCACCTGTCCGGTGTCCGGGTCGGTGGCCCAGGCGGTGCCGGGGATGGCCGCCTTGGCGCGCAGGGTCTCGGTGGGGTTGACCTCGGGAACCGGGGCCGTGTCGGTCGCGTAGGCCTGGGGCAGGGCCACCGCCGCCGCGCCCGCGAGGACCACCGCGGCCGAGATGGCCACGATCTTCGTCCGGGGGATCTTCCTGTGCCGTGGACGCATTGCCTTGACCTCCGCGCCTGTCGAGTCGGTGTTGCGGAGAAGTACGGACCGACCCGGTCGGTCAGTTCAGTCCAATCGATGTACGGCCGGTTTGTACGATCTGCTGGTGAGTGATCGGGTGATCGCCGGCCGTTACCGGCTGGACCGGCGGATCGGCGCGGGCGGCATGGGCGTGGTGTGGCAGGCCACCGACCTGGAACTGGGCCGCGTGGTGGCGCTCAAGCACTCGCAGCAGGGCGACCACGGCCAGATCCGGCGGGAGGCGCGGATCGTGGCCGGGTTGCAGCACCCGCACGTGATCGCGGTGCACGACGTGGTCCTGGACGGCGAGGACCGCTGGCTGGTGATGGAGTACCTGCCCTCGCGCACGCTCTCGGCGGTCCTGGCCGAGGACGGGCCGCTGCCGCCGAAGCGGGCGGCGCGGATCGGCGCGCAGGTGGCCGACGCGCTGGCCGCGATGCACCAGCGCGGCATCGTGCACCGCGACATCAAGCCGTCCAACGTGCTGGTCACCGCGGAAGACGAGGCCAAGCTCACCGACTTCGGCATCGCCCGCTGGGCCGAGGTCACCCAGACCAGCAGCGGCCTGATCGGCGGCACCCCCGGCTACCTGGCTCCCGAGGTGGCCAACGGCGAGCAGGCTGGCCCCGCCGCGGACGTGTTCTCCTTGGGCGCCAGCCTGTTCACCGCGGTCGAGGGCCGTTCCCCTTGGGGCAGCGAGGAACAGGGCCCCTTCGGTCAGCTGCGCCGGGCCGCCGGCGGTGACCTGGAGCCGGGCACGCGGGCCGGTCCGCTCGCGCCGGTGCTGAGCCAGTTGCTGGCGCGGGCTCCCGCAGACCGGCCCACCGCGCTGGCGGCCAAGGGACTGCTGGAGGAGCTCACCGGCGACCACACGCCGACCACACCGCTGCGGGTGCGCAACCCCAAGACCCGCAAGCGGGTGCTGCTGGGCGCGGCGGTGGTGGCCGCGGCGGCGCTGGTGGCCGGGCTGACGGTGTGGCTGAGCGATCCGGCGGACCAGGGCACCATGGGCGATCCGCGCACCGCGGACCCGTGCGGGCTGGTCGACCCGCAGTCCTTCGCCCAGTACGGCACCGCGACCGTGAACTCCGAGTACGGCGACTTCCACATGTGCAGCACGCTGATCAAGATGCCCCATGACGAGCACGACGTCGTGGACGTCACCGTGGAGCTCAAAGGCCCGCCGGAACACCCGGTCAGGCCGCACACCCCCGGTCAGATCGGCCAGCCCGACCGGCCGCCGCTGAAGGGCGAGACCTGCCAGCGGTTCGTGCGCACCGCCGACGGCAACGAGATCAAGATCGCCGCCCGGCACCGGGAGGGCAAGCGCGCCGACATCATGTGCGCCATCGCCGAGACCATGCTCAACGGCGTGCTCACCCAGCTCTTCCGCGGCCCGGTGCCACGCCGCGCGCCCTTCGCCGCCAACTCCATCGGCAACCTCAGGGCCTGCGACCTGCTGACCGACGCCGAGGTGCGCAAGGCGGTCGGCGAGCCTGGCAGCAAGCCGGAGACCGACTTCGGCGACTGGATCTGCTACTGGCAGGACCGCGAGCCGCTGGAGGCCGACATCAGGCTCATCCGGACCGGCGAACAGGAGGACGGCGAGGACGGCCGGAAGGTCAAGATCGGCGGCCGGGACGCCTTCGTGGAGGAGGAGGTCGCGGACGAGGAGCGGGCCGGAAACTGCGAGATCGACCTCGTGCACCGGCGCTACTTCAAGGAGTCCGGGTCCGGCGATCAGTGGATGGAGGTCGCGCTGGTGAGCGTGGCGGACACCACGGTCGGCGGGCTGCCGATGGCGGAGCTGTGCGCGCGGGCCACCGCGCTGGCCGAGGCCGTGGTCAAGCGACTGCCCAACCCCTGACCAGCGTCGCCCAGCCCGCCGGTCACCGAGCCTGCCCGCGGCTTGCCGTCGGTCACCGGGCCTGCCCGCCGGGTTCCTTGCGGTCCCGGTAAGCCCGCTGGCGGCAAGCTGGCGAGCAGTACCGCCGGGGCCGGCCCCTGGACCCGTTCGGCAGCGGCCCCGCGCAGCTCGGGCACCGCGTTTCGTCACTCTCGACCGGCTTTTCATCACGCCGGGCGGCCAGCGCGGCCGAGACCAGGCCGGGCTGCGGCAGCCTGCCCCGTGGCGTGTGCGCGGTGAGCTCGTGGTCTAGGTACGGGCACTCGGTCACGTCGTCATCGGTGCAGCTGAGCAGGTGCTGCAGGTACTCGCGGGCGGCGGTGAGCTGGTCGATCCGGCTGCCCAGCTCCTCGATCTGGGTGGTCACCGTCTGCCGCCAGTCCTCGTTGCGCGCCTTGCCCGAAGCCACCGCGGCGGCCTGGGCCAGCGGCATCATCCCGGTCACGCAGCACAGGTAGGCCACGCCGATCCGGCGCAGGTCCGACTCGCGGTAGCGGCGCTGGGCACCGTCGCGTTCCGGCGGCCCGAGCAGGCCGCGTTCCTCCCACCAGCGCAGGGTCGAGGGAGCCAGGTCGTACAGCGCGGCGGCGGCGCCGATGGGCACGGCGGGATCGGTCACCCCACCAGTTGACATCAAGTGCACTTGAACCGACAAGGTCTTAGGCAAGCCTAACCTTGGGGGTTTGAATGGTTGTCCAAGACGCCGGTCCACGCCTGCTGCGGCCGGTGCGGGCGCATCTACTCGGCTGCGCGGCGCTGTCCGCGCTGGGCGAGGCGGCCGGGCTCGTGCCCTACCTCGCGGTCGCGGAAATCGCGCGCTCGGCGTTGACCGGGGCCGTTGGCGCGGTGTGGTGGTGGGCGGTGGCCGGGGCGCTGGGCGCACTGCTGCGGCTGGTGCTGCTCGGCCTGTCCTCGCACCTCGGCCACCACGCCGACGCGCGCATGCTGCACCACCCGCGCGGCCGGATCGTGCGCCACTTGGGCGTGCTGCCGCTGGGCTGGTTCCGCTCGGCGGGCTCCGGCCAGGTCAAGAAGGCGATGACCGGCGACCTGGAGGACATGCACAACCTGTTCGCGCACTCCCTCGGCGAGCTGGTCGGCGCGGTCACCGCGACCGTGCTGGGCTTCGGCTACCTGGTGCTGGTGGACTGGCGGCTGGCGCTGGTCACGCTCGCGGTCCCGGCGGTGGCGCTGCTCTGCTACCGGGTGGCGATGCGCTCCATGCCGCAGCACCTGGCCCGGCTGCTGATCGCCGAACGGGAGGTCAGCGCGGCGGCGGTGGAGTACGGCGACGGCATCGTGGTGGCCAAGACCTTCGGCGCGGGCGGCCGGGTGCTGGACCGCTTCACCACGGCCGTGCGCGAGCAGCGAGGTGCCTTCCGGGTGTGGGTGGACGAGGTCCGGCACAGCTCCGCGCTCAACCGGGTGCTGGGCTCGGAGCTCACCACGCTCGCGGTGGTGCTCGCGGTCGGCCTGCCGATGGTGGCCGCGGGCGGGCTGGCCGCGCCGGACCTGTTGCCGTTCCTGGTGGTCGGCCTGGTGCTGCCGAACGCGCTGTTGCCGCTGGTGCACGGCGGCATCGGCCTGCGCACCGCGCGGGTGGCCGCCGGGCACATCGAGGGCCTGCTCGCTCGCCCGGGCCTGCCCGAACCCGAACGGCCGCGACGGCCGGACGGGCACCGGGTGGAGTTCGACCGGGTCAGCTTCTCCTACGACGGCGTGACCAACGCGCTCACCGGGTTCAGCGCGGTGTGCGAACCGGGCACGGTGACCGCGCTGGTCGGCCCCTCCGGCGCCGGGAAGTCCACGGTGGCGGCGTTGTTGCCGCGCTTCTACGAGGTCAGCGACGGCGCGATCCGGATCGGCGGCGTGGACGTCCGCGAGATCGCCCCGGCTGAGCTGTTGTCCTTGCTGGCGCTGGTGTTCCAGGACGTGGTGCTGCTGAGTGACACGGTGACCGAGAACATCCGGAGCGCCCGGCCGGAGGCCACCGACGCGCAGGTGCGGGCCGCGGCCGAGGCGGCCCAGATCCATCAGGTGATCATGGCACTGCCGAAGGGCTACGACACCGTGCTGGACGCGGGTTCCGGCGGTCTCTCCGGCGGGGAGCGGCAGCGGCTGACCATCGCCCGCGCGCTGCTGGCCGACGCGCCGATCGTGGTGCTGGACGAGGCCACCGCCGCGTTGGACCCGGACAGCGAGGCCACGGTGCCGGACGCACTGTCCACATTGGTCACCGGCCGGACCGTGCTGGTGATCGCGCACCGCCTGCACACCATCGCCACGGCCGACCAGATCCTGGTGCTGGACAACGGCCACCTGGTCGAACGCGGCACCCATCCCGAACTCCTCGCCCGATCAGGCTTGTACGCGCGCCTGTGGCAGGCCCAGCGGAACGGAGAACACGCATGACCGGCCAGCTCCGCCGGTTGTGGCCGGAACCGGGGCCGCTGCTGCGCTTAGCGGTGTTGCAGGCGCTGCTCGCGGTGCTGCAAGGCCTGTTGCTGGGCTTGCTGTTCCCGGTCCTGCGCGCGGTGCTGCGCCCGGAACCGGACTTCGCCGCGGCCATGCCCTGGCTGCTGGCCGGCGCGGGCGGGGTGCTGCTGCACTGGGCGCTCAGCGTGGTGGCCACCCCGGTCGGTTTCGCGGCCAGCGGCGAGCTGGGCGTGCAGCTGCGACTGCGGCTGATGGCCCAGCTGACCACCTTGCCGCTGAGCTGGTTCACCGCCGAGGCCAAGGGCACCTTCGCCCGCACGGTGACCAGCGCGGCCACCGCGATCTCCCGGCTGTGCGTGGTGGTCGGCGGGCCGGTGATCACCTGCACGCTGGTGCCGCTCACGGTCACCGCGGTCACCTTCGCGGTGGACTGGCGGCTGGGCCTGGTGCTGCTGGCCACCCTGCCGCCTGCCGTCCTGCTGCTGCGCCGCTGCCGCCGCGGCACCGCGCTGGCCTGTGCGGACATGGGAGAGGCCGCGAACGAGATCGCCGCCCGCGCGATCGAGTACGGCCAGGCCCAGCCGGTGCTGCGCGCGGCGGGACAGGCCGGGACCGGCACCCGGCAGATGAGTGCGGCGCTGGCCGAGCACCACCGGCGCTACGCCCGCACGCTCAACGCCGCGCTGCTGCCCACGCTGTCGGTGACCGCTGTGGTCGCGCTCGGGTTCGTCGCGGTGCTCGCCCTCGGCGTGCACTTCCTGCTCTCCGGCTCGCTCGCGGTGCCGGACACGGTCGCGCTGCTGGTGCTCGCGGTCCGCTTCCTGGAGCCGCTGGGCGCGCTGGCCGGGCACGCGCACGGCCTCGGCGCACTGGACTACGGCCTGGACCGGGTGGCGCGGGTGCTGCGCACTCCCCCGCTGCCCGCCGCCACCGATCCGGTGCCGCGCCCCGCGCACAGCGGGATCGACCTGGTGGACGTCCGGCTCGAGTACCTGCCGGGGCGGCCCGCGCTGGCCGGGGTGAACCTGCACTGCCCGCCGGGTTCGACCACCGCGCTGGTCGGGCCGTCCGGCTCGGGCAAGACCACGGTGATCCGGCTGATCGCCCGCTTCCTGGACACCACCGAGGGCGTGGTGCTGGTGGGTGGGCAGGACGTGCGCGACTACGACCACGAGCAGCTGCTCGGCGAGATCGCGATCGTGTTCCAGGAGGTCTACCTGTTCGACACCACCATCGAGGAGAACCTGCGCCTGGCCCGGCCGGACGCCACCGCGGCCGAACTGGCCGAGGCGACGCGGGCCGCGCGGCTGGACGAGGTGGTCGACCGCCTGCCCGAGGGCTGGCGGACCAGGGTCGGCGAGGGCGGGGCGCAGCTCTCCGGCGGGGAGCGGCAGCGGGTGGCCATCGCCCGCGCCTTCCTCAAGCAAGCGCCGATCGTGCTCATCGACGAGGCCGCCTCCGCGCTGGACGCGGAGAACGAGCAGGCCATCAGCCAGGCCATCGCGGCACTGGCCGCCGATCCCCGCCGCACCGTGCCAGGCCGTGTCGCCCAAGCCCCGTCTGCGGGAGTCGTGATCGGTTTGGTCGCTGGCGGTGCGGCCGGGACACCCTCATACCTGGCGTATTCGGGCGTTCCGGCCGTGCCGCCAGCGACCGAACCGGCGCGACTCCCGCGGGCGGGGCTTTGGCGACACGGCCTAGCGATCGCGCACCGCCCCACCACCCTGGCCGCGGCCGACCAGGTGGTCGCGCTGGAAGCCGGGCGCGTGGTGGAGAGCGGCACCCCCGCGGAGCTGCTGCGCACCCAGGGCGCGTTCGCCCGCATCCACCGGCAGTACGAACAGGCGCGCGGCTGGCGGATCGGCGCGCGCGAACAGGAAGGAGCACCCAGATGACGGTGTCCACAGTGGTCCAGCTGCTCAAGGGAGCGGCGGTCACCCAGGTGGTCGGCGTGGCCGCCCGCCTCGGCGTGCCGGACGCCCTCGGACCGCACCCCCGCCCCGCCGCCGAGATCGGCGCGGCCTGCGGACTCCCGGCGGAGCAGGCGGTCCGGCTGCTGCGGGCGATGGCCGACCTCGGCCTGTGCGTGGAGCACGACCGCGGCTTCACCGCCACCGAGGACGGCGACCTGCTGCGGTCCGATGTGGACGGTTCACTGCACGCCTACGCCCTGCTGGCCAGCCACCCCACCGCGCTGGAACCCCTGTCCCGCCTGGAGTTCAGCCTGCGCACCGGCCGCGCGGCCTTCCCCGAGGTGTTCGGGCGCGGGGTGTTCGAGCACTTCGCCGCCGACCCGGAGCTGGCCGCGCTCTACAACACCGCGATGGGCCAGCCCACCCGGCACATCGCCGAGTCACTGCCCGCCCACTACGACTTCGGCCGGTTCAGCTCGGTCACCGACGTCGGCGGCGGCGACGGCACCCTGCTGATCACCCTGCTCCGCCACTTCCCTTCGTTGCGCGGCCTGGTCTTCGACACCGAGACCGCCATCCCGCAGGCGGCCAGGGCGGTGCGCAGGGCCGGGCTGGCGGACCGCTGCGGCACCCAGGCCGGGGACTTCTTCGAGGCGGTGCCCCAGGGTTCGGACCTGCTGGTGCTCAAGTGGATCTTGCACGACTGGGATGACGAGGCGGCCACCCGGATCCTGGCCAACTGCCGGGCCGCGCTGCCCGCGCACGGCCGGGTGCTCATCGTGGACGACGTGCTCCCCGAACGCGGCAACCCGGGCCAGCCAAGGGATCCGGCGCTGAAGGACCTCAGCATGCTGGTGCTCTACGGCGGCCGGGAGCGCACCAGGACGGAGTTCGAGCGGCTCTGTTCGGACGCGGGACTGGTGGTGACCGAGGTGGTTCGCGAGGACGGGCTGAGCCTGGTGGAGGCGGCTCCCGCCTAGCAGAGCCAGTCCAGGACCACCGCCGCGGTCCAGGACTGGTCCAGGCTGCCCAGGGGTCGGCCGGTGAGCGGGTGGTAGTACTCGGCGAAGGTGCCGTCCGCGCACAGCCGGATGCCCTCGGCGCGCTGCTTCTCCGCCTGTTCGGTCCAGCCGCGCCTGGCGAAGGCCCAGCTGAACAGCCAGGCCATCACCGGCCACTGTGGACCGCGCCAGTACTGGCGGGGCCGGAACGCCGGGTCCGAGGGCGCGGTGGAGGGCAGCACGGCGGCGGCCAGGTCCGGGTGCCCGCACCAGTCTGGTCCGTCCACAATGGACAGCAGGTGCTGTTCCGCTTGGCCGTCAAGGCCGCCGCAGAGCAGTGGGGCGAAACCGGCGAGGGTGCGGGTGGCGATCCACTCGCCGGTGCGGAAGTCCCGGTCCCTGGCCAGGCCGGTGGCCGGGTCCACCGTGGCCGCGACGGCGGCACGGCTACGGTGGGCCCAGCCTGCCAGCTCCGCGACCATGCTCGCGGGCTGGCCGATCTGCTCGCCCAGCTCCGCGAGCACCTCGCAGGCCAGGGCGAAGATCGCGGTGAAGAAGACGTCGCCGACCAGGAAGCTCGAGCCGCGCACCACCCGGCCGGGGTGGTAGCCGACCCGGCGCATCTCCTCCACCAGCCACAGGTAGCGGTCGTACTCGGCGTCGGAGGGCCGCATCCCGGCCTCGACCAGGCGCAGGTCCCGGCGGACGTAGGGCGGCAGGTCGGGACCGGGGCGCACGTTGGCGTAGGCGGGGTCCCAGCGCGGCGAGTTGTCCATACCGGACTCCCAGCCGTGCACGATCGCCAGCAGGCCCTCGCCACCGGGGTCGCGGTGCTCGGCCAGCCAGTGGTGCCAGGCGAACAGCTTCGGCCAGGCCCGCCATACGAAGTCCTCGGCCACCGCCCGGTCGAGGCCGCCGCGGCCGCGGGCGATCTCCAGCAGCCGGTGCACCGCGATGGCGTGCACCGGCGGCTGGCAGATGCCGGAGGTGCGCACCCGGCGCGGGGCCTGCGCGCTGAGCTCCTGCGCGCCCCAGCGGTCCGGTCCGGGGAAGTAGTCCGCGGCCTGCTGGCTGTACACGATGTGCGGCAGCATCCCGCCGCGCCACTGGGCGGCGAACAGGGTGTCCAGCTCGGCGCAGGCGCGGCCGACGTCCAGGTGGGCCAGGCCGATGGCGATGAAGGCCGCGTCCCAGCTCCACATGTGCGGGTACAGCTGCGGCGCGGCGGTGACCAGCGCGCCGGTGTCGTTGCCGCGCAACACGTAGGCCGCGCGGGCGGTCAGCGGCGGGGCGAGGATCACGCGGTCTCCAGCAGCAGGTGGGTTTCCGGGTCGTACCAGCGGCAGCGCTCGGCGGGCAGGGTCAGCGTCAGGCGGTCGCCGGGGGTGGCGCGGAAGTCGGCAGGGGCCTGCACCTTGAGCTGGTGGCCGGACAAGGTCAGGGTCAGCAGCACCGCGGAACCCAGCGGTTCGAAGACCTCCAGCTCGGCGCCGAGGCCTTCGGGGGCACCCCCAGTGGCGACCCCGAAGGCCTCGGGCCGGACCCCCAGTCTCAGCACGCGGCCGGTGTAGCCGCGCAAGGATTCCGGCACGGCCACGGTGTGCGCGCCGAGGTCGAGCCGGAGCGCGCCCGCGCTGTCCCGCACCACGGTGCCGGTGAGGAAGTTCATCGGCGGGCTGCCGATGAAGCCGCCGACGAACTCCTCGGCAGGCTGGTCGTAGACGGTGGTGGGCGCGTCGCACTGCACGATCCGGCCCTGCCGCATCACCGCCACCCGGTCGCCCAGGGAGAGCGCCTCCACCTGGTCGTGGGTGACGTAGAGCGTGGTGGTGCCCAGTTCGGCGACCAGCTTCTTCAGCTCGGCCCGGAAGGACAGCCGCAGCAGAGCGTCCAAATTGGACAGTGGCTCGTCCATCAGCAGCACCTCGGCGTCCATCACGATGGCCCGCGCCACCGCCACCCGCTGCCGCTGCCCGCCGGAGAGCTTGGCCGGGTAGCGGTCCAGGTACGGGGTCAGCTGGAGCACCTCGGCCGCCCAGGCCACCTTGCGCTTGATCTCGGCCGGGTCGGTCCCGCGCATGCGCAGCCCGAAGCCGATGTTGTCGGCGACCCTGCGGTGCGGGAACACCGCGTAGGACTGGAACACCATGGACAGGTTGCGCCTGCGCGGTTCCAGGTAGGTGACGTCCTTGCCGCCGATGACGATCTGCCCGCCGTCGGGCAGCTCCAGCCCGGCCACCATGCGCAGCAACGTGGTCTTGCCGCAGCCGGAGGGGCCGAGCAGCACCATGAACTCGCCGTCGGCCACGTGCAGGCTGACCTCGTCGGTGGCCTTTGTGGTGCCGCCGGGGTAGGTCTTGACCAGGTTGTGCAGTGCGATCTCTGCCATCGGGATGGGCGCTCTCGTCTCGGCGGGTCGGGCGGCTCAGCGCAGGGTGGTGCCCCACATGTTCAGCAGGTAGCGGCGCATCAGGAAGATGAACAGCAGCGCGGGCAGCACCAGCACAAAACCGCCTGCGAAGCGGTAGGCGTTGGGCGAGTCGGCCAGCGAGGCCAGCACCTGCGCGGGCAGCGTCCGGTGGCCCAGGGTCAGCACGGCCGCGCCGAGCACCTCGTTCCAGGACAGCACGAAGGTGAACACCGAGGAGGCGGCCAGCCCGGGCAGCGCCATCGGCAGCACCACCCGCCGCATAGCCTGCAACGGGGTGCAGCCGAAGACCAGCGCGGCCTCCTCCACATCCCGTGGCACACCGACGAAGATGCTGGCGGTGATCAGGATGGTGGTGGGCAACGCGAGCGCGGTGTGCACCAGGGTCACCGCGAACACCGTGTCGTCCACGCCTGCCCGCAGGAACATGGTGGCCAGCGGCACCGACAGCACCACGATCGGCAGCGCCCGCACCAGCAGGATCAGCACCTGGTAGGCATCCCGGCCGCGGAAGTCGAAGCGGGAGAGGGCATAGCCGGCCGGTGCGCCCAGCAGCAGCGCGAGCAGCACCGTGTACACCCCGGCCAGCACCGAGTTGCCGAAGGCCGGGACCACCCCGGTGCCGCCGATGAAGCCGAGCACGCTCTCGGTGTCGAACTCGCTGGGCAGCAACGGTTTCGGGAACTCGGTGAGCGCCGAGCGCGAGGACAGCGCGGACAGTCCGATGAGGACGATCGGCAGCAGCAGGAACGCCGAGACGCCGATGCAGGCCAGCTGCACCAGGATCCGCCGCTGCCGCCGCCTGCGCAGCGGGGCCAGGTCGATCGGTAGCCGGTTCACCTGGCGCCTCCCCCGGCCGGCTGGCGCAGGGCGCGCAGGTACAGGACCGCGGTGCCCAGCGACAGCGCGAGCACGACCAGGGCGACCGCGCTGGCCACCGATGGGTTCTGCAGTGTGACGTGCCATTGGTAGGTCTCCCCCACCAGCAGCGGGAAGTCGCGCCCGGTCAGCGCCTGGGCGACCGCGAAGGCTTGCAGGGCGAGAATTGTGCGCAGGATCAGCGCCACCTGGAGGCTGGGCCGCAGCAGTGGCAGCGTGACGTGCCAGAGCCGTTGCCAGGCGGTGGCGCCGAAGACCTGGGCGGCCTCGTCGTAGTCCGGCGGCAGCATCTGCGCCCCGGCCACCACGATCACGAACACCATCGAGGTGGCCCGCCAGACCTCCGCGACCACCACCGCGAACAGCATGGTGCCCGGACTGTCGTAGCTGAGCCAGGCGATGCCGTGCTCGGACAGGCCGAGGGTGATCAGCAGCGAGTTGAGGTAGCCGCGGTCGGCGAAGACGGTGAGCCACACCAGTCCGGCGGCCAGGTCGGAGATGGCCAGCGGGATGGCCCACAGGTAGAAGTGCACCCCGGCGAAGCGCGGTTTGGCCTGGATCAGCAAGGTCATGCCGACCGCGAGCACCAGCTGGATCGGCACCACGATCACGATGAGCAGCACCGTGTTGCGCAGCGCCTGCCCGAAGTACGGGTCGGTGAACAGCCGTTGCCAATGGGCCAGGGTGAACCCGCTGCCGTCCTGGAAGGCGGCCAGCACCCCCTGCACCAGCGGCCAGCCGAACAACAGCGCCAGCAGCACGGTGGAGGGGGCCAGCAGCAGCCACGGCGTCCGCCCGGTCATCTCAGCCCACCTCGCACACGCCGTCGCCGCGCGGATCCGGCGCCCAGCACGGCACCTTGGCCTCGGCCAGCACCTTGGCCAGCACACTGGTCTGTCTGTCCACAGTGGACCTGATGTCGGCGCCACCGAGCACGATGGACTGGAAGCAGTCCCGGAACGCCTTGCCCAGCTCCCCTTCGCGGCTGCCCAGCCCGACCGGTGGCAGGGACAGCAGCGCGCCGGGCAGCTGCCGCTGCTTGGCCACCGCGGCGGCCTCCAGCCGGATCGCCGGCGGCAGGTCCTCCGGGATCGGGGTGCGCACGGTGGGGAAGAAGGCGTTGGCGCGCAACAGTTCGATCTGGGCCTGCGCCTTGCTCAGGGTGGCGATCAACCGGCGCGCCTGGTCCTGGTGCGGCGCGCCCCTGGGGATGGCCAGGCCGGTGAGCACGGCCATGTAGCCGCGGCCCTTGGGCCCGCGCGGGGCGGGCAGCATCCGCCAGCGGTCCGGTTCGCGCTTGGGCACGTTGACCAGCCGGGCCACGTGGTCCCAGGCGAAGCGCACCTCACCGGCCTCCAGCGGGTCCTGCATGAAGTCGTAGTTGGTGCTGGCCGGGGCGCAGTTGCGCCAGAGCTCGCGCAGGTACTCCCAGGCGGTGATGGCCTCCGGGGAGTTGAAGGTGGTGATCTGCCCGCCGGTGAAGGAGGGCAGCAGGTAACCCTGGAGGAACCGGTGCAGCAGGCCCTTGGGACCGCCGGGCAGGCCGAGCATCGGCCGGTTTCCGTTGGCGCGGCGGGCGTTCACCGCCCAGTCCAGGAACTGCTCGTAGCTCAGGTCCTCGGGATCGGCGCCGGAGGGCAGGTGGGCCAACGCGTCCACGTGCGCGGCGAGCAGGTAGCTGGCCTGCGCCCATGGCACGTACCAGGTGCGGTCGGTGCCCGCCTTGGCCAGTTCCAGGTACTCCGGCGGCCAGCCGAGCGCGCTGAAGTCGGCCACCAGGTCGGTGAGGTCGGTCAGGCAGTCCGGGGCGAGCGGGGCCAGGTCGCCGTGCAGGCCGCCGAGCAGCGCGACCCGCACGTTGCCCGCCTCGACCTGGCTGCGCACCTGAGTGGTGAACTGCCCGGGGTCGCTGGTGACGTAACCGACCTCGGCGTCGAAGCTGCGGCGCAGCAGCGCGCGGAACCGCTCCGCCTCCTCCACCGGGGTGAACTGGGTGGACAGGAAGGTCAGGCCCGAGGTGCCGGAGGTGGCGAAGCCGACGCAGCCGCCCAGCAGCGGTGCGGCCGCCGCCCCCGCGCCCGCGGCCAGCGCGCCGCGCAGCAGCGATCGGCGGGAGAACCCGGCCACAGCCACCTCCTCGTTGCGAGACTTCCGTCTAGTCGCTAGACATAAGTACGGGTGGCTCAAGATAGGGGGCGTGCAGGTGGACGTCAACGCCACATCAAGACCGTTGTCCCCCGGCTGGATCCTGGCGGTGTTGCGCAGGGACGGCCCGATGACCCGGCAGGAGCTCCAGGCCAGGGTCGGGCTCTCCCGCGCCACCATGGTGGAACGCCTGGACGCGCTGAGCAGCCTGAAGCTGCTGCGCACGGCGGGCCGCCAGGCCTCCAGCGGCGGCAGGCCCGCCGAGCTGCTGGCCGCCGACGAGGCCGGGCGCTGTGCCCTGGTCGCCGACATCGGGGTCAGCCACCTGGCGGTCGCGGTCGCCGACCTGACCGCCACCGTGCTGGCGGTGCGCCGGGAGAAGGTGCCCGCCCGGCAGGAACCGGCGGCGGTGCTGGAGCGGGTGCTGGCCATCGGCGCGGAGCTGCTCGCCGAGACCGGCCGCATGGAGGACTTCTGCGTGCTGGCCGCGGGCATCCCCGGCCAGGTGGACCCGACCTCGGGCGCGAACACCGCGCCGCCGAGCATGCCGGGCTGGTCCGGCACCGCGGTGCACGACGCCATCGCGGCCAGGGTGCGGGTGCCGGTGGTGGTGGAGAACGACGCGAACGCGCTGGCCTTCGGCGAGCACCTGGCCGACGGCGCCCCGGCCACCACCATGCTCGGGGTGAAGGTCGGCACCGGCATCGGCAGCGGCGTGGTGATCAACGGCCGCCCGTACCGGGGCGTCACCGGCAGCGTCGGCGAGATCGGCCACATCAAGCTCGCCGGTCACGAGGAGCGCTGCGCCTGCGGCCGCACCGGCTGCCTGGCCGCGGTGGCCAGCGGCCGCGCCCTGCTCCGCCTGCTCCGCCCCAGCGGCGTGCGCACCCTCGCTGACGTGGTGCGCCAGGTGGCACAGGGCCGTCAGGAGGCGGTCACCGCGGTGACCGAGGCGGGACGGCAGCTCGGCGGCGTGCTGGCCACGGTGGTCAGCATCGTCAACCCGCAGCACCTCCGCCTCGGCGGCCCGATCGGCGCGCTGCCGCGGTTCGCCGACGCGGTCCGCACGGCCGTGCTGGACCAGGCGCACCCGGTGGCGCTGCTGGGGCTGCGCGAGATCACCCCGGCCCGCCTGGGCGAGAAGGCTCCGTTGATCGGGCTGGCCGGGCTGGCCGCGGACGCGGTGTTCGATCCATCCACTGTGGACGCTCAGCTGGCCTAGGTCCGATCCAGTCTGGGATACACGACCTCCTGGGTGATCAGCAGCAGCGCGGCGGCCACCGGGATGGCCACCAGTGCGCCGACCACGCCGAGCAGTGCCCCGCCCAGCACCACCGCCACCACCGTGACCAGGGCGGGCACCCGCACCGTGCGTCCGATGATCTTCGGGATCAGCAGGTAGTCCTCGACCAACCGGTAGGCGATGACAAAACCGACGGTGGCCAGGCCCACCGGTACCGAGACCGTCAGCGCGACCAGGCTGATCAACACCCCGCCCGCGATCGAGCCGACCACCGGGATCAGGTCCAGCAGCGCCACGGTGAGCGCCAGCAGCAGGGCGTAGGGCACGTTGAAGACCAGCAGCCAGATGAGGGTGAGCACCCCGCAGACGAGGGAGACCAGCAGGTTGCCCAGCACGTAGCCGCCGACCTTGACGCAGATCTGGTCGCTGATCAGGATCGTCCTCGGCCGCCGCGAGTGCGGGACGAACCGGTACAGCCCGGCGCGCACCCTCGGCAGCTCAACGGTGAAGTAGACGGTCAGCACGAGCAGGATCACCAGGTCGGTCAGGGTGCTGAACACCGCCAGCCCGGCCTGCACCAGGCCGGCGCTGCCGCTGAGCACCTGTTCCAGCACCTGCCGCAGCTCGACCCGTTCGTTGAGCCGGGCCAGCCAGGAGTGCTCCGCCACCGCCTGGCGCAGGTACGCGGGCGCCCGCTCGGCGAACTGGACACCCTGCTCCACCAGCACCGGGATGGCCACCGCCAGGAAGCCGCCGACCACCCCGAACCCGGCCAGGAACACCGCGGTGACCGCCAGCCAGCGCGGGAAGCGCCGGTTCACCAGCCAGGAGACCAGCGGCTCGATCCCGATGGCCAGGAACAGCGCGAGGCCGATGACGATCAGCACCCCGCGCAGGTCGGCCAGCACCAGCACCAGCCCGTAGGTGACCGCGACCCCGGCGGCCGCGGCCAGCCCGATCAGGAACGGCGAGCGCCGGTCGAAGCGCGGACCGAGGGCGCCCAGTGGCGCGCCGGGTTCGCTGATCCGCGCCGCCTCGGCCTCCGCATGCGCCAGCGGACCCTCCCGCTGCTCGTCGTGCGGCTGGCCGACCAGGTCGTGGTGGCCGTCGGCGGCGGCCGAATCCGAGGTCGAGGACATGGCGGTCGGTCCCCTCTCCAAAGCAGCACCGGCCGGTACCGCTGCTGGGCTGGAGATATCCGGCTCGCCTACAGCCGAAACGTCAACCAGCCGAAAGGTGGGAAAGGGGGCCGTGTCAGATCACCTTGCCCGCGTGCTCGCGCACTCCCTACCGTGAATCTGGTCACCATCATTTTCCATTGGAGGCGGCATGAAGCGCAGCACGCACCGGTGGTCGGCGCTGGCCGCCACCACCGCGATCACCGGCACCCTGCTCAGCCCGGTCGCCCTGGCCGCACCGGGCTCGACGAGCCGGGTGGAGCGCCGGGTGGAGACCGCACTGCCGGACGAGGTCGGCGACGGTGTGCTGGTCAGCCGGGTGGACCTGCGCTCGCCGCTGCCCTCGGCGGCCGGCCCCCGGCCGGAGGCGTGTGAGTGGATCAGCTACCTGCGCTACCGACCGGCCGGTGGGCCTGCCGATCCGCAGCGGGCCGACTCGGTCTTCGTCGAGCAGCCGGGTTCCTTCGGCAGCGCGGACAACAGCGACAGCCTGGCCCGCAACACCGTCCGCTCGGCGCTGGGCAAGGGGCAGCGGGTGGAGTTCTGGGCGCAGGCCCGCAGGCCCAACTGCCTCACCGACAACACCGGGCTGCGCGCCGGGTGGGCCGCGCGGGACTGGCGGGGGGCCTTCGACTACTACTACCAGGGCAAGGTCATCGGCGGCCGCAAGTTCGAGGGCTTCAAGAAGGACAGCGAACTCGGCTTCCTGGCCGAGATCGGGGTCGAGCAGACCGTGCGCGACCAGTACGACCTGATGCTGCACGAGCTGCCCGACCCGGAGTTCCGGCGCACCAGGACGGTCTGCGGCGGCGCGTCCATGGCCGGGCTGATGACCGGTTTCTTCGCCGCCTGGGACTTCGACGGCGACCCGGCCACCACCGCCGACGCCGGGCACCGGCAGTGCGGCGCGTTCTTCGGCCTGGACACCCTGGTCACCAGTGATCCCGTTGGGCTGCAGACGAATCCGCTGCTGAAGTGGGCGGCCAACCTGGTGGTCGGCAAGACCCACGACGTGGCGGTCCAGCTGCTGCGGTCCGGGGTGCTGCCGCGGTCGCTGGTGAGCGTGCCGGGGGTGAACGCCGAGCTGTTCAACGCCCTCGGCATCGTGGGCATCGGCGCGCACTTCGAGCCCGGCGCGGAAACCGACCTGCACCGCAGGCTGCCGGCCAACCCGGTCACCGACACCGCGCTGCGCCTGCTGTTCGCCCGCAGCTACTTCGACTTCCTCAGCGGCGCCAACGACATCCGCGAGTTCCGCTTCACCAACGCCGCCCTGCTGGGCACCCTCATGGACAACAACACCGCCAACCTCGGCATCCTGCAGGTCGGCATGGGGGCCTACACCGGCGGCCCGGTCGCCCCCAAGACCTTCCCGCTGCCCGGCCAGGTCAGCGGCCTGCCCCTGGTCGGCGACTGGCTGGCCACGGTCACCGGCCCGAACCCCAGGGTGGGCCCCACCGACAAGAAGGCCCTCTACGGCTGGCGCAACCACGACAACGTCCAGGGCGTGGACTACACCTCACCGGGGCACGAGGTGAGCAGCCTGCCTGACCTTGCCCGCCAGTTCGGCAACCCCGGCATCAACTCCTGGGAGTACTACCACTCGGTGCGCACCCTGGTGGACTTCGGCCTGGCCCTGGCCGGTTCCCGGGACGGCGAGCTGGTCAACCTCCGGCACGCCGCGGCCGCCAAGGCCAAGCCGACGCTGATCATCGGCGCCACCGACTCGGCGATCGGCGCCCCGCTGAAGCTGTTCTTCCCCAAGGGCACCACCCTCGCGCCCGGCTACACCCACATCGACACCCTGACCGCCGCCTACCGCCAGAACACCGGCAGGCCAGAGCACATCTCCGACCTGCTCAGCACCTTCGCCGCCACCCAGGCGCGCGGCTAAATCCGGTGGACACCCGCACCCGGGCCGCCCAGGATGGCCCGGGTGCGGATCTTCCTGGAAACCGACCGGCTGCTGCTGCGCCGGTTCACCGAGTCCGATGTGGACAACCTGGTGCAGCTGGACAGCGATCCCGAGGTGATGCGCTTCCTCACCGGCGAGCCGACTCCGCGCGCGGTGATCGAGCACGAGGTGCTGCCCAAGCTGCTCTCCCACTACGAGCTCGGCCCCGCCGGGACCTGGGCCACCATCGAGCGCGCCACCGGCGAGTTCATCGGCTGGCTGGCCTTGGAACCGCCAGCCGACGGCAGCGCCACCGAGGTGGAGCTCGGCTACCGGTTCCAGGCCCGGTTCTGGGGCAAGGGCTATGCCACCGAGGGGGCGCGGGCGTTGGTGCGCAAGGGTTTCACCGACCTGGGCGTGCAGCGGGTGTGGGCGCAGACGATGGCGGTTAACACCGCCTCCCGCCGGGTGATGGAGCGCGCCGGGCTCAAGCACGTG
The DNA here is from genome assembly GCF_053591555.1 of Crossiella sp. NPDC003009. Taxonomy (NCBI): domain Bacteria; kingdom Bacillati; phylum Actinomycetota; class Actinomycetes; order Pseudonocardiales; family Pseudonocardiaceae; genus Crossiella; species Crossiella sp. NPDC003009. The sequence continues at coordinate 264,569 of NZ_JBSFUA010000001.1, read as the reverse complement.
CGGACCTTCTTCCCGCACTTCGACGATCCGCTGCCGGGCACCGAGCAGGGCGAGGTCGAGTACGAGCTGCTGCGCGCGGACTGGGCTGGCTAGGTCACCGGGATGATCCGGGCTTCGGCCAGTTCGCCGCGCTCGATCCGCAACAGGCCCATGGTGCCCTGCGGCTGACGGCGGCGGTCGGTGGGCGAGCCCGGGTTGAAGATCCGCACGCCGTCGCCGGTGACGTCCATCGGGATGTGCGAATGCCCGAAGACGACCAGGTCCGCATCGGGGAACAGGCGGCGCATCCGCGCGGTGCGGCCCTTGGCCTGGCCGCTGTCGTGGATCATCGCCACCCGCAGGCCGTCCAGGTCCAGCTCCAGGGTCTCCGGCGCGCCCCAGGCGGCGACATCCGGGCCGTCGTTGTTGCCCAGCACCGCGTGCACCGGGGCGAAGGCGGACAGCTCGTCGAGCACCTCGGCGGTGCACACGTCACCGGCGTGCAGGATCAGCTCCGCCGCGCGCAGGTGTTCGGCGACCGCGGGCGGGCAGCCCTTCCAGCGGCGCGGGGCATGGGTGTCGGCGAGGACGGCGACGAGCACCGGGACAGCTTATCCGGCAAACGACCTGGCGAACTGCCGCAGCCGGTCCAGCGGTGAGGGCTGGTGCCGCCGGTCGGGCGGCAGGATGTCCAGCAGCTCCGCGTCGGTGGCCGGGCGGGCAGCGAGAGCGGCCTCGCGCAGCAGTTTCCGGTCCACGCCAAGGCTGCCGAGCACCCGCACCGCCAGCCGCTCCCGCTGGTGAACGTAGCCGTGCTGGCCCGCGGTGCGCTGGTAGCGCAGGCCGGGGGCGTCCTCGGCGCACTCCAGGCTGGCCGCGCACGCCTCGGTGGCTGTTCCCGGCGGCACCGCGGTGACCTCGACGTCCTTGGCACCGCGCGGTTCGCCGGGTGGGGCCAGACGCCAGCCGGCCGAATCGCGCCTGATGCGGTAGCCGGGCAGTTCGGTGGCGAACAACTGGGTGCGGTCGACGCTGGTGGCGGCGAGCCTGCGGCTGACCTCGGCCGGGTCCGGTGGCAGCGCGGCCAGCCCGGCGAGCAGCCAGCCGCCCAGTGCCACGGTGACCGCCAGCGAGCCCACGGCCAGGTACCACCCGCGCAGCAACAGCCCGGCCACCAACACGAACGGCACCGCGCCCGCGAGCAGCCCCAACGGCGGGCGGCTGACCGCCAGCCCCAGCTCGTTGGTCACCGCCCAGCCCAGCCACCACCCGAGCCCGCCGAACCCGCCCACCAGGACCGCCCAGCAGCACCGGCCGACCCGGCTGCCGCCGAGCCAGGACTCCCCTGGCGCCAGCGCGGCCGCGCCGTACAGGATCGCGAACCCGGCCAGCGCCGCCGCCACGGTCATCCCCAACGCGGGCAGGCCGCCGCCGAAGAGTGCCCCGAGGACCGAGATGAGGCCGAACGGCATGATCACCGTGCCGAAGAACCCGGCGGTGGCCAGCTGCCCGAGCACCCTGGACAGAGGTCGCCGGGGTGCCGGCTCGATGATCTCGGACACGCGGAGACATTCGCACAGCGGACGGCAGCCGGGACATCCGCATATCTACTCAGCGGGCTCAAGTCTGCCGCGAGCAAGGGTTTTCCCTCGTTACCCCGCCCACTCCCCCGTCGTTAGCCTGGGCGGAAGCGGAAAACGGGGTCAGGAGGAGCGATGGACCTGGGGCCTCAACACCTCCGGATGATCGACGCCATCGCCTCGGCCCGGAGCATCAGCAAGGCCGCCATCCAGCTCGACCTGACCCAGCCCGCGGTGAGCACCATGCTGCGCCGGGTGGAAAGCCACCTCGGCACCCAGCTGTTCGTGCGCACCCCCGGCGGCGTCACGCTCACCCCAGTCGGCGCGGAGGTGGCCACCAGGGCCAGGGCGATCCTGGCCGGGCTCGACGACCTGGACCTGGTGCTGGCTCCCCCGCGCGAGCGGCCGGACTCGCCGGTGCTGCGGATCGGCTTGCAGGCCTGCCCGCTGACCGGGCGGGTGGCCGGGCGGCTGGGGTCGGTGCTGCCCTTCGCCAGGGTGCTGCTGCGGGTGGATCCCGGCTGCGGCACGCTCACCGCGCTGCTGGACTCCGGTGCGCTGGACCTCGCGCTGTACCTGGAGCCTGACCTGCCCCCGGTCGCGTCGCGGGCGACCGGGGTCCGGCAGGTGCTCATCGAGTGCGAACCGGTCTACATCGGGGTGGCCGCGGACGGTCCGCTGGCCGCGCGCGCCGAGCTGGAGCTGGCCGAGCTGGCCGGGCACGAATGGGTGGACGACCCGTCGGACAGCGGACCGTGGCCTGCCTACTTCCGGCAGCGGTGCGCCGAGGCCGGGTTCACGCCGAGGGTCACGTACTGGTGCGGCAACTGGGAGATGTCGGCGGCGCTGGTGGCGGCCGGTCGCGCGCTGGGCTGTTTCTTCCCGGTGGACCAACCGAGGGAGGGGGTGGTGCTCAAGCCGGTTCGGGGCACGCCGCTCGCGCAGCGGGTGGTGCTGGCCAGCGATCACGCGCACCTGGCCGCGGCCCGGCGACTTCGCGCCGAGCTGGGTCGCGCCTACCTGGAACTGGTGGCGGCCAGTCCGGGGTACGCGCGCTGGTGGGACCAGCACCCGCAGGCGCACCCCGCCCTCCCTCCGGTCGGCACGTGCCGGAAAGCGGGGTGAGCGGAGCGGAGCCACTGCCGGAGGTCCTGGCGGCGCTGCACCGGCACGGCCGGGTCGCGCTGTTCGGACCGGCGGGCTCCGGCAAGACCGAGGTGGCCCACGGGGTGGCCGCCGCGGCGGCCAGGGGCGGCGCACTGGTGATGCGCTCCAGCCCCTGCGCCGAAGACCCGGCGATCGTCCACAGTGGACTGGCGGAGCTGCTCGCCTCGCTGGCTCCGCCGTCGCTGGCGATGGTCACCGGGGACCGCAGGGAGGTGCTGTCGGCGCTGGTGCGCCGCGGCCCGGCGCCCGCCAGGGGCACGGACCCCCTGGCGGTGCGCCTTGCCCTGGCCGAACTGCTGGACGCGCTCGCCGCGCGGGACGGGGTGCTGGTGGTGCTCGACGGCGTGCAGTGGCTGGACCCGGACAGCCGGGACGCCCTGCGCGGCGCGCTGCGGGCGGTGCGCTCGCCCGGTCTGCGGCTGCTCACCACCGAGCGCAGGGCCACCGCCCCGGTGGCCGGGCACGAGCTGTGCCAGGAGAGCTGGCCGGTGCCGATGCCCGCGCTGACCCCGGACGCGCTGGTGGACCTGGTCACCGGCCTCGGCCTGCCGCACCGGTGGACCGGCCAGGTGCTCGCGCACAGCGGCGGCAACCCGGCACTGGCGGTGGAGCTCACCCGCGCGCTGCTGGCCGGTGGCCGGGCCGCGCTGCCCCCGGAACCGCTGTCCCCGTCTCCCGGCGCGCGCGAGCTGATCCGGTTGTGGCTGCACGAGATCAGCGATCCGGTGCGGCGTTGCCTGGTGCTGGCCGCGCTGTGCCGGGACCCGACGGTGACCGTGCTCAACCGGGTCCGCCCCGGCCTGGCCGCCGAGGAGCTGGCCACCGCGGAGGCGGCGCGGCTGCTGCGGGTGCGGCACGAGGAGATCCGGTTCACCGCCGCGGCGATCCCGCTGGTGCTGGCCGCCGACGCCGGACCGGATGCCAGGGCGCGGGCGCACGCCCGGCTGGCCGACGCGGTGGACGATCCGGTGGCCGCGGTCTGGCACCAGGCGCACGCGCACCAGGAGCCCGACCGGGCGCTGGCGCGGCGGTTGCGCGCGGCCGCCGAGGAGTCCAGAACCCGTGGCGCGCATGCCTTCGCGGCCGAGCTGGGCCTGCTCGCCGCCCGCCGGCTGCCGCCCGGCGAGCACGCCGAACTGGTGGCCTGCCTGCTCGCGGCGGCCATCGACGCGGGCGCGGCCGGCCGGTCCGACCTGGCCAGGGAGGCCGCGCACCGGGTGCTGCCGCACGCGCACCGGCCCGCCGACCGGGTGCGGGTGCGGCTGGCCCTGCTGGACGCGGCCTGCCAGCGGTTGCGCGGCACCGAGGAGGTGCTGGCCAAGGCCCGGGAGGAGGCAGGCGACGATCCGGAGCTGCTGGCCGAGGTGCACCTGCGCACGGCGATCAAGGCGCACATCGCCGACGGCGACACCCGCCGCGCCGCCGAGGAGGCCGGGCTGGCCGCCGCGCTGGCCACCGGCCGCGGCCCGGCGCGCACCCTGGAGCTCGCCCTGCTGATGCGGGCCAGGATGCAGCGCGGGCTTGGCGACCCGGCCGCCGAACGGACATTGGCCAGGGCGCTGGAGTGCGCGCCCGCGGTGTCCGCGCGGTTCCTGGCCGCCCGGCACGCCTTCTTCGACGACCGCCTGGACGCGGCGCGGGAGGAACTCCTGGCACTGCTGCAACATCCGGTAGCCCACTCCGGGGCGACCACCCAGCTGGCCGAGGTGCTGCGCTGCCTGGTCGAGCTGGAGGCCCGCGCCGGGCACTGCCGGGCCGCCATCGAGCACGCGCGACGGCTCACCGGGGTGCTCAGCGAGGCGGGCGCGGCACCCGGACTGTCCTGGTACGCCATGGCCGTCGCCGAGTCCGCTGGCGGCGAGTTCGCCAGAGCAGCCCGGCTGGCCCGGCTCGGCGCGGCGGCGGCCGAGGAGGAGGGTGACGTGGTGTTCCTGCCGCGCAGCCTGCTGGTGCTCGGCACGGTCGAGCTGGCCACCGGTGAGGCCGCGCGGGCGGTGGCCGCGCTGGAGCGGGTGCGCGTGCTGGAGACCGCGCAGCAGATCGCCGACCCGTCCGTGCTGCGCTGGCACGGCGAACTGGCCGAAGCCCTGGTCGGCGCGGGCGATCCGGCCGCGGCCGCCACCCTGGTCGAACGCACCCGGCACCAGGCCCTCGCCCTGGACCGGCCGGGTGTGCTGGCCGCGCTGGACCGGGCCGAGGCCCTGGTGCGCATCGCGCGGCGCGATCTCGACGGCGCGGCCGGGCTGCTCACCAGCGCGGGTGAGCGCTTCGCCGGACTGGGCCTGCCGATCGAGCACGGCCGCACTCTGCTCGCGCTGGGCAGGCTGGAACGCAGCCGCCGCCGGGGCCCGGCCGCCCGGTCGGCGGTGCGCGCGGCGCTGACCGCCTTCCAGCAACGCGGAGCCCGCCCGTGGGCCGCGCTGGCCGCCGCCGAGCTGGACCGCCTGGGCACCCCGGCCGCGGTCCGGCCCGCCGTGCGCGGGCTGACCGCGGCCGAGGCCGAGCTGGCCGCGCTGGTGGCCGAGGGGCTGGGCAACCGGGAGGCGGCCACCCGGCTGTTCCTCAGCGTCAAGACGGTCGAGGGCAGGCTCACCCGGATCTACCGCAAGGTCGGCGTCCGCTCGCGCGCCCAGCTGGTCGCCGCGCTGCGCCGGTCACCCGGAGGGCGCATTAGACCGGTGGATGGGGAAGTGACATAGCCTGCCGGGGTCTCCAGGGTTGATCGTGGGAGCCAGTAATGGTTCAGACCACTCGGCCTCCCTCTAGGAGACTGCATGCGATCCCCTGCATTCCGGCGGTTCCTGGCCGCCTCGGCCGCGGGCGGACTGGCCCTGGCCGGTCTCACCGTGCCTGCCTCAGCCGCCCCGCCCCCTGCCCCGGTGGCCGCGCCGCACGTCGTCAACTACTACCCGCAGTGGGCGGTGTACGGCCGCAACGTCTACCTCGGCCACCTCGAGAAGAACGGCTCGGCCGACGGGCTGACCGTGCTCAACTACGCCTTCGCCAACATCCACGCCACCAACCTCACCTGCTTCGAGAACACCGCCTCGGTGGGCAACCCGACCGATCCGGACTACCCGAAGGACAACGCGGGTGACGCGCACGCCAACTACCAGCGGGTGATCACCGCCGAGCAGTCGGTGGACGGCGTGGCCGACAACCCCTCGGCCAAGCTGCGCGGCAACTTCAACCAGCTCAAGAAGCTCAAGGCCAAGCACCCCGGGATGAAGGTGCTGATGTCCATCGGCGGCTGGTCCTTCTCCAAGTTCTTCGCCGACGTGGCCAAGACCGACGCCGCGCGCAAGAAGTTCGTCCGCTCCTGCATCGACCTCTACATCCGCGGCAACCTGCCGGTCCGCGACGACTGGGGCACCGGCAAACCCGCCGGTGGCACGGGCACCGGGGCCGGCATCTTCGACGGCTTCGACCTGGACTGGGAGTACCCGGGAGGCGGCGGGCTCGAGGTCAACCACGTCGACCCCAACGACAAGCAGAACTTCACCTTGCTGCTCAAGGAGTTCCGCACCCAGCTGGACGCGGTGCGCAAGGGCATGCTGCTGACCGCGTTCACCGCCTCCGACCCGGCCAAGATCGACCGCGGCCTGGAGCTGGACCAGATCTTCAACTACCTGGACTTCGCCAACCTGCAGGGCTACGACTTCCACGGCTCGTCCTGGGAACCGAACCGGACCGGCCACCAGGCCAACATCCACCAGGACCCCAAGGACCCGAACCCGCCGGCGAGCCGGTTCAGCGTCGAGCAGGCGGTCAAGATCTACCGCGACGCCGGGGTGCCGGCGAGCAAGATCCTCATCGGCATTCCCTTCTACGGCAGGGGCTGGACCGGTGTCGAGGACGGCGGGGCCAACGGCCTGTACCAGTCCGCACAGGGACCGGCGACCGGCGACTTCCCCGAGGAACCGGGGGTGCGCGGCTACCGCAACCTGAAGTCCACATTGGACCCTTCGCAGATCTTCCACGACGACACCGCGATCGCCACCTGGGGCTACGACGGCACCGACTTCTGGTCCTTCGACGACGAGACCACAATCGCCCGCAAGACCGCCTATATCAAGGAACAGGGCCTGGGCGGCGCGTTCGCCTGGAACCTGGCCGAGGACGACGGCACGCTCTCCCGCGCGATGCGCGAGGGCCTGACCGGGGGCAGGCGATGAGGGGCTGGGGCGCGCTGGCGGCCGCGCTCACCCTGCTCGCGGCCGCGGCCGTCGCACCCGTCGCCTCCGCCCAGCCCGGCACCACGGCCGAGGACTGCCGTCCTGATGGCCTGTACCAGAAACCGGGCGTCACCGTGCCCTACTGCACGGTCTACGACGCGCAGGGCCGGGAGAAGATGGGCGCGCACTCCCGGCGCGTGATCGGCTACTTCACCAGCTGGCGCACCGGCCGCAACGGCGCGCCGTCCTACCTGGCGCACAACATCCCGTGGGACAAGGTGACCCACATCAACCACGCCTTCGCCCATGTGGGCAAGGACAACCGGATCTCGGTCGGCCCGGACGGTCCGGACAACCCGCACACCGGCATGGAATGGCCGGGCGTGCCGGGCGCGGAAATGGATCCTTCGCTGCCGTACAAGGGACATTTCAACCAGCTCAGCAAGCACAAGAAGCAGCACCCCTCGGTGCGCACGATGATCTCGGTGGGCGGCTGGGCGGAGTCCGGCGGCATCCTGCGCCCGGACGGCACCCGGGACGCCACCGGCGGCTTCTACCAGCTGACCCAGACCCAGGCGGCGATCGACACCTTCGCCGACTCGGTGGTGACCTTCTTGCGCACGTACGGTTTCGACGGGGCGGACATCGACTACGAGTACGCCACCTCGGCTCCGTTCGCGGGCAACCCGGACGACTACTGGATCTCCAACGCCCGGCGCGGCGAGCTGATGAAGGGCTACGTCGCGCTGATGAAGACGTTGCGGGAAAAGCTGGACACCGCCAGCGCGGCCGACGGCAAGCACTACCTGCTCACCGCCGCGGTATCGGCATCCGGCTGGCTGCTGCGCGGCGCGGAGACCTACCAGGTGACCCAGCACCTGGACTTCGCCAACCTGATGACCTACGACCTGCACGGCTCCTGGAACCAGTACGCCGGGCCGAACGCCGCGCTCTTCGACGACGGCAAGGACGCCGAGCTCAAGTTCTGGGAGGTCTACACGACCCCGCAGTACGAGGGCATCGGACACCTCAACACCGACTGGGCCTACCACTACTTCCGCGGCGCCATGTCAGCAGGCCGGATCAACCTCGGCGTGCCCTTCTACACCAGGGGCTGGCAGGGCGTTTCCGGTGGCACCAACGGTTTGTGGGGCACCGCGCCGCTGCCGGACCAGACGAAGTGCCCACCCGGCACCGGATCCAGCGTCGGCTCGAAGGTGCCCTGCGGCAACGGCGCGGTCGGCATCGACAACCTCTGGCACGACGAGACCGCCGCCGGTGACGAGGTCCCCTCCGGCGTGAACCCCATGTGGCACGCCAAAAACCTCGAAGAGGGCATCACCCCCGACTACCTGGAGGCCTACGGACTCGACCCCAAGGACCCGAAGAACCAGCTCACCGGCACCTACGCCGGCAACTACGACGCCACCCTGGTCTCCCCGTGGCTGTGGAACGAGCAGAAGAAGGTGTTCCTGTCCACAGAGGACGAACAGTCCCTGGCGGCCAAGGCGAAGTACGTGGCGGACAAGGGCATCGGCGGCCTGATGATCTGGGAGCTGGCCGGTGACTCGGCCTGGGACGCCAAGACCGGGCAGTACCGGATGGGCCAGGACCTGATCACCACGATCAACGACGGCCTGCGCGGCGCGGCCCCCTACGGCAACACCAAGTCCGCCACTCCCCGCCCGGCCGACGTGCTGGACGTGGGCGTGGAGGTGACCGGTTTCGCCCTGGGCGACGCCAACTACCCGATCACGCCGAAGGTGCGCCTGACCAACCGGTCGACGACCACCATCCCGGCCGGGGCGAAGGTGGAGTTCGACTACGGCACCAGCGCCCCTGGCAGCATGAACGACCAGTCCGGCTTCGGCCTGACCGTGACCCGCAAGGGCCACACCGGCCCGAACATCGGCGGCTTGAAGGGCGACTTCCAGCACGCCTCGTTCACCCTGCCGGCCGGTCGGTCGATCGCACCGGGCCGCACGCTGGAGCTACAGGTGCGCTACTTCCTGCCGATCGCCACACCGGGCAACTGGCGGGTGACCTTCGGCGGCCGCACCTACGGCCTGACCGCGGACCTGGCCCGCTGACGGCTGAACCGGGGTGGCGGGCGACCTGCCTGCCACCCCGGTCACCGGCTACGGCCGACGGCCCAGGTAGGCGGCCAGCCGGGTGTAGACGTCGGCATCGCCGGGCACCGGCACGGCAGGCCCGAACGGACCCTGTCCGCTGCGCTCTTCCGGCGGCGCGAACTTCGGGAACGCTTCGAGTGCCTGCGCGGCAAGGTCGGGATCGAGTTCGGCGAGCCGACCGGTGGCGTGCGCGAGGTCCCAGGAATGGGCGGTGAACTCGTGGGTGTAGGCGTCCAGCGCGACCCGGCCGGGCAGCGTGGCCCAGGGCAGCGTGACCAACCGGTCGAGCACCGCCTCCTCGGCCCACACCCGCTCGACCGCGCCGCGGGCCTGGGCGAACGCACCGGCCCACCCGTCATCGTCGATGCCGTCGATCACGTCGGGGACCTCGTGCGCGCCGGCTCCGGTGCCCACGAGGGCGATCTTGTGCAGCACCCCGACCACATGCCCGAGCAGCGCGCGAACGTCGTAGTCGGCGCAGGGAGTGCCGTTGCCCAGCTCGTCGGGGCGTACCGCCGCGATCAGTTGCCCGGTCTGGTCCAGTGACCGGGTGAACAGCGGACGTGGATCGTGGACCGGCTGCACCGTCATGTCGAGGACCCTATGAGCGCACCCCGACAATCCCTGCCTGCCCCAGCGGGGCCCGGGCCGACCAGCGACCCGGACCCCGCCCAAGGAACCTCAGACCAGGTCGTACCGGTCCGCGTTCATCACCTTGTCCCACGCGGCGACGAAGTCGCGGACGAACTTCTCCTTCGCGTCGTCGCTGGCGTAGACCTCGGCGACCGCGCGCAGCTCGGAGTTCGAGCCGAACACCAGGTCGGCGCGGCTACCGGTCCAGCGCAGCTCGCCGGTGGTGCGGTCGCGGCCCTCGAAGGTCTCCTGGTCCTCCGAGGCCGACTTCCACTCGGTCTCCATGTCGAGCAGGTTCACGAAGAAGTCGTTGGTCAGCGTGCCGGGGGTCGTGGTGAGCACACCCAGCTCGGACTTCTGGTAGTTGGCGCCCAGCACGCGCAGGCCGCCGATGAGCACGGTCAGCTCGGGCGCGCTGAGGTCGAGCAGGTTCGCCCGGTCGATCAGCAGGTACTCGGTGGGCAGGCGGTGGCCCTTGCCGCGGTAGTTGCGGAACCCGTCCACGGTCGGCTCCAGGGCGGCGAAGGACTCCACGTCCGTCTGCTCCTGGGTGGCGTCGGCGCGGCCGGGGGTGAAGGGCACCTCCAGCTGGAAACCGGCGTCGCGGGCGGCCTTCTCCACCGCCGCGCAGCCGCCGAGCACGATCAGGTCGGCCATCGAGACCTGCTTGCCGCCGGTCTGCGCGCTGTTGAACGCCAGCTGGATGCCCTCCAGCACGCGCAGCACCCGCGCCAGCGTGTCCGGCTCGTTGACCTCCCAGGACCGCTGCGGCTCCAGGCGGATGCGGGCGCCGTTCGCGCCACCCCGCTTGTCGCTGATCCGGAAGGTGGAGGCCGAGGCCCATGCGGTGGAGACCAGCTCGGCGGTGGTCAGCTCGGAGGCCAGGATCTGGCCCTTGAGGTTGGCCACGTCGGCCGCCTCGATCAGCTGGTGGCTGACCTCGGGGATGACGTCCTGCCAGAGCAGCTTCTCCTGCGGCACCAGCGGGCCGAGGTAGCGCTGCAGCGGGCCCATGTCGCGGTGGGTCAGCTTGAACCAGGCGCGGGCGAAGGCGTCCGCGAACTCCTCCGGGTGCTCCAGGAAGCGCCGGGAGATCGGCTCGTAGATCGGGTCGAAGCGCAGCGCCAGGTCGGTGGTGAGCATGGTCGGCGGCCGGGACAGCGAACCGTCCTCGGGGTCGGGCACGGTGTTGGCGCCCGCGCCGTCCTTGGGCTGCCACTGCCAGGCGCCTGCCGGGCTCTTGGTCAGCTCCCACTCGTAGCCGAACAGGTTCTGGAAGAAGCCGTTGCTCCACTGGGTCGGGGTCGCGGTCCAGGTGACCTCGAGGCCACTGGTGATCGCGTCCCGGCCCTTGCCGCTGCCGAAGCTGTTCTTCCAGCCCAGGCCCTGCTCCTCGATGCCTGCGCCCTCGGGCTCGGGCCCGACGTACTTGTTCGGGTCGGCCGCGCCGTGCGCCTTGCCGAAGGTGTGGCCACCGGCGATGAGCGCGACGGTCTCCTCGTCGTTCATCGCCATCCGGCCGAAGGTGTCGCGGATGTCGCGCGCGGAGGCCAGCGGGTCCGGGTTGCCGTTGGGGCCCTCCGGGTTGACGTAGATCAGGCCCATCTGCACCGCGGCCAGCGGGTTCTCCAGCTCGCGGTCACCGGTGTAGCGCTCATCGCCCAGCCAGGTGCGCTCCGGGCCCCAGTACACGTCCTGGTCCGGCTCCCACACGTCCGCGCGGCCACCGGCGAAGCCGAAGGTCTTCAGGCCCATGGTCTCCAGGGCGCGGTTGCCCGTGAAGATCATCAGGTCCGCCCAGGAGATCTTGCGGCCGTACTTCTTCTTCACCGGCCACAGCAGGCGGCGCGCCTTGTCCAGGTTGCCGTTGTCCGGCCAGCTGTTCAGCGGGGCGAAGCGCTGCATGCCCGCGCCGGCTCCACCGCGGCCGTCCTGCACGCGGTAGGTGCCCGCGCTGTGCCAGGCCATCCGGATCATGAACGGGCCGTAGTGCCCGAAGTCCGCGGGCCACCACTCCTTGGAGGTGGTCAGCACCTCGTCGACGTCCCTGGCCAGGGCGTCCAGGTCGACGGTCTGGAACTCCGCGGCGTAGTCGAAGTCCGCGCCCATCGGGTTGGCCACCGGCGAGTGCTTGCGCAGGATGCTCAGGTTGAGCTGGTTCGGCCACCAGTCACGGTTGCTGCCACCCTCGGTCGGATGGCTGAAGCGGCCGTGGGCGACGGGGCACCCGCCGGCCTCCTCCACGTTCATGTCTCCAACAACGGCGTCTGGGCTGTCAGCCACGGGAATCCTTCCGAAATCTCAAGCGGTGCTCAGGAACTGGTGGTGGAACAGTCGGGGCACACGCCCCAGTAGATGACCTCGGCCTCGTCGATGGCGAACCCGTGGTCCTCGGCGGCGGTCAGGCAGGGCGCCTCGCCGACGGCGCAGTCCACATCGACGATCGCGCCACAGGACCGGCACACGAGGTGGTGGTGGTTGTCCCCCACGCGCGCCTCGTAGCGGGCCACCAGCCCCGGCGGTTCGATCCGCCGCAGCAGTCCGGCCGTGGTGAGCGCGCGCAGCACGTCGTACACGGCCTGGTGGGACACCGCCCCGAGGTCGGCCCGCACAACACCGAGGATCGAGTCCGTGTCGGCGTGCGGGTGCTCGTGCACCGCGGACAGCACCGCCAGCCGGGGCCGCGTCACGCGCAGTGACACTCCCCGCAACATGCGCTCGAAGTCCGAAGTGGTGGGCACAGCCGCAGTCTTGCGCATTTTCTGGAATGAATCAAGTTTACGGTCCGAGGGTGCCGTGGACCACGCACGGGAGCGGCTCGGGACGCGTGGCGCCGAGCCTGCGGAACAGTGGGTGTGATCATGGCAGTGGCGGCGGAACCGGGACGCGATGGTCCCCCTCAACGCACAAAAGGAGCGTGCCCGCTCCTTTCCACCTTCAACTTATAGCGCACCGGGGGTCTTGCGGCAAGGCCCCACTCATGCCGCACAATCACCGCCCTAAGCCGGTTACCTGCGAAAATGGAGTCGCTCTGTGCGAGTGTTGGTGTCGACGTACGGGTCGCGCGGGGATGTGGAGCCGCTCGTGGGACTCGCGGCGCGGTTGCGCGGACTCGGCGCGGAGGTGCGGGTGTGCGCGCCGCCGGACGAGGCGTTCGCGCACCGGCTGGCCGGGGTCGGCGTGGCACTGACGCCGGTCGGCCCGTCCGCGCGCGAGCTGACCAGGGCCGCGCCGCCGCCCTCATCGCTGCCCCGCTACGCCGCCGAGCTGATCGCCACCCAGTTCGAGGTGGTGACCGAGGCGGCGCGGGACTGCGACACGATGGTGGTGACCGGGATGATGCCGGCCGCGGCCGGTGCGCTGTCGGTGGCCGAGAAGCTGGGCGTGCCCGCGGTGTCGGTGACCTTCCAGCAGCTCGACCTGCCCTCGCCGCACCACCCGCCGATGGCCTACCCGGGCTGGCCGCTGCCCGAGGGCGTCACGGACAACCGGGAGCTGTGGGAGTTCAACGCCCGCAGCGTCAACGCGCTCTTCGGCGCGGCGCTCAACGACAACCGGGCCGCCCACGGCCTGCCGCCGGTGCACAGCGTGCGGGACTACGTGCTCGGCAAGCGGCCCTGGCTGGCCTCGGACCCGGTGCTGGACCCGTGGCAGCCCGGCGACCTGGACGTGGTGCAGACCGGCGCGTGGCTGCTGCCGGACGACCGGCCGCTGCCGGCTGAGCTGACGGCGTTCCTGGACGCGGGTGAGCCGCCGGTGTACGTGGGTTTCGGCAGCATGCCCATGCTCGATGCCACCGACCTGGCCGGGGTCGTGGTGGACGCGGTGCGCGCGCAGGGCCGCCGGGTGGTTCTGGGCAGCGGCTGGGCCGAGCTGAGCACGGCCGGGGACCTGGCAGACTGCTTCGTGGTCGGCGAGGTCAACCAGCAGGCGCTGTTCGGGCGGGTGGCCGCGGTGGTGCACCACGGCGGCGCCGGCACCACGACCACGGCCGCCCGCGGCGGGGTGCCGCAGGTGGTGGTGCCGCAGCGCGGGGACCAGCCGTACTGGGCCCGCCGGGTCGCCGAGCTGGGCGTCGGCGCGGCCCACGACGGTCCGGTGCCGACCTTCGAGTCGCTCTCCGGCGCGCTGCGCGTGATCCTCAACGAGGGGACCCGGGCCAGGGCCCGCGCCGTGGCGGGCATGATCCGCACCGACGGGGTGACCGTGGCCGCGTCGCTGCTGCTCAACGCGTGAACCGTGCAACCGAAGTCCAGTTCGGCAGTTGTGAGGGGTATTTGTCCATTCAGGGTTACGACGAGGAACTGCGCTCCGAGCGGGACTACGTCGCCGGTCTCTACGAGCGGCTGGACGAGCTGCGCACGCGCGCGCAGGACGGGTACACCGCGGCGCTGGGCGGCACCGGCGGCACCCCGATGGAGCGGGATGTCGAGGTGCGCGCGCGGGCCAGGGAGGTCAAGCGGCTGTCCGTGGCCGACAACGGGCTCTGCTTCGGCCGGTTGGACACCCTGGCCGGCACGCACGCCTACATCGGCCGGATCGGGCTGTTCGACGAGGACAACGAGTACACGCCGGTGCTGGTGGACTGGCGGGCCCCGGCCGCGCGCGCGTTCTACGTGGCCACCGGCGCGAACCCGGAGAACATCCGCAGGCGCCGCCAGTTCCACACCAGGGGCCGCGAGGTGCTCTCCTTCACCGACGAGGTGCTGGGCCGTCCCGATGGCGCGCAGAGCGGGGACGCGGCGCTGCTGGCCGCGGTGAACGCGCCGCGCGGCGAGGGCATGCGCGACATCGTGGCCACCATCCAGGCCGAGCAGGACGAGATCATCCGGCTGGACCACCCCGGCGTGGTGGTGATCGAGGGCGGGCCCGGCACCGGCAAGACCGTGGTGGCGCTGCACCGGGTCGCCTACCTGCTCTACACCCAGCGCGAGCGGATGGAACGCCACGGTGTGCTGGTGATCGGCCCCAACCCGGCCTTCCTCAACCACATCGGCCGGGTGCTGCCCTCCCTCGGCGAGACCGACGCGGTGTTCATGACCACCGGCGACCTGGTGCCCGGCCGGCACGTCACCGCCGAGGACGGCCCGGAAGTGGCGCGGCTCAAGGGTTCGCGCACGATCGTCGACGTGCTCAGCGCGGCGATCACGGACCGGCAGCGGCTGCCGGCGGAGCCGGTGACCATCGAGCTCGACGACGTCACCGTACGGATCGACGCCGGGGTCGCCGAGTGGGCCAGGGACGAGGCGCGCGCGAGCGTGCAGCCGCACAACGAGGCCAGGGTGAAGTTCGTCGAGATCCTCACCTGGGCGCTCACCGAACGCGCCATCGCCCGGATCGGCAAGGGCTGGCTGACCAGGGAGAACCGCAAGGAGTGGGAGCGGCTGCGGAAGGTCCTGACCAAGCAGCTGCTGGCGAACGAGACCTTCACCGCCGCCGTTGAGGAGCTCTGGCCGCTGCTCACCCCGGAGTCCCTGCTGTCCTCGCTGTTGTCCTCCCGCGAGCGGCTGCGCGCCGCGGGCGGGGACCAGGCGCTGTGGCGGGCCGACGGCGCGGCCTGGACCGTCTCGGACGTGCCGCTGCTGGACGAGCTGGTCGACCTGCTGGGCCGGGACAAGGCCGCGGACCTGGCGGCTGAGCAGGCCGCCGAGCGGGCGCGCAAGGCCGAGGCCGAGTACGCCGGCAAGGTGCTGGACATGCTGGTGCGCCGCGAGGACTCGATGGACGACGAGGACCACCTCTTCGCCCACGACATGCTCTACAACGAGGACCTGGCCGACCGCTTCGTCGAGCGGGACACCCGCACCCTGGCCGAACGCGCCGCCGCGGACCGGGACTGGACCTACCGGCACGTGGTCGTCGACGAAGCCCAGGAACTGTCCGAAATGGACTGGCGAGTCCTGATGCGGCGCTGCCCGAACCGCTCGTTCACCATCGTCGGCGACCTCGCCCAGCGCCGCTCGCCTGCCGGGGCCAACTCCTGGGGCGAGATGCTGGACCGGTACGTGCCGGGCCGCTGGGTCTACCGGTCGCTGACGGTGAACTACCGCACCCCCGCGGAGATCATGACCGTCGCCGCGTCCGTGCTGGCCCAGTTCGCGCCGGAGGTCCAGCCGCCGGAGTCGGTCCGGGCCTGCGGCGTGCGGCCGTGGTCCCGGCGGGTCACCCGCGACGAGCTGGCCACCGCCATCGAGGAGTTCGTGCGGGCGGAGGCGGGCCGGGAGGGCACCAGCGTGGTGATCGGCCCACCGGGGGTGCCGGGCACGGTGCCGGCCTCGGAGACCAAGGGCCTGGAGTTCGACGCCGTGCTGGTGGTGGACCCGGACCGGATCCTCAACGACGGCCCGCGCGGCGCGGCCGAGCTGTACGTGGCGCTCACCCGCGCCACCCAGCGGCTCGGCGTGCTGCACCAGGGCCCGCTGCCCTCGGCGCTGACCGGGCTCGTCGAGCAGGAGCAGCTGGTGTAGCTCAGCCGGGCAGCCGCACCGAGGCGATCTGGGTGCCCTGGGCGACCAGCCGGTCCTTGCTGTCCCAGGCGGCAACGGTCACATCGACGTGACCGTTGCCGAGCTCCGCCGCCGCGGCCCGCAGCCGGATCGGTCCCGGCGCGGGCAGCGCGCGGAGGTAGGCGGACAGCTGCACGGTCGGGGTCCAGCCGTACACGCCGAGGTCGTAGGTCACCGGCGGCAGGCAGTCCACGGCGAGCACCAGGCTCAGCGGGTCCCAGTCCGAGCCGTCGGCCAGTCGCATCCACCCGGCCAGCTCGGCCCGGCCGCTGGGGTTGCCGGTCAGGAAGCCGAGACCGGCTGGATCGAGGTACTGCTCGACCTGCTCCAGGATGTGGATCCGCAGTCCGCCGCGCTGGTCCATCACCGGCGAGCGCGGGCACTCCGCCAGCGGCGGCAGCGCCGGCGGCTTCGAGGCCGACCAGAACGGGTCCTCGTCGCTGAGCCGCCCCAGGGTGACCAGCGCCTCCACCCTGGGCAGCCCGTCCTGGCTGAGCCGGGCCCGCACCTGGGTCGCGGCGCGGCCTGCCCGCAGCACCTCGGCGGTGACCACCGCGGGTCCGGGCGCGCCGCGCTGGAGGAAGGAACCGCTGATCGCGGTGACGTGCGGATGCGCCTGTCCGGCCAGCTCGGTGGCCGCGCGGCCGAGCACGGCGAGCAGGTAGCCGCCGTTGGGGATGTCCTCCAGCCCCCAGCCCTGGTCTAGCACCACGTCGAAGTCCTGCGTGCCGGCCCGCCGGGTCACCGCGGTCGCGCTCTGAAAATCCCCCATACGAGGCAGTCTAAGCCCGTACAGTGCCGCGCCATGGCGAACGTGGAGCTGATGACCGCCGCGGACGTGCGGCTCATGCAGGGCCTGGCACAGCGGGTCACCGCCCTCCGCCCCGAACTGGTGAACAGCGACGCCTCCTACGGCGAGCTGGCCTGGAACTGGGGCAAGGGCCACGCCGCCGACGGCGCGAGCTGGCCGCGTCAACTGTGGTTCGCCGACGGGGACCTGGTGGCCTGGGGCTGGGCGCACCTGCCGCGCCAGGTCAGGCGGAACGACGGCTCGGTCAAGGACATCACCGGGGCCTACCTGGCCTACCAGGTCCATCCCGAGCACGCCGAACTGGTCGACGAGGTGATCGACTGGTACGACCGCACCGCGGCGGGCCTCGAGCGCACGGTGCTGCCCAGCGCCGCCGACGAGCACGCCCTGACCCGGTGGGCGGCGCACGGCTACCAGCCCGACGCCGCCGCACTCGGCGACACCGGCGACTGGACCCAGCTCAACGAGCGCGACCTCACACACATCGAAACGCCGGTGCTGCCGGACGGGTTCCGCTTCCGCACCGCCGAAGAAGCTGGCCCGGAAGCCGCGGTCGAGGCCCACGTGGACGCCTGGGCTCCCACCACCTACACCGCCGAGAGCTACCAGGGCGTCCGACTGACGGCTCCGTATCGCGGCGACCTGCACGTCCTGGTGGAAGCGCCGGACGGCACCATGGCGGCCTCGACGATCATGTGGCTCGACGAGGTGAACAAGACCGCCGAGTTCGAGCCGGTCGGCACGCACCCTGGCTACCGGCGGCTGGGGCTGGCCAGGGCGATGCTGCTGCACGGGATGCACCTGGCCCGGGCGGCGGGGGCCACCCACATGACGGTCGCCTGCCTGGGCGCGCCGGGACATCCCAGGGCGCGCGGGCTGTTCTACGGCGTCGGGTTCCGGGAGCTGGTCCGGGACGCGCCGCTGATCAAGACCTGAGGGCGGTCAGCTGCCGGTGGCGCTGGGCAGCAGGGCGGGGCAGCCCGCGCTCACGTAGCCCGGGTCGTACTCGAAGTGCCACTGCTCGTTGGCGTACCGGCGGCACCAGCCCACCTCGCGGCCGTTGCGCTCCACCCAGACCGCGGAAGCGATCGGCTGGATGTCCACCGCGATTCCCTTGACGTGCATGGACTTCTCCGGCGGCAGCACGTACTTGGCGGCCAGCTCCTTGGTGCCGAAACGCCGTACCGCGTCGGCGAACTCGCGCTCCTGCTGGCCGACGCTGCGCTTGCCGTCCTGCACGCACAGCTTCACGTTCGCCGCCGCGGCCTTGTCCCGCAACCGCTGCCAGGCCGCGGCCACATCGTCACGCAGGCCCTCGGGCTGTTCGTCGACATAGCGCTGGTCGAGCTGGCAGGGCGGGCCCTTCTCCGGGCCGGGGATGCCTTCGACCAGGGCCAGTGGCTGGCCGGTGATCGGGTCGTTGACGAAGGTCACCTGGCCGGTCGCGCCCAGTGTCGCCACCGCGGCCACCGCGAGCATCAGGGCCAGCAGCAGGCCGATCTGGGTACGCACCCGGCCCAACGTACCCACGCCCGGGCGGTTTGCCCCAGGTTTGGTGTTCTCGCCCACAGGAGTTACCTGCTGCGCCGAGGTTTCCGGTTCCGGCCACCACCGCGGGTGGTGTCCCGCCGCACGACTTGGGTCCGCGCCGGCTTCTTCTGCTTCGCCGGTGCCGGGGGCTGCGGCACACCGCGGGTGCTGTTGACCGTTCGGCCCCGCACGATCCCGATGAACTGCTCGGTCAGCTCGGTCCCGCCGTCCGCCAACCAGGCCAGCGCCACCTGTGAGGCCGGGGCCTCGGTCAGCGGGCGGAAGGTGAGGTCCTTGCGGTGGTGCAGCCGGGCCAGCGACTGCGGCACCACCAGCAGTCCCACCCCCGCGGCGACCAGCTCGACCGCCATCGCGGTGGTCTCCGGCCGCTCCCGGGCGGGATGGCCGGGCGGGGCGGTCCAGTCCAGGGTGTCATCCAGCGGGTGCAGCACGATGGCCTCGTCCAACTGCTCGCGCGAAATCTCCTCACCCTCGGTGAACGGGTGCTCCTTGGGCAGCACGACCACGGTGGTCTCGGTGTAGAGCGGGATGGCGTGCAGCCCGTCCCGGTCCACCGGCAGCCGCAGCAGCACCGCGTCCGCCGCGTCCGCGCGCAGCAGCTCCGCGGCCTCGGCGGCGGGCACCGCAACCAGGCTCAGCGGCACGTCGGGCAGGCGCTCCTGCCAGGTTCGCACCCACTTGGCCGGGGTCGTGCCGGGGACGTAGCCGAGGCGGAACGACGAGGGGGTGTCCGAACCAGTCACGGTGTGCAGATTACCGGCCGATATCCTGGGCACATGACACCGCGCAAGACCTCCCAGACGATGAAGCCCGCGACCGCGGCGAAGAAGCTGGGCGTGTACCTCCCGGCCACCCCGGCTGAGTTCCAGGAGGGTGTCGTCTCGCGCGATGAGCTCAACGCCCTGCAGACCGACCCGCCGGAGTGGCTGCGCGACCTGCGCCGCAACGGCCCGCACCCACGGCCCATCCTCGCGCTCAAGCTGGGCATCTCCATCGGCGGCCTGGCCCGCGGCGGCATCACCGAGGCGCTCACCACCGCCGAGGTGGAGGCGCTGAAGACGGAGAACCCGGAGTGGCTCCAGCAGGAGCGCGCCACCCAGGCCGAGGTGCGCCGCGAGGCGGCCCGGCTGAAGGAAGAGGCGGACAAGCGCGGCTAGGCCGCCAAGCCTCTGAGCAGCAGTTCCACCAGTCGACTGGGGTCGTAGCGCGGGTCGGTGTCCCGCCCGGCGCACAGGTTGCCGATGCCACGCATCAGCTCGTAGGCCTGCGTGCCGGGCCTGATCTCGCCTGCCTCGACCGCGGCGTCGAGCAGCTGCGCGCACACCGGCACCAGCCGGTCCAGGAAGTAGGCGTGCAGCGTCTCGAACCCGCCGCTGTCGGACTGCAACGCGTTGGCCAGCCCGTGCTTGGTGACCAGGAAGTCCACGAACAGCTCGGCCCACCTCCGCAGCGCCGCCAGCGGTGAGCCGGTCTCGGCCAGCAGCGCCGGGCCCGCCTCCGCGCAGGCCTCGACCTGGTGCCGGTAGACCGCCACGACCAGGTCCGCCCTGGTCGGGAAGTGGCGGTAGATGGTGCCCATGCCGACCTCGGCCTTGGCCGCGATCTCCCGGATCGGCGCGTCCACGCCGGAGCTGACGAACACCGCGGCGGCCGCGGCCAGCAGGGTCTGCTGGTTGCGCACCGCGTCGGCCCGCTTGCTCCGGGGCTGGCCTGCTGTGGACACACGCTCTCCTTCCGCACGAGCCCGTTGACAAAACGGAACAGCGCTCCGTATCGTTCCGGAACGTCGCTCCGTTTGAGCGTAGCCGAGCGCTCGGCCATCCACCCAGTCAAGGGAAAACACATCATGCGTGAACCGACCGCCGTGCTCTCGGTCAGCCCCGTGGTGCTGCCCGCGCCCGGCCGTGCCGTGGACCTCCAGCTCCGCGTCTCCGTGCCCGTCACCGGCGAGAACCTGCCGATCATCCTGCTCTCCCACGGCCAGGGACACTCCAACCACCTGTCCTCGCTCAACGGCTACGCGCCGCTCGCCCACTACTGGGCCGCACACGGTTTCGCCGTCTTCCAGCCCACCCACCTGAGCTCGCGCTCGCTGCGCCTGCCGCCGGAAACCCTTGGCGCGCCGATGTTCTGGCGCTCCAGGGCCGAGGACATGACGCTCATCCTGGACCGGCTGGCCGAGATCGAGGCCGCCGTCCCGCAGCTGCGCGGACGCCTGGACCCGGACCGGGTCGCGGTGGCCGGGCACTCGATGGGCGGCCACACCGCGAGCCTGCTGCTGGGCGCGCGGCTCACCGATCCGGACAACGGCGTTGAGGTGGACCTGGCCGACTCCCGGATCAAGGCGGGCGTGCTGCTGGCCTCGGTCGGCCGGGGCGGCGACGCGCTCACCGAGTTCGTGGCCGAGAGCTACCCGTTCCTGTCCAGCACCAACTTCACCACCATGACCACGCCCGCGCTGGTGGTCGCCGGGGACAAGGACGCTTCGGCGCACCTGACGGTCGCGGGCCCGGACTGGCACGCCGACCCCTACCACCTCTCCCCCGGCCCGAAGGCCCTGCTCACCCTGTTCGGCGCCGAGCACGGGCTGGGCGGGATCTCCGGCTACGACGTGGCCGAGACCACCGACGAGCACCCGGAGCGGGTGGCCGCGGTCCAGCGGCTCACCTGGGCCTACCTGCGCAGCACGCTCTACCCGGGCGATTCCGCCTGGCCGAGCGCGTGCGCGGAGCTGGCGGCCGAGCTCGGCCGGGTCGAGGCCAGGTAAGCGCGAACGGGGCGCCCGGCTCGGGCGCCCCGTCCTCGTTCCGCGGTGGATCAGGCGACGGTGTAACGGAAACCGTCGTCCTCCAGCTCGTCGTCGTGGTCGTCGTCGTCCTGGTCGTCGTCGTACTCGCGGACCGGCGCGTCCTTGGTGGCGTCGAACTTGCCGTCGCCGTCGTCCGTGGTCAGCACGGCGCGCAGCGAGTGGTTGCCCTGGCCGAGCGCCGGGTTCAGGGTGACCGCGAGGTCGCGGTGCGCGCCGGGCGGCACCGGCGCGGAGCCGAGCAGCTTCCCGGACTGGTCGTAGACGGCGACGTGGCCGGCCTTGGGCAGCTCGGCCTCCTCGATCAGCACCTTGACGCCGTCGCCGCGCTGGTCGTCAGCGTCGATCTCGGTGCTGGGGAAGGACACCGGAGCGGGCTGGTTGGGCTGGTTGCCGGGCTGCGCGGTACCGGAGCTCGGGGCCGCGATGCCGTTCGGCAGTGGCGCGGCGGCGCCCGGCGCGGCGCCCGCGCCGCCCGCGCACCCGCTGAGCAGGACCCCCAGCACGCCGGCGGTCGCGATCAGGAACTTGGCACGGTGTTGGTTCGTCATGGCACCCAGTTTTGCCGCGCGACCTGGCGCCAGCATGAGTCCAAGATGAGCAAGCCTTCATGAAGCGAACAGTGGCCGGTCCGCAGTGGGCAGCCACTGCCGGTCCGGGTCGAACGGCGTGTAACCGGCCCGGATGTGCTCGATGAGCCTGGGCAGCAGCGGATGCCGGTTGCCGCGCAGCCACAGCATGGACCACGGGTACAGCGGCACCGGGTCGACCAGCGGGATGCGTGCGATGCCGGGGTGCCAGGGCACCCGCATCTTCTCCCCGCCGAAGGTGAACCGGTCCTCGGAGGCGGCGATCTGGTCCAGCATGTGGTCGAAGCCGAAGTTCGGCCCCGTGGTGCTGATGGTCAGCCCGAAGTCGCGGCGGAAGTCGGCGTAGAGGTCGGCCCACTCACTGCCCGGCTCGTTGCCGGGCATCCAGGCGATCGAGTCGGCCAGCTCGTCCGGCCGGACCCGCCGGCGACCGGCCAGCCGGTGCTTGCGCCCGGCCAGCAGGTGGTGTGGCTCCAGGTAGGCCGGGAGGTGCTCGATGCCGGGTTCCAGGCGGCCGAACACCCTGGCGAAGCCCACGTCGATCGCGCCGCTGAGCAGCCCGGACCGCACCGTCCGCAGTCCCTTCGACGAGATGATGTCGATCTTGGCGTCCTGGTTGGCCTCGTGGAAGGACCTGATCAGCTCAGTCGGGCAGACCCTGGTGGCCAGCACGTCCACCCGCAGCGGCCGGTCCCGCGCACGCAGCGAGCCGACCGCCTGGTCGGCCAGCGCGAGCAGCGCCCTGGCGTGCGGCAGGAAGGCCCGGCCGTCCTCGGTCAGGCCGGTGCCGGTGCGCCCGCGGCTGACCAGTTCCGCGCCCAGGCCGGCCTCCAGCTTGGCGATCCGCTTGGACACGCCCTGCTGGGTCAGGCCCAGCTGGTCGGCGGCCGCGCCGAAGTGCTGCTCGTCGGCCACGGCGACAAACGCCCGCACCGCGCCCAGATCCAGGTCCACCCTGCTCCTCCCACAACAACCGGTTGTTCACGGGCCGTGTCGGTTGTTGGACGTTCCCTTGCCAGGTCCCGTCCAATGCACTCCGCCCGGCACGACAGTACAACCAGGAGGAGTGACGGATGGGGTCGTTCACGCACCTGCACGTGCACACCGAGTACTCGATGCTCGACGGCGCGGCCAAGATCGCACCGCTGTTCGCCGAGGCGAAGCGGCTGGGCATGGCCGCGGTCGGCATGACCGACCACGGCAACATGTACGGCGCGGACGAGTTCTACCGGCAGGCGGTCAAGACCGGGCTCAAGCCGATCATCGGCATCGAGGCGTACGTGGCGCCGGGCAGCCGCGCGCACAAGAAACCGGTGTTCTGGGGCCAGGCGGGCCAGCGCGGCAACGACGTGGCAGGCAGCGGCGCCTACACCCACCTGACCATGCTGGCGGAGAACGCCACCGGCCTGCGCAACCTGTTCCGGCTGTCCTCGCTGGCCTCGATGGAGGGCTACTACCGCAAGCCCCGGATGGACCGCGAGCTGATCGCGGAGCACGCCGAGGGGATCATCGCCACCACCGGCTGCCCCTCCGGCGAGGTGCAGACCCGGCTTCGCCTGGGTCAGCCCGCCGAGGCGCTGCGCGCGGCCGCGGACCACCGGGACATCTTCGGCCCGGACAACTTCTTCCTGGAGCTCATGGACCACGGCCTGACCATCGAACGCTCGGTGCGCGAGGGCCTGCTCGACATCGGCCGCCGACTGGGACTGAAACCGTTGGCCACCAACGACTCGCACTACGTCACCAGGGACCAGGCGGAGGCGCACGCGGCGCTGCTGTGCGTGCAGTCCGGCAAGACCCTCAACGACCCCAACCGGTTCGCCTTCGACGGCGACGGCTACTACCTCAAGTCGGCGCAGGAGATGCGCGCCTACTGGGACACCGAGGTCCCCGGCGCCTGCGACTCGACCCTGCTGATCACCGAGCGGGTCCAGCCCTACGACGAGGTGTACGCCCACCGCGACCGGATGCCCCGCTTCGCCGTCCCCGACGGCCACACCGAGGCCAGCTGGCTGCGCCACCAGGTGCTGGCCGGGCTGCGCCGCCGGTTCCCCGACGGCATCCCGGCGGACTACCTGCCGCGCGCCGAGTTCGAGCTGGAAGTCATCGCGCAGAAGGGTTTCCCGTCCTACTTCCTGGTCACCGCGGACCTGATCGAGCACGCCAGGGAGATCGGCATCCGGGTCGGTCCCGGCCGCGGTTCGGCCGCGGGTTCGCTGGTGGCCTACGCGCTGGGCATCACCAACCTGGACCCGATCCGGCTGGGCCTGCTCTTCGAGCGGTTCCTCAACCCGGAGCGGGTGTCCATGCCCGATATCGACATCGACTTCGACGACCGCCGCCGCGGCGAGATGATCCGCTACGCCACCGAGAAGTACGGCGCGGACCGGGTGGCGCAGGTGATCACCTTCGGCACCATCAAGACCAAGGCGGCGATCAAGGACGCGGCCAGGGTCCACTTCGGACAGCCCGGCTACGCCATCGCGGACCGGATCGCCAAGGCACTGCCGCCGCCGGTGGCCGCCAAGGACATCCCCCTCTCCGGCATCGTGGACCCAGCGCACGAGCGGCACGGCGAGGCGGCCGAGGTGCGCGCCCTGCTGGACTCCGACCCCGAGAGCCAGCAGATCTTCGCCACCGCCCGCGGCCTGGAGGGGCTGATCCGCAACGCGGGCGTGCACGCCTGTGCGGTGATCATGTCCAGCGAGCCGCTGCTGGCCACGATCCCGTTGTGGCAGCGCGAGGACGGCTCGGTGATCACCGGCTGGGACTACCCCTCCTGCGAGGCCATCGGCCTGCTGAAGATGGACTTCCTCGGCCTGCGCAACCTGACCGTGATCGGCGACGCCATCGACAACATCCGGGCCAACCGCGGCGAGGAGGTCGACCTGGACCGCCTCGGGGTCGAGGATCCCGCCGCCTACCAGCTGCTCGGACGCGGGGACAGCCTCGGCGTGTTCCAGCTCGACGGCGGCGCGATGCGGGAGCTGTTGCGCCGCATGCGCCCCACCGAGTTCGCCGACATCATCGCGGTCAACGCGCTGTACCGGCCGGGCCCGATGGCGATGAACACGCACAACAACTACGCCGACCGCAAGAACGGCCGCCAGCCGGTCACCCCGATCCACCCCGAGCTGGCCGAGCCGCTGCGCGAGATCCTGGCCGAGACGCACGGCCTGGTGGTCTACCAGGAGCAGATCATGCAGATCGCGCAACAGGTCGCCGGGTACTCGATGGGCCGGGCCGACGTGCTGCGCAGGGCCATGGGCAAGAAGAAGAAAGAAGTGCTGGAACAGGAGTTCGAGGGCTTCGAGAACGGCATGCGCGGCAACGGTTTCTCCGCCGAGGCGGTGCGGGCGCTGTGGGACACCATCCTGCCGTTCGCCGGCTACGCCTTCAACAAGTCGCACGCGGCCGGATACGCGCTGGTCGGCTACTGGACGGCCTACCTCAAGGCGAACTACCCGGCGGAGTACATGGCGGCGCTGCTGACCTCGGTGGGCGACAACAAGGACAAGTCGGCGATCTACCTCTCCGAGTGCCGCAGGCTGGGCATCCGGGTGCTGCCGCCGGAGGTGAACTCCTCGGAGGTGCGCTTCGCCGCGGTGGGCGAGTCGATCCGGTTCGGGCTGGGCGCGGTGCGCAACGTCGGCGCGAACGTGGTCGAGTCGATCATCCGGACCCGTGCGGTGAAAGGGAAGTACGAGTCCTTCCCGGACTTCCTGGCCAAGTCCGAGCTGGTGGTGTGCCAGAAGCGGGTGCTGGAGTCGCTGGCCAAGGCGGGTGCCTTCGACGCGCTGGGCCACACCAGGCTGGCGGTGTGCCAGGTGCACGAGGAGGCGGTGGACGCGGTGGTCCCGTTGAAGCGGCAGGAGGCGATGGGCCAGTTCGACCTGTTCGGCCCCGGGCCGGAACAGCCCGCCACCTCCTCCCCGTTGGCGCACCTGCGGTTCAGCGCGGA
The DNA here is from genome assembly GCF_053591555.1 of Crossiella sp. NPDC003009. Lineage (NCBI taxonomy): Bacteria > Bacillati > Actinomycetota > Actinomycetes > Pseudonocardiales > Pseudonocardiaceae > Crossiella > Crossiella sp. NPDC003009. Next base: position 238,678 of record NZ_JBSFUA010000001.1, on the reverse strand, counting down.
GGAGTGGCCGCGCAAGCAACTCCTTTCCTATGAGCGGGAGATGCTCGGGCTCTACGTCTCGGCGCACCCGCTGGACGGCGCGGAGCCGATCCTGCGCAGGCACGCCCGGCAGCCGATCGCGGCGATCCTGGACAACCCGCCGCGCGAGGGTGAGCTCCAGCTGGCCGGGCTGATCACCGCGCTGGAACGGCGGGTCAACAAGAAGGGCGAGCCGTGGGCGATCTGCACGGTCGCCGATATGGACGCCGCGCTGGAGGTGCTGTTCTTCCCCAAGGCTTATGCGTTGTTCGCCTCCGCACTGGTGGAGGACAACGCGGTGCTGGTCAAGGGCAGGGTCAACTGGCGGGAGGACCGGATGTCGGTCTTCGGCGGCGACCTGGTTCCGCTCGACCTCACCGCCCCCGGCACGGAACCGCTGGTACTGCGGGCTGTGCCGGAGCGGGTCACCGAGTCGATCGTGCTGGAGCTGAAGCAGACCCTGTTGGCACACAAGGGCGACACCCCGGTGCAGGTCCACATCGGACCGCACCGGTTCGCCCTCGACGACTACCCGGTGGCGGTGACCGCCATGCTGCTCGGCGAGCTGAAGGCGTTGCCGGGCTTCGTCACAGCCAGGTGTGCAGCGGCACCGTGACCTGCTTCAGCCAGGAGCCTGCGGCGAAGTCACGGGCCCGGACCACCACCCGGTCCAGGAAGACCTCCACCTGGAGCCCCTGGTTGAACTTGCCGGGCACGGTCACCTCGCCACCCTGGCCGTTGTCGGTCCACCCGGTCTGGATTGCACCGGTGTTGATCACCGGGAAGCCCTCGGGGTTGGCCGTGCCGGGGACCACGCGGCGGACGAACCAGTCGGAGAGGTCCAGGTTCCAGTGCGTGTGCCCGGAGAACAGGAACACGTCTTTGTAGCGCCCCAGCAGGTTCAGCAGCCGGTCGGCCTGGAGGTAGTCGCGCAGGTAGAGCTTGTTTCGGGTACCGGAGACGGTGTTCGGCAGCGGGTGGTGGGTGATCACCATGACCGGCTTGCGCCAGCGCGCCCAGTGTGCGAGCCGCCGCTCCAGCCAGCTGAACTGCTCCTCGCTCAGCCACACCTCGTCCCAGAGCGCCTTGTCGTGGTAGTGCATGTACTTCTCGGTGCCGATGCACAGCACCGGGATGCCGCCGAAGAGGTGCTCGCTGAAGACGGTGTTGCGCTTGGCGAAGCGGTAGAAGCTGCGGAACAGCGAGTCCTCGGTGGTGCCGTTGGGCCAGGTGTCCTGGGCCAGGGTCTGCGGATCGCGCCACTTGGGCACGTAGAACTCGTGGTTGCCGATCGCCCAGGCGATACCGGGATGGCTGTGCTTGGCCAGTTCGGCCTGGACCTGGGCGTACTCGAAGTCGTAGCCGCGCGGGGTGATGTCCCCGGCCACCGCCAGCCCGGCGCTGCGCGGGTTGGTCCGGCGCATGTCGGCCAGCGCGGTACCGAAGTCGGCCAGGTCGCCCTGGATGTCGCTGATCACGTTGAACCGGGTCAGCGGTTCGGCACCGGCCGTGGCCGTCGGTGCGCTTGCGGTGGTGGCGCCCACGGCCACGGCGGAGGCGAGCAGAAACGATCTACGGTCCATGCCCGGACCCTGTCAGGACAAGGTGCACCGCCCGGAAAGAGCGGTTGAACAGTAGGTTCTGGTTCAGCCGGTGCCGATCGCGAACAGGTGCAGCTGATTGTGGTCCGCCTGCGCGGCTGCCCCGTGAGCGAGACGGTCTGGCCGTCGGCGGCCACGTTGTCCGGACGCCCTGCTGGCGCGGCGGGCCAGGTGAACGTGGTGCCCGCGACCTCGACCTGTTTGCCGCCGGTGAGCCCGGCCTCGGCCAGGGCCTGCCGCGGGTGGCTGTTGCCGCCACCGTCCAGGTTGGCCTGCGACTTGTCGTTGTCATCGGCGATCCCGGTGTTGCCGTAACGGATGACCAGGCTGCCCTCCGGCGCGACCAGCACGGTGACCGTGGTGTGCACCGTGCGGTGCTCACCCGCAATGGTCACCGGGATGTCGTAGTAGCCCTCCGGCGCGGACGCGCTCACCTGGTACCGCGCCTGCCCGTCATCCAGCCGGAACCGCTCCGGCCCGCTGACGGTGATCCCGGCAGGGAGTGTCGCGGTGACGGTGAGTTCGCGGTCCTTCCCGGCCATCCTGCGCGCCGACACGGTGAGCTCCGCACTGCCGCCGGGCCCACGGTGATCATGCTGTTGGCACTGGCCAGGAAGTCGTGCTCACCGTCGCGATAGGACGGTGGGCCTGGTCGCGACCGGGCAGGTCGAGCACGGCGCGCGGGAACAGCGGGCTGTGCACGGCCAGGTCCGAGGTGCCGGGAGTGCCCGGGTAGAGGCCGAGCGCGGCCCAGACGTACCAGGAGGACTGGGCGCCGAGGTCGTCGTTGCCGGACTCGCCGTCCGGGGTGGCGTTGAACAGGGTGGTCATGATCTGCCGGACCACCTGCTGGGTGCGCCAGGGCCGCCCGGTGTGGTTGTACAGCCAGGGAATCCCGAACGCGGGCTCGTTGCCGGCCCACATGTAGGGCTGGAGCGGACCAGCGTTGAGCTTGGCGCTGAAGGCGTCCAGCCGCGCCGCAGCGGCCTCTCGGCCACCCATCGCGGTGATCAGCCCGGCTGGGTTGCGCGGAACTATCCAGGTGTACTGCACCGCGTTGCCCTCGTCGAACCCGTCCTGGCCGAACCCGCCGGTCCCGGCCACCCGGATCTTGCCCAGCTCGGCCCGCCACTTCGCCCTGGTGTCCTGCCGGACCCGCCCCGCGTCCCAGTGCTGGCCGACCCGGTGGCCGTGGTGTCGTTCTCGATGGTGACCCGCGCGCCGGAGTTACCCGACAGGCTCGCCCGGCCCTTGACCAGCACGTGCCCGTCGGCGGGCAGGGTGAACGTGGCCAGCCCGGTGCGGGTGGTCGCGGTCAGCTCCGCGCGGACCTGGGAGCCGGCCAGGGCCACCGCGTAGTAGCCGGGTTCGGCCTGCTCACTGCTGTGCTGGTAGCGCTCGACCCGCTCCCACGGCTTCGCGCCCAGCTCGCCGGTCACCGGCAGGATCGGCACGTCGCCGAACGCACTGCACCCGACACTGGCATGGGTGAGACTGAAACCTCGGATCTTGTCATTGTGGTACTGGTACCCGGCGTAGGAGCCGAGGGTGTCCGGCGAGAACTGCATCATGCCGAACGGCACCGAAGGACTGGAAAAGTTGTTGATCTCAACAGCGGCCGCGTTGGCCAATCCGGTGCCGATAAAAGGATCCACGTAGGCGGCCGGATCCGGCACCAGCGGAGCTTTCAACCGGACCACGCGCTGTGTCAGCGATGTCGGCCCGTATTTGACTGGTTCCGGACAGCACCCACTCGCTAGCCTGCCCCCATGAGGGGGCCCCACCTGCTGAACGTCATCGACGTCGAAGCCACCTGCTGGCCCAGCACCCCACCCCCGGACCAGGTCAGCGAAATCATCGAGATCGGCCTGACGGTAGTCGACCTGACCACCCGAACCCGCCTCGCCAAACACCGGATCCTGGTCCGCCCCCAGCAGTCCACGGTCAGCGACTTCTGCACTGAGCTGACCGGCCTCACCCAGTCCGAAGTGGACACCGGCCTCACCTTCCCCGAAGCCTGCGCCCAGCTGACCGCTGAACACGAGGCGGGCGAACGGAACTGGACCAGCTGGGGCGACTACGACCGCAAACAGTTCCAGCGCCAGTGCACCACCACGCCCTACCCGTTCAGTTCCAGCCACACCAACGCGAAAGCCGTCTTCGCCGCCGCGTTGGAGCTGCGCAGACCAGTAGGCATGGCACAAGCGCTGAAGATCGCCGGCCTCCCAATGGAGGGCAGGCACCACCGCGGCGACGACGACTCGTGGAACATCGCCGCCCTGGTCCTCCTGCTGGCCGAACGCGGCAACTGGCCCGGCTAACCGCCCCGCCGCACCGCCCTGGCCACCAGCCACGCCAGGTAGAGCGCGGTAAGCCCAAAACCGACACCGTGCGGCAACATCGGCCCCACCCCGGGCCCAAACACACCCGGCAACAGCCACTGAAGGACCAGCCCCACCACCACGGTCCCCGCCGCCAGGGTAATCACCCCACCGACCACCCACACCACAACCCGCCCCGCCGTCCACCGGCCCTCGGGCACCCGCTCAGCCATCCGACTCACCCCACGCACCCTAAAAACCCCACCCGGGACCGGTCCCAGCGCGCCCCGCCCCGCCTCTTCCCGTGCGCCCAGCCTCGCCCCTCGCCCCTCGCCCCTCGCCCCTCGCCCCTCGCCCCTCGCCCCTCGCCCCTCGCCCCTCGCCCCTCGCCCCTCGCCCCTCGCCCCTCGCCCCAACGAGTGAACCCCCACGCCACACATCACCACCAGGCCACCTCCCCCTACGACTCTGGTACTACCCACCCTGCCGCTACGTCTGATGCGCCCCCTCCCCCACCAGCGAATGCTGGCCACATCACCCCACCAACCCGCGAAACGGAGCCCCGAGCTTGATCTCGACCAGGCTGCTGCCTGCCGTGCTGGCGGTCGTCGGCGGGATCGTCCTCGCCGTCCTCCTGCTCGCGCCCTTCGTCTATCGCAGCTATCGACGCCGCGGCGAGCTCGGCCCCGGCCACGCCCTGCTCGCCTTCGGCTCCCTGGTCTACGCGCTGGCCCTGGTCGCCTACACCCTTTTCCCGGTGCCACAACTGGATGACGCCTGGTGCGCCGCCCACGCCGCCGCCACCCAGCCCCAGCTGAACCCGTTGCGCTTCCTCACCGACGTCGCCAAGGAACAGCGCACCCCCGGCCTGACCGGCCTGCTGACCAACCCGGCGGTCCAGCAACTCCTGTTCAACGTGGCCCTGTTCGTCCCGCTGGGCGCCTACCTGCGCCACTACCTCCGCCGCAACGCCCTGGTGATCATCCTGCTCGGCGCCGCGGTGTCCCTGCTGATCGAGTGCACCCAGCTCACCGGCAACTGGTTCCTGTTCCCCTGCCCGTACCGCCTGTTCGACGTCGACGACCTGCTCACCAACACCCTGGGCACCGCCGTCGGTGTCCTGTGCGCTCCGGTGCTGCGCCTGTTCGACCGCCGCCGTGGGACCAACGCCGAGCTCCCCCGCCCGGTCACCACCACCCGCCGTCTCCTCGGCATGCTGGTGGACCTGCTGTCCGTACTGGTCCTCGGCGGCGTCCTGGGCACCACCGCGAACCTGGTGGGCCACTACGGTTTTGACCTCTGGCTGGCCGAGCGCCCCTGGGGCAACTTCCTGCTGACCGCCCTGACCACCTGGCTGCCCGCCACACTCCTGTTGGCCCTGCCCGCCCTCGGCCCCAACGCCGCGACCCTGGGCCAACGAGCAGTCCGCCTCCGCCGGATCCGCCCCGACGGCACCGCGCCCGGAGCCAGGATCATCCCGGCACTGCTGTTCGGCACCTTCGGCTACTACCTGTTCACTGGCCTCGGCCACTACGCACCGGCCGCCGCGAGCCTGGCCAACCTGCTCCCGGTAGCGGCCCTGCTGTTCGCCTGGCGTCCGCGCTCCCACCCCGGGTTCTCCGGTCTCATCAGCGGTCTCCGCGTGACCGACGACCGGGCCAGCCCCAGCGCCCCTTCCCTCCCCCAGGCACAACGTCCCCACCGTGAAGGAGACACTCCATGACCGACCAGTTCTGGGCCTTCGGCGCCTCCGCCGCGATCATCCTGGTCATCCTGTCCGGCTTCCTGTTCTTCCTGGCCGCCCTGATCAGCATGCTGCGCAGCCCCCTCACCGGCGGCATGGTGCTGGTCTGGATCATCTTCGCCTTCTGCGCGCCGTTCCTGGGCCCAGTTCTGTGGTTCCTGATCGGCCGCGGCAACGCCAGGTCCTATCCAGCGCACCGCTGACGCCGCTCGGCGCGCTCGTCGGGTCAGAGCAGGCCCGCGTCGTGCACCAGGATGGCTACCTGGGTCCGGTTGGCCGCGTTCAGTTTGGACTTGATCCGTCCGATGTGGACCTTCACGGTCGACTCGCTCAGGAACAAGGTGGTGCCGATCTGGGCGTTGCTCAGTCCGTGGCCGATCTGGATCGCGACCTCCCGTTCCCTCGCCGTCAGGGTGGCCAGGCGGGACAGGGCGGCTTCTTCGGCGGCGCCGGCGGCGAAGCGGGACAACAGGCGTTTGGTGATGCGCGGCGAGATCATGGCCTCACCGGAGGCGATCACCCGGACCGCGGTGATTAGCTCCTGCGGCGGGCTGTCCTTGAGCAGGAAGCCGGCCGCACCGTGACGCAGGGCGGCGTGCACGTACTCGTCGATGTCGAAGGTGGTGAGGATGACCACTGCGGGCGCCTGGGGCCGCCCGGTCAGCCGCCGGGTGACCTCGATGCCGTCCACCTTGGGCATCTGGATGTCGGTGAGCACCACGTCCGGCCGGAACCGGTCGGTCAGCTCCACGGCCCGCGAACCGTCGGCGTCCTCGGCCACGATCTCGATGTCCGGCGCCGACTCCAGGATCATCCTGACCCCGCTGCGGACGATTTCCTCATCCTCCAGCAGCAGCACCTTCACCGTCACGATGTCTTCTCCTCCAACGGAAAACGCGCGGTCACCCGGAACACGCCACCGTCGGCGTGACCCGCGGTGAGCCGTCCTCCGGCCAGCTCCACCCGTTCCCGCATGCCGAGCAGACCGTAGCCGGAACCGGGCACGTTCGCCGGTCGCGGGCTGAGCCGGTTGCACACCTCCACGATCAGCGAGTCCTTGGTCGCGGTGATCCCGACTTGGATGGCGGCGTGCGGCGCGTGTTTCCCGGCGTTGGTCAGCGCCTCCTGGACCACCCGGTACACCGCGCGCTCGACCTGTTCGGGCACCATGGGCAGCGGGTCCGGCAGTTGAAGCTCGACTCGCGCACCGGTGGCCAGCGCCCCGGCCACCAACTGTTCGACCGAGCCGAGCAGGCCCGCGCCGGTCGGCCGCGACGGCGGTGGTTCGCCTTCCTCGGCCTCGTCGCGCAGCACCCGCAGGATGCCGCGCAGCTCATCCAGCGCGGTCACGCTGACCGAGCGGATGGTCTCCGCGGTGCGCCCGGTGTGCTCATCCGGCGCGGTCACCGACAACGCACCGGCTTGCAAGGCGATCGCGGTGACCCGGTGCGCGACCACGTCGTGCATCTCCCTGGCGATGCGCCGCCGCTCCGCGGAGACGGCCTGCTCGGCGAGCAGGGTGCGGGTGCGCTCGGCCTCCTCCGCGCGGCCGCGCAACACAGCGAGCAGGGCGGCCCGCTGATTCATCCACAACCCGGCGAGCACCGGCGCGAACACGAACAGGGCCGCCGAGAGCGCGACCGCGGGCAGCTCATCGAGCCGGTACCGCCACCGGAGCCCGAACTCCACGATCAGCGTCAGCACCATGCAGCCGCCGGTGATCCAGCCCAGCCCGTGCCGGACCGCGACCGTGTACACCGCCACCGTGGCAGGCCCCAGGGTCAGCCCGGCTGGAATGCCCGCCAGCGCCACCACCAGCACCAACACCGGGAACCGGCGACGCAGCGGCGCGAACGTCAAGATGAACGCGACCAGCGCCGCCAGGTAGAGCGGGCTGCTCAGCTTGTCCTGCACCACGGCGCTGTGCAGCTCGAGGTAACACACGGCCGTGAACACCGCGAGGTCCAGCACGAGCAGACTCACCCGGCCGTCCCACCAGATGAGGTGACCTCGCCGCACGCGTTCCTCTGGCCGCATCACGAACACTCTAGGCGGCCAAGTGATCATTACGGCTCAGCTGTCCCGACGAGCCAGGGTGAATCCCACCGCGGTCAACCCAGCCGCCGCCACCAGGGCGAACAACACCGGCGCCAACCACTGCGGTGATCCACCCGCGAACAGCGTCTCGGTCCCCCGGAACGGCAACCGTGACGTCGGCACGTCCAGCACCGAGCCCAGCGCCGTCTCAGCCACCAGCGTCCAGGCCAGGAACACCCCGGTCCCGATCGCGGTGTGCCCTAACAACCCGCCCAGCGCCAGCCCGGTCAGTCCGGACAACAGCGCCAGCAGCAGCACACCTACGCCGCGCAGTAACACGTGCCCCGCCCCGCCACCGGCCGTGCCACCGGCGAGCAGCACCCCGGCCAGCGCGAGCCCGGAAATCAGCACACCCCCGAGCAGGCTCAGCCCACCGACCACCACGGCCTTGGCTGCGACGATCCGGGCCGGAAACCGCAGCACCAGGCGGGTGGTGAGGATCGTGCCGTGCTGGTAGTCCAGCCCGAACGCGCACACCCCCACCGCCGCCACCAACGCCATGCCCAGGGTCAGGGCGATGCCGAGGGAGGAGTCGAAGGCGTCCATGGTGCCCAGGTCGCGTTTGGCCCCCCAGTACAGCCCGGAGACCAGCGCGAGCACCCCGGCCGCGACCAGCAACACCCAGGTCGAGCGCAGACTGCGGGCCCGGTGCCACTCATAGGCGACAGCGGTGTTCACGACGGTTCTCCTTGGTGATCGCGGGAGTGGGAAGGGCAGGTTGAAGCGCCGCGGGCGAGCAGGCGCAGCCCGGCCGGATCCGTACGCGGACCAGGTGCGACTCTCGGCTCCGGCGTGGGTCGACTCCGCTCGGTTGCGCGGGCGGAGAGGCTGGGCTGGACGAGACTGCGTGCGGCCCAGCTGCGTGCAGACCTGGCTGCACGCAGCCGAGCCGCCGCACTCGGCAGGGCCGCCCGCCGCCGTGCCGCCCACCGCCGGCTTACGCGGCCGGACTGGGAGCGGCAAGGCTGATGTGGCCGGCCTGGATGCGGCCGGACTAGGAGTAGCAGGGCTGGATGCAGCCCCGCTGGATGCGGCCCTGGCTCGCCGCGGCCGGGTCTGCATGCAGATCGGCTGGGCGCTGGCGCTGGCGAGGATCATGCTGGTTCTCGTCGGCGGGCGGCGGCGGAGCGCGCGGTTGCCTGGTGCCTGTGGCGGACGGTGGTCATGCCGCATCCCCCGCCACCGGAGCGGCCGGGACGGCACCCCACGGTGGTGGCAGGTCGATGCGGTGGCGAGCACGCTCGTCTTCCGTGCGCACAAGCGCCATGCCTCGCGTGCCTGGCAACGGGATGCGGGATCTGGCTTTCCCGGGGGTGGTCATGACGGATCTCGCGGGGCGGAGCGGTGGTCATCGCGGGGGCTGCGGATGGCTCCAGCGCAACGCCGTGGCGGGGGTACCTCGCCCGGGATTGGGGAGGTGCTGGGTAGCGGTGGTGACGTCGTCATGGGGGCTCCCTCTGGGGATGAGCAGTGGGGGTGGTGGCTGTGCGCGCCTGGGTCCGGAACGGGAGTGGTGCTGTGGCGCCACCAGCGCGGGGTGGCGCTCATGACGGTTCTCCTCGGTGGCGGACGGTGTGCGCGGTGGCGGCCATGAACGCCTCTTCCAGGCCGGAGCGGCGGAGGAAGAGCTCGCGGATCGGCAGGCCGGCGTGGGTGGCGGCGGTGGCGACCTGTTCGGTGTCGTGGGTGTCGACGACCAGTTCCTCCGCGGTCTCCTGACGGACGCGTAAGCCCTGGCGGCTCAGTGCGATCAGCAGCTGGGGAGCGGCTGGACCGCGGACCACGACGGAGCTGCGGGTGTGCTGGTCGACGAACTCGGCCAGTGGGCCCGCCGAGATCAGGCGGCCCGCGCCGATGACGAGCAGGTCGTCGGCCAGCTGGGACATCTCGGCCAGTAAGTGGGAGGAGGCGAGCACGGTGCGGCCCTGGGCGGCCAGGTCACGCAGGAACTGGCGGATCCAGCGCACGCCGTCCGGGTCGAGGCCGTTGGCAGGCTCGTCCAGGATGAGGTACTCGGGGTCGCCGAGCAGGGCGGCGGCCAGTCCCAGACGCTGGCGCATGCCCAGGCTGAACTTGCCGACCGCCTTGTCCCCCACCGAGTTCAGGCCGACCAGGGCCAGCACCTCGCGGACCCGGCGCGGTGGCAGGCCGCCGCCCGCCGCGATCATGTGCAGGTGCGCCGCCGCCGAGCGGGCCGGGTGGACCGCGCTGGGGTCGACCAGCACGCCGACCGTGCGCAGCGGATCGGTCAGTTCGGCGTAGGTGCGGTCGGCGAAGGTGGTGCGGCCCGCGCCGTGCACCAGGCCGAGCATGAGCTTGATCGTGGTGGACTTGCCCGCGCCGTTGGGGCCCAGGAAGCCGGTCACCACGCCTGGGCGCACAGTGAAGGACAGGTCGGCCACCCCGGTGTCGTGGCCGTACTGTTTGGTCAAGCCCTGCGCGATGATCACTGTTGTCCTCCGTCCGAAGCCCGGGGTCAACGATCGTCTTCTGCGGGGCGTTGGGCATCGGCGGGGACGGCGGAGCTGGGTACGACTTTCCGCCTATGCGGGTCTGCCGTCGGAGATGATGGCGCCGCCCTGGATCACCTGCATGATGTGTGTGGGATCGGCCAGCGCGCCGATGTCGACCAGCGGGTCCCGGTCCAGGACAAGCAGGTCGGCATGGGCGCCGACGTCGACTGTGCCAATTTCACCGGGCAGGCACAGTAGGTCCGCGGCGGTGGTGGTGGCCGCGCGGATGATGTCGATCGGTTGCTGCACCTCACGTCGGAGCCGGAACTCGTGGTTCTGGTGCCGGTGCATGCCGCCGAGCAGGTCGCTACCGTAGACCAGCTGCACCCCGCCACGGGCGGCCCGTTCCAGCGCGCGGAGCCCGCCGTTGAGCACCTCGTCGATCTTGCGCTGGCTGGGTTCGGGCAGGCCGTGAGCGGCGCCTTCCTGCTTGAGTGCCCAGTAGGTGACCAAGGTGGGCACGAGGAATGCCTCGTGCTCGCGGAAGAGCTCGACGCTGCGGTCGTCGATGAGGTTGCCGTGCTCGATGGAGCGGACACCCGCTTCCAGGGCCCGGTTGACCGCGCGCGCGGTGTAGGCGTGCGCGGCCACGTACCGGTTGGCGGCCTCGGCCTCCTCGACCACGGCGCGCAGTTCGGCCGGGGAGTACTGGGTGGAGTCGATCCGGTCGGTCGGCGAGGCGACCCCGCCGGAGGCCATCACCTTGAGGTGGTGGGCTCCCTTGCGCAGCTCGTCGCGGGCCGCGACCCGGACGGCGTCGACACCGTCGGCGACCCGGCCGAGTCCGGCGCAGCACGGGTGGTCGTCGGCCTGTGCCGTGCCGCGGCCACGCAGGTCGCCGTGGCCGCCGGTCTGGCTCAGTGCCTTACCGCAGAAGGCCAGGCGCGGGCCGGTGATCAGGCCCTCGGCCTGGGCGTCGGCGAGGCCGTAGTCGGCGCCGGCGGCGTCGCGGACGGTGGTGAAGCCTCGCAACAGCATGGAACGCATGATCCGAGCCGCGTGGGCGGCCACATAGGAGGGAGACCAGGTTGGCAGCTCGTTGAGGGCGGCGGTGGCCGCGGTGACGTGCACGTGCGCGTCGATCAGGCCGGGTAGCACCACCGCACCGGCCAGGTCGAGCACCCGGACCTGGTTCGGGGCGGTCAGCCGGGGTGCGATCTCGGCAATCCGGCCGTCGGCACAGCGGATGCTGGCCTCGCGGTACTCGCCGGTGCGCACGTCCAGCACCAGTCCGTCCCGCAGCAGCAGATCGGTCATCGGTCGGACCTCCCACTCGGTTCGGCGAGTTCTTCCAGTGATCGGCCCGCGGTGGCGAGTCCGAACACGACGGTGCACAGCACGCCGACCACCAGCACCGCGGTGGTCAGGCCGAAGACCCCGGCGAAGCCCAGGGTGCCCGCGAACGTGCCGATGATCAACGGTGCCAGGATGCTGCCGATCCGGCCCACCGCGCTGGAGATCCCCATGCCGGTGGCCCTGATCCAGGTCGGGAACACCTCGGGTGTGTAGGAGTAGACGCCCGCGTAGGTTCCGTTGAGGAAGAAGGACAGCACGGCCCCGGCAACCGTGATCGCCACCGGATCGCTGAGCTGGGACAGCCAGTAGGCGCTGGCCGCGGAACCGGCCAGGTACAGCGCGATGGTGTTCTTGCGGTCGAGCCTCTCCCCGAGCCAGGCCGCGGAGTAGTACCCGGGCACCTGGGCGAGGTAGATGATGATGGTGAACTCGAAGCTCTGGGTGATGGTGATGCCGCGTTCCACCAGCAGGGTGGGAATCCAGGAGAAGAACCCGTAGTAGGAGAAGGTGATCACGAACCAGATCAGCCAGGTGATCGCGGTCCGCCTGCGCAACTCCTTGCCCCACAGGATCTTCAGCGCCGAGACCAGCCCAACCCCGCGCGCCGGGGCGATGGGAGAACTGTTGCCGGAGGCCGGCGGCGATGAATCTGGGGCGGGGCTGGGATGGGGCGGGATGACTACCGGGGGCAGGGGTTTGCCGGTTGCGGCTTCGGTGCGGCGTTCGAAGTCGGCGACCACCTCCTCCGCCTCCCGCACGCGGCCGGTGGCCAGCAGGAAGCGTGGGGACTCCGGTAGCGAGCGGCGCCACCACAGCAACATCAGGATCGGCAGTGCGGTGATCAGCTGGGCGATTCGCCAGCCGTCCGGGAAGGTCGGCACCACGAGTCTGCCGAGCACGGCCGCGGCCACGAACCCGAACGAGAAGAAACCCGCCAGGGCGCCGATGAACCAGCCTCGGCGGGCGGCTGGCACGAACTCGGCGAGGAAGGGGGCGATGATCGCGCTTTCGGCGCCGGTGCCCACGCCGGCGAGGACTCGGGCGGCGAGGAAGGTTTCGTAGTTCGGAGCCAGGGCGGCGGCTACCGAGAAGACGGCGTAGAAGGCCAGGGCGTACATCATGACCTTGCGGCGGCCGATTCGGTCGCCGAGCAGGCCTGCGATGGTGGCGCCAAAGAGGTAGCCGAAGGGGGTGGCGGAGCCGATCAGGCCGAGGAGCTCGTTGCTCAGGCCCCATTCCTGGCGGGCGCTGGGCAGCAGGAACGCGACGATCGCGGCGTCCATGGCGTCGAAGGTGTAGCCGAGGCCGCCGATGACCAGCAGGGCGTAGTGCGGGCGACTCAGTGGTAGGCGGTCCAGGCGTGCCAGGAGTGTCATCGGGCCTCCCGAGGGCAACGGTTCAGGCAGCGTATGTTGCGTCTGGGTGAGATGCAATGGATGCTGCATCCGCGGATGGGAGGTGGCGGTGAGCGCCGGGTCGAGCGAGGCTGATGACTTCGAGGGATGGCTGCGGGGGCGGGTGCCGGAGCGGGGGTTGCAGGCCAAGGCGGCGGCGGTGCTGGAGACCTTGCTCGCGCAGCCGCGGCGGGCCTCCTACAGTTCAGCGGCCGAGCTGGCGGAGCTGGCCGGGGCCAATGTGGCCACCGTGATCAGGACGGCACAGGCGCTCGGGTTCAGCGGCTGGCCCACGTTGCAGCAGGAGTTGCGGGCTCGATACCTCTCCGCGCTCAGCGCGCCCGAGGTCGCGGCCGAGCACGCCGACGCCGTGGTGACGGGCAGCCCGGCCTCGGCCTCGCTGCGGCGGGACCTGGACAACGTCGCGCTGCTCACCAGGAGCGTGGACATCGCGGCGGCGCGGGAGCTGGCCGCGGCGATCGGGCAGGCGCGGCGGACAGTGGTGGTGGCGGCCGGCAGCTACACCTCGGTCGGGATCGCGTTGGCGCACAACGCTCAGCTCGCCGGGTACGACACGCAGCTCGCCGCGGGCTACGGCGGTGGCGGACCGGCCAACACGATCGCCCAGCTGACCGGGCAGGACGTGTTGGTGGTGGTCAGCTTCTGGCGGTTGAACGAGAGCGCGGTGGTCGCCGCCGAGGAAGCCGCCGCCAAGGGCGCGCGGGTGTTCGTGATCACCGATGCGGCCAGTCCGGCGCTGGCCACGGCGGCCGAGCGGATCCTGTTGGTGCCGACCGAGGGCATTTCGTTCTTCCCCTCGCTCACTGCGGCGATGGCGCTGGTGCAGGCCGTGGTCGCCGAGCTGGCCATGCTGGATCCCGGGCGCACCAAGGCGGCGGTGGAAGCGGCCGAGGCGCAGTGGGCGCGGTTCGGGCTGCTGCACCGGCCGACCCGGCGCGGCCGAACCTAGGGGGTCCCGCTGGGCGCGGCCGGACGTAGGGTCGCGGTCGGCGCAGCCGGACGTAGGGTCGCGGTATGCCGCGGTTCGAGGTCAGCACCAGCATCGCCGCCCCGCCACAACGGGTCTTCGAGCTCTCGCTGGCGGTGGAGGTGCACACCGGGTCGATGGCCGGGTCCGCCGAGCGGGCGGTGGGCGGGGTGACCTCGGGCAAGCTGGGGCTCGGCGACACGGTGACCTGGCAGGCCAGGCACTTCGGGTTGCCGTGGCGGATGACCTCGCGGGTGAGCGCGCTGGACGAGCCTGGCTACTTCGTGGACGAGCAGGTGCGCGGGCCGTTCCGGCGCTGGTGGCACGCGCACCACTTCGAGCCGGACGGGCGGGGTGGCACGCTGATGCGGGACGTGGTCGAGTTCGCCGCGCCGCTTGGGCCGCTGGGACGAGTTGCCGAGTGGGTGGCGCTGGACCGCTACCTGCGACGGCTGATCAGCACCCGCAACCAGCACCTCAAGGCGGTGGCGGAAGCGGGCGGCGGTCCCGGGCCGCGATGATCTCCTGCGGGATGCCCAGGAAGTCCTCCCGGTCCGGCAAGCGCGAAGACCTCGTCGAGATCGGCCTGGGAGACCCCGGCGGGTCAGGGGCGGCCTAGGGTGGTGTGCCGGGGTCATCCCGCAGCCCGGCTCAGCGCAGGCGGGTGACCTCCAGCACCGCGCGGGTGAAGGCCTTCGGCTGCTCCTGCGGCAGGTTGTGCCCGGCTCCGGCGACCTGGTGGTGCACCCGCGGCCCGGCGAAGAACTGCGCCGTGGAGCTGCCGTCGGTGGCTGGGTAGTTGCCGTCGTCCAGGCCGTCCAGGGTGACCGTGGGCACGGTGATCCGCGGCTGTTTGAGCAGCCTGGCCTCCAGGCCGTCGTAGCGCGGGTCGCCGGGTTCGGTGAGCAGGCGGTGGCGGTAGACGTGCAACACGATGTCCACATAGTCGGGGTTGGTGAACAGGGTGACCGCCTGGTCCAGGTCGTGTTCGGTGAACCGCCAGGTCGGCGAGTTGCGGGTCCAGACCACCCTGGTCAGTTCCTTGGTGTTGGTGGTCAGCCCGGCGCGGCCGCGTTCGGTGAGGAAGTAGTAGAAGTACCACTGCGCGGACTCGATCGAGGGCATCAGCGGCTGTTTGGCCAGGGCCAGGTTCTGCACCAGGTAGTTGTTCACCGAGACCAGGCCCAGGCAGCGTGCCGGCCACAGCGCGGCGGCCACGCACAGGCCCCGGCCGCCCCAGTCGTAGCCGCCGAAGATGGCCTTGGGGATCTTGAGCGCGTCCATGAAGGCGATCCAGTCCGCACCCAGCGCCGCCTGCTGGCCGGAGCGCAGGGTGCTCGCGGACAGGAAGCGGGTGCCGCCCTGGCCGCGCAGGTACGGGATGAGCACCCGATAGCCGCGGCGGACCAGCGCGGGCACCACCTCGGCGTAGGCCAGCGGGGAGTACGGCCAGCCGTAGCCGAGCAGCACCACGGGTCCGCCCGCCGGGCCCGCCTCGTGGTAGGCGATCTCCAGCAAATCGGTGCGCACGTGCCGGATCGGGCCGAGAGCGCGCCAGTCGGCGCGAGCCGGTTCCGGGGCGGGCGAAGCGGGGGCCGGGACGGCGGACAGGGAGGCGGTGGCGGCCCCGGCCGTGAGGATCTTGGTGAAAGTTCGCCTGTTCAGCACACCTCGACCCTGGCAGGGCGCTGTCTACGTGCTGTGCGCGAATTGTTGACGCCTCCGGTCGTCCGCAATACGTGCACAGTTCGTCCGCAGCCGCGGCGAACACTCAACGCCATGATCACTCGAATCCTCGCACTCGCCGCGCTTGGGCTGGCCGTCCTCGGCGGCTGCGGCACCGCGCCTGCCAGCACGATCGGTCCCGGCCCCACCGACGGCGTCACCAGGGTCGAGCTCCAGCGCTCCACCGCCCCGGCCAAGGGCTTCGAGATCGTGCAGACCCGGGTGGAGATCCCGGAGGGCAAGGAGTCCGGCCGCCACAGCCATCCCGGACCCGAGGTCGGCTACATCGTGCAGGGCGATGTGGTGATCGAGTTCGAGGACCGCGAACCGCTGCGGCTGCACACCGGCGACCCGTTCCTCATCCCGGACGGCGTCGTGCACAACGCGCGCAACGTCGGCTCGGTCCGCACCCAGATGCTCTCCACCTACGTCATCGATCAGACCAAACCGCTGGTCACCATGCACTGAGGCGGGTCAGCGCAACGACACCCACACCGCGTCGGTGGCCGCGGGACCCAGGCTCAGCTGGTCGGTGCGGCCGTCGACCCGCACGGTCAGGGTGTCCGAACCGGCCGCCGACGCCAGCACGGTCAGCTCGGTGTCGATGACCAGGCCGTTGTCGGCGAAGTACTGCAACCGCGCGCCGTCGGCGTCGGAGATCCGCTCCACCCGCACCCGCGCGCCGGGCGGCACGCCGGTCAGCTGGCGGGCGTCCGGGCGGTGGATGGTGCCATCGGCGGCCGGGATGGGGTCGCCGTGCGGGTCGCGGGTGGGTTTGCCGAGGAACTCGTCGATCCGGCTGACCAACAGGTCCGAGACCACGTGTTCGAGCTGCTCGGCCTCCTCGTGCACCTCGTCCCAGCGGTAGTTCAGCGCGCTGACCAGGAAGGTCTCGATCAGCCGGTGCCGGCGGACCATGGCCAGCGCGTGCGCGCGGCCGGTCTCGGTCAGGCCGACGCTGCCGTAGCGCGGGTGCTCCAGCAGGCCCTGTTCGGTGAGCCTGCGCACCGACTCCGAGACCGAGGACAGCCGCAGGCCGAGCCGCTGGGCGATCACCGAGGTGGTGACCGGCTCCGTGGACCACTCCTGCAGCGCCCAGATCACCTTCAGGTAGTTCTGGGTGCTCTCCGACAGCTCGGACACCGACATGCGGGCAGGGTATCCGCGCATGGTCATACCCGGGCCGCCGCACGCCGACGCGCGGCCAGCCGACGCCCCAAGATCCCGTGTTCCGGGCCGAAGAGGTAGGCCAGCGCGAACACCGAGCCCTGCACCAGGACGATCATGCCGCCGGACGCGGTGTCCAGGTAGTAGCTCAGGTACAGGCCGGTGACCGCGGCCAGCGCGGAGAGCACCGGGGCGATCACCAGCATCCGCTGGAACCGGTTGGTCAGCAGGTAGGCGGTCGCGCCAGGGATGATCAGCATCGCCACCACCAGGATCACCCCGACCACCTGCAGCGCCACCACCGAGGTCAGCGCGAGCAGCCCGAGCAGCGCCGCGCCGAGCACCTTGGGGTTGAGGCCGATGGCGTGCGCGTGCGTGGGGTCGAAGGCGTAGAGGGTGAAGTCGCGGCGCTTGAGCACCAGCACGGTCAGCGCCACCGCGCCGAGCACCCCGATTTGAATGACGTCGCTGGTGGCCACGCCGAGCAGGTTGCCGAAGACGATGTGGTTGAGGTCGGTCTGGCTCGGCGTCACCGAGATCAGCACCAGGCCGAGGGCGAACAGCGTGGTGAACACGATGCCGATGGCCGCGTCCTCCTTGATCCGGCTGGTGTCCCGCACCACCCCGATCAGCGCCACCGCCAGGAACCCGAACACCAAGGCCCCCAACGCGAACGGCGCGCCCACCACGTAGGCCAGCACCACGCCCGGCAGCACCGCGTGCGAGACCGCGTCGCCCATCAGCGACCAGCCGATGAGCACCAGCCAGCAGGACAGCACCGCACACACCACCGCGGCGACCACGGTGGCGATCAGGGCGCGGACCATGAAGCCGTAGCTGAGCGGCTCGGCCAGCAGGTCGATCAGGTTCACACCGCCTCCTGCGAGACGTCGAGACCGAAGGCCAGGGCCAGCTTGTCCGGGGCGAGCACCTCGGCCGGGTCGCCGTGGGCCAGGATCCGGCGCATCAGCAGCAGCGCCTCGTCGGCCAGGCCGGGCACCGCGGCCAGGTCATGGGTGGAGATCAGGATGGTCACCCCGTCGGCGGCCAGCGCGCGCAGCTGCCGGGTGATGGTGGCCTCCGAGGGCTTGTCCACCCCGGCGAAGGGCTCGTCCAGCAGCAGGATCCGGGCGTGCTGGGCGATGCCGCGGGCCAGGAAGGCGCGTTTGCGCTGGCCGCCGGAGAGCTGGCCGATCTGCCGGTCGGCCAGGTCGGTCAGCTCGACCCTGGCCAGCGCGGCGTCCACCGCCTCGTGGTCGGCGCGGCGCGGGCGGCGGGTGCAGCCGAGGTGGCCGTAGCGGCCGGTGAGCACCACATCGCGGACCGAGAGCGGGAACGCCCAGTCCACCGTCTCGCTCTGCGGCACGTACCCGATCGCGCCGGACCTGCGCGCCCTGGCCGGGCTGCCGCCATCGACCTCCACCGTGCCGGAGTCCGGCCGCAGCACGCCCATGATGGTCTTGAACAGGGTGGACTTGCCGGAGCCGTTGACCCCGATCAGCGCGTGCACCCGCCCCCGCTCCAGGGTCAGGCTGACTCCGTCCAGGGCCAGCACCTCGCCGTAGTGCACGGTGACGTCGGTGACCCGGACCGACGGGCTCATGCCGCCGCCTTGGTCAGGCCGCTGACGATGGTGTCCACGTCGTGCCGGATCAGGTCCAGGTAGGTCGGCACCGGGCCGCCGGCCTCGGACAGCGAGTCCACGTAGAGCACCCCGCCGAAGCGGGCCCCGGTGGCCGAGACGACCTGCTGCATCGGCGCGTCCGAGACGGTGGACTCGCAGAACACCGCGGGCACCTTGTTCTGCCGGACGAACTCGATCGCGCCCGCGATCTGCTGCGGGGTGGCCTGTTGTTCGGCGTTGACCGCCCACAGGTAGCGCTCGGTGAGCCCGGCGTCCCTGGCCAGGTAGGAGAACGCGCCCTCGCAGGTGACCAGCGCCCGCTGCTCCTTCGGCAGCGCGCCCAGCGCGCCGGTGAGCCGCTCCTGGACCGAGGTGAGCTGCTGCTTGTAGCGCTCGGCGTTGGCGGTGAACTCGGCGGCGTGCGCGGGGGCCAGCTTGCCGAAGGCCTTGGCCATGTTGTCGGCGTAGGTGCGCACGTTCAGCGGGGACATCCAGGCGTGCGGGTTGGGCTTGCCGCGGTAGGCGTCCTCGGCGATGTCCACCGGCTGGACGCCCTCGCTGACCACCGCGTGCGGCACGTCCAGCTCGGCGACGAACTTGGCGAACCAGGCCTCCAGGTTGAGCCCGTTGTCCAGGATCAGCTTGGCCTGGGAGGCCTTGCGGATGTCGGCGGGGGTGGGCTCGTAGCCGTGGATCTCCGCGCCCGCCTTGGTGATCGACTCCACCCGCAGCTTGTCGCCGGCGATGTTGCCCGCGATGTCGGCCAGCACGGTGAAGGTGGTCAGCACCACGGGCCTGCCGTCCCCGGAGCCGTCGGCGGCGCGCGAGCTGCAGCCGGTCGCGGCCAGCGCGAGTGCGCAGGCCGCGGCCAGCCAGGTGCGGGTTAACCGCGAAGGTGTCTTGCGCATCTGGGTCCGCGCCTCCCGGTGCCGAGTTCGGTCACTGGAAGACTAAAGTTCGGCTGGCCGAACTTTCAAGCGGGCCGACGGGTGAGCACGTCGAGGTAGTGCTGGTTGAACATCACGCCCAGCGAGTTGCCGAACGGGTCGATCACCGAGGCGGTGACGAAGCCGGGCCCGTGCTCGGTGGGCGGCTGCTGCGCGGTGCCGCCCAGGTCGAGCAACCGCTGGTAGGCGGCCTCGACGTCGTCCACGGCCCAGTAGGTCATGGTGCCGCCGGAGTTGCCCGCGCCGGGCGGGGCGAAGCGGCGGTCCAGGATGCCGAGCTCGTGCTGGTAGTCGCCGAGGCGGAACTCGACGTAGGCGAGCCTGCCGTCGAACTCGCGCTGGAAGTACGGCTCGATGCCGAGCAGTTCGGCGTACCAGGCCACGGCGGCCGGGACGTCGTCGGAGAAGTGGCTGACGGTGGTGAGTCCTCGCAACATGAGACCAATGCTGCGCCCTAAAGTGCTCATCAACTGAGCACTTTTCTGGGGAAGCTGGAACTCATGCGCGCTGACCGGCTTGTCGCCACCCTGTTGCTGATGCAGTCCCGCGGCCGGGTGACCGCCGCCGAGCTGGCCGAGGAGCTGGAGGTCTCGGTGGCCACCGCCCGCCGGGACCTGGAGGCACTGTCCACGGCCGGTATCCCGGTGTACCCGCAGCCCGGCCGGGGCGGCGGCTGGTCGCTGGTCGGCGGGGCCCGCACCGACCTCAGCGGCCTGTCCGCCACCGAGGCGCAGGCACTGTTCCTGCTGGTCGGACCGGCCGCCGCGGTCTCCGGCGAAGCCAAAGCCGCGTTGCGCAAACTGGTGCGGGCCCTCCCCCAGACCTTCCGCGCCGACGCCGAGGCCGCGGCCAGCGCCACCATGATCGACCCGACCCGCTGGGGCGAACGCGACCGCCGCCGCCCCGACCTGGTCGACCGGCTCCAGTCCGCGGTGGTCGGCCGCCGCAAGGTCCGGCTGACCTACACCAGCGGCGCGCGGGAGCGCTCCGAGCGCCTGGTCGACCCGTGGGGCCTGGTCGACAAGGACGAGGTCTGGTACCTGCTCGCCGGAACCGAGAAGGGCCGCCGAACGTTCCGGGTGGACCGGATCGTGGCCGCGGAGCTGACCGAGGAGCCCGCCGAACGCCCCGACGACTTCACGCTGGCCGCGGCCTGGCACGAGGTGGTCGGCGAGGTGGAGCTGAAACGCTCGCGGACCTGGGCCACCGTGCTCATCGAGTCGCGGTTCCTCGCGGTGCTGCGCAACCAGTTCGGGCGGCACTGCGAGGTCGGCGCGGAGACCGGCGACCGGGCCGAGGTCCGGCTGGCCGCGCCGACACCGCTGGACCTGGCCCGCAACCTGGCCGGGTGGGGCGGGCTGGTGGAGGTGCTGGAGCCGGCGGAGGTGCGGGCCGAACTGGCCAGGATCGGCGCGGAGCTGACCGGGCGGTACGCGCATTGATCTTGCCCGCCAGTCGCGCCGATCTAGCGACCCAGTGCGGTGGCCAGCTTCGCGAGGTGACCGGCCACCGGGCCGAAGGTGAGCAGCCCGCTGCCCGCTCCCGCCAGTTCGGCGGCGGCGGGCCGCAGCTCCTCGTGGGCGCGGGCCATCGCATCCCGGTCCTCGAGTGCGATGGCGGCGTGGGCGAGCAGGCAGAGGCGGGCTTCGGTGAGCAGGTCGGCCGGGGTGTCCGGGAGGGCGTGCAGCGCGGCGCGAGCCTCGGCGCGGTCGCCGCCGGCGATCAGGGCGAGTGGGCGGACCCAGTCCAGGTAGGGTCCCCAGTCCAGACTGAGGTCCACTGTGGACAGTGGGAAGTCCAGCGACAGCAAGGCCAGTGGCAGCAGGCCCGGTTCGAGGCCGGTCATGCCGGTGCCTGGCAGGCGGGTGGCGGCGGCCCGGTAGGCGGCCCCGGCTTCGGTGCGGTGGCCGGTGGCGGCCAGGCGCAGGGCGGCGTACCACTCGGTGAACACGCCGACCAGCGGCAGGTGGTGCCGGTCGGCGAGCTGGTCGGCGGCGGTGGCGTGCCGGTCGGCGGTGCTGAACTCGGCCAGGGCGGAGTGGGCCTGGAGCAGGATCAGGTGGGCCAGCACCTGGAAGGTGACCAGGTGGTGCGCGGTGGACAGGTCGAGCAGCTCACGGCCCAGGGCGGCGCGTTGCGGGGCCAGGCCGGCGCGGTCGAAGGTGTGCAGGAAGCGGCCGTTGAGCGCGAAGGCGAGCAGGGCCGGGTCGCCGGTTTCCCTTGCCAGCGCTTCGGCTTCCGTTGCCGCGGCGGTGGCGCGGGCGGAGCGGGTGCCGCGGAGCTCCATGGCCAGGGTGGTGAGCAGGCGGGCGCGGTGGGCGATCTGGTGTGGCGGCAGGGCGGCGAGGGTGCGTTCGGTGGTCGCGACCACCTCTCCGGCGATGGTGGGATCGTCGTTGGTTGTCCAGATGCCCGGGACGTCGAACGCGCCGATCACCCTGGCGGTCAGCTCCGGGTCGCCGAGGGCTTCGGCCTGGGCGAGGGCGGCGGCGCGGTGGTGGCGGGCGGTTTCCAGGTTGCCGGTGACCGCCTGGGCGCGGACCAGGCCCATGAGCAGTTCCAGCCGGGTGCGCGGATCGCCGTCGTGGGCGGCCAGGGCGGCCTGCCAGAGCCGCGCGGCCTCGTGCGGGGCGAAGCGGTCTTCGGCGCGCTGGGCCGCGGCGGCGGTGTAGTGGGCCACCCGGTCGGCCGGGGCGCGGTTGCCTGCCCGCAGGTGGTGGTGGGCCAAGGCGTCGATGTCCTTGGGGCGCAGGGTTTCCAGGGACTCGGCGATGGTGGCGTGCCAGCGGGCGCGGCGGGCGGCGGACACCTCCTCGTAGAGGGTGTCGCGGACCAGGGCGTGCGCGAACCGGATGCGGTCCGGGCCGGAGTCGGCCAGGAAACCCAGCAGCAGCGCGGAGTCGACCGTGTCCAGCACGAGGTTCTCGTTGCCGGCCAAGGTGATCAGCAGGTCCAGGTCGGCTTCCCTGCCGATCACGGCGGCCTGGCGCAGCACGGTGCGGGCGTCCTCGGACAGGGCGGTGAGGCGGTGGCGGAGCACGTCCCGGACACCGGTGGGCACGGCGGTCAGCGCGGTGTCGCCGTCGGCGTCGTACAGGCGGGCCAGTTCGCGGGCGAAGAACGGGTTGCCGCCGCTGCGTTCGTGGATGGCGCGCACGATCCGGTCCGGGACCGCGCGCTGGGTGGTGGCGCGGAGCAGCTGCGCGGTCGCGGGTTCGGGCAGGCCGGTGAGGTAGACGCGGGTAGGTTCGGCGGCCGCGACACTCGCGAGCAGGTCGGTCAGCGCGGCGGAGATCTCGGTGGAGCGCAGGGTGGCCACGATCAGGACCGGCCGGGGCGGGGCTTCGGTGACCAGGGTGCCGAGCAGGGCGAGGGTTTCCTCGGTGGCGCGGTGCAGGTCGTCGAGCACGAGCAGCAGCGGGGCAGGCCGGGCCACGGTGTCCACATAGGACAGTACGGTGCGGTGCAGGTGGAAGCGGGCGGCGGCGGGGTCGGCGGGCGGTGTGCTGGGCGGGATCGGGGTGTGGGTGGCCAGGGTGTCCAGGATCTGGGTCCAGGGCCAGGTGGCCGGGGTGTCGGGGTGTTCGGGGTTGCGGCCCCAGGCGGTGGTCCAGCCCCGGGCGGCGAGGGTGGCGGTGAGGGCTTCGCCGAGGGCGGTCTTGCCGGAGCCCGCTTCGCCGGAGATGAGGGCGAGGTGCAGGCGGGGCGGGGTGGCGGCGAGCTTGGCGAGCTCGGGGGCGCGGCCGAAGAGGGGTGGCGGGGCTGGGCACTCGGACGCGGCGGGCGCAGCGGGCAAGGCGGATGTGGCGGGCGTGGCGGGCGTGGCGGGCGTGGCGGGCGTGGCGGGCGGCGGGAGTGAACCGGGCGGGGGGAAGCGGAGTGGGGCGGCGGGGGCGTCTAGATGCGCCGCCTGGGCGAGGATGTCCGACTCCAGCCGGCGTAGCTCTGTGCCCGCGTCCACGCCCAGCTCGGTGGCCAGCGCGTGCTTCGCGGTGCGCAGGGCGTCCAGAGCTTCGCGCTGGCGGCCCGCGCGGTAGAGCGCCAGGGCGAGCAGCTGCCAGGCGTGTTCGCGCCACGGGTTCGCGGTGACGTGGGCGCGCAGCTCGGCGGCGACCGCGGCGGCCTGGCCCTGGGCGAGGGCGGCCTCGGCGCGGCGTTCCACGGCCAGCAGGCGGAGCTCGTCCAGGCGGGCGATCTCGGCGCGGGCCCAGGGTTCCTCGGCGAACTCGGAGTAGGCGGGGCCGCGCCAGAGGGCGAGTGCGGCGTCCAGGGCGGGCAGGTCCGGGTTGGCGAGGGCGGCCTCGAAGCGCCAGGCGTCGACGGCCTCGGGGCCGGCGCGCAGGGCGTAGCCAGGGGCTTCGGTGACCAGCAGGGTGGCCGGGGTTCGCGGTGGGCGGCCGGGTTCCAGGGACTGGCGCAGGGCGGCGACGAAGGTCTGGATGGCGCCGACCGCGCCCTCCGGCGGGTCCGGCCACAGGTCGTCGGCGAGCACCCGGACCGGGACCACCCGGCGGCGGGCGATCAGCAGCCGGGCCAGCACCGCCCGGTGCCGGGGCCCGCGCAGCGCGACCGGCCCGTGCTCGTCCGCGGCCACCAACGGGCCGAGCACGCCGAAGGTCATCACGGCCGTTGAGCCTAGTCAGCGCGTGCTGACCGGTTGCTGATTGGCCGACGGCACGCTGCGGTCATGACACCGAAGATCACCGGATTCGACTACCAGCGGGCGCCCGTCGCCGACGGGGTGGCGCTCAACGTGGCCGTGGGCGGCGAAGGTCGCCCGATCGTGCTGTTGCACGGCTTCCCGCAGACCCACCTGATGTGGCGGCACGTGGCCGCCGACCTGGCCGCCGACCACACCGTCATCGTGCCTGACCTGCGCGGATACGGGGACAGCGACAAGCCCGACGGCGACTACGCCAAGCGGACCATGGCCGCGGACGTGGTCGCGCTGGCCCGGCAACTGGGCCATGACCGGTTCGCGCTGGCCGGGCACGACCGGGGCGCGCTGGTGGCCATCCGCGCGGGGCTGGACCACCCGGACGCGGTCACCCACCTGGCCTCGCTGGACGTGCTGCCCACCCTGGACATGTGGGAGGTCATGCGCGGGCGCTCGGCCGCGGTGGGCTTCCACCTGTACCTGATGGCGCAGCCGCCCGGCCTGCCGGAGGCGATGATCGCGGCCAGCGCGGACGAGTTCTTCGGCTACTTCCTGGACCTGTGGACCAGGGACCCGGACGCGATCCCGGCCGACATCCGCGCCGCCTACCTGGCCGCCGCGCGCGCCGCGGTGCCCTCGATTGTGGCGGACTACCGAGCCTCGGCCGGGATCGACGTCGAGCACGACGAGGCAGACCGGGCGGCCGGGAACCGGTTGCGGATGCCGGTGACGGTGTTGCAGCAGGACTGGGGTGCCGCGCTGGGGTTCGACGCGGCCGGGCTGTGGCGGGCGTGGGCGGCGGACCTGCGGCACCAGACGGTGAGCTGCGGGCACTTCATGGCCGAGGAGGCGCCCTCGGTGGTGATCGCGGCGCTGCGGGAGCTGTTGTCCAGGTAGCGGTTCGCACCCAGAGCAGCCCTGTCGTCCGAGGTAGACCCGCGAATCCCCCTTTGTGCTGAGCCCGAGATCATCCCGCAGAGTCACCACAGTGGCACGCTCCGTGGATAACCTGACCGCGATTGTCCGGCAACTCCTGAAGGGGAACACCTGTGGCTGTATCCGTGGACCTGGCCAAGCAGCTCGACAAGGCTTACGAGAACCTGACCGTGGCCGAGGTTCTCGACGCGCCGGTCGCCGCGCTGGCCGGTGTCAGCGAGGGCGACGGCGAGAAGCTGGCGGCCGCCTTCGGCGTCAAGACGGTCCGCGACCTCGGCACCAACAAGTACTTCAAGCTGGCTGCCGCGCTGGTGGCGCTCAACGACGCCGGCAAGTGACCGTCGCGAGGCGGGGACGGATCCCGTTCCCGCCTCGTAGACTTGCTCGTTGATGACCCGACTACCGCCGCCTCCCTCGCCGGAGGTGCTGACCAGCGCGGTCGATCCAGCGACCGACATCCTCAGCCTGTCCTCCTCGACCCGCCTGGTCCGGTTGTTCTTCGCCGGTGGCAGGCACCCGCAGCGGTGGAACTCCTTCCGGCACGTCGGCCCGCTGCCGCACGCCTTCTTCGACCCGCAGCCGCCCACCGAGGACGGGCTGCCGGCCCGGGACGACGAGCACGGCGTGGTCTACTTCTCGCTGTCCATCCGCACCTCCATCGCCGAGGTCTTCCAGGCCACCGCGGTGGTGGACCGGCAGACCCGCGCCCCGCACCTGGTGATGACCCGGCCCCGACGGGCGCTGCGGCTGCTGGACCTGACCGGGCTGTGGCCCACCAAGGTCGGCGCCTCGCAGGCGATCTGGCAGGACAGCACCGACCGCACCCAGGCCTGGGCCCGCGCCATCCGCGCGGCCATGCCCGACCTGGACGGCCTGTGGTACCGCTCCGGGGTGGACGCGGGCAATCCGGCGCTGTGCCTGTGGGATCCGCCCGCGGCCTCCGCACTGCCTGCCCGGCCGGATGTGCTGCACCCGCTCGACCACGCCGGGCTGGACCTGTCGCTGGGGCGCGCGGGGCAGGAGCTGAACTACACCATCCTGGGCGCATGACCCCCGGCATCGGCGAGTCCTGGCAACGGATCACCGGCTGGCTGGCCACGCACGCCCCAGTCACCCACCGCGACATCAACCCGCCCGCCACCGCGGCCGACCTGGCCGCCCTGGCCCGCCACGGTGATCTCGACCTGCCTGCCGGACTGCGGCGCTGGTGGTCGCTGGCCGACGGCATCCGGGACCGGGCCGGCGCGAGCAACTCACTGCTGGCGTCCTACCGCCCGCTCTCGGTCCGGGAATCGCTGGAGATGCGCCAGTGGTTCGTCGGCGAGCAGGCGAGAGTGGTCGTGCAGCCCGATCCCGAATGCGAGGTCGCCGGAGCGTTCGCCGGGCCGTACTCGCACGCCTTCGTGCCGGTGGGCGGCGACCTCTGCGGCAACAACCTGTTCGTCGACCTGCGCCCCGGCCCGCGACGAGGGTGTCTGATGGAGTGGCTCAAGGGTGACTTGGTGACCTACGCTCCGGTCTGGGACAGCGTGGCCGACATGCTCGCCGCGGTCGCGGACGCGCTGGCGAACCCGGAGACCGGCCTGCGCCGCACCGGCTATCGGCTGGTCCCCGAGGTCACCGCGCACGGCCAGCTGGACTGGGAGATCCGCCAGCAGCTCGCCTGACCCGGCGCGGCTACTCCCCCGCCATCCGGAACGCGCCCGACTCCAGCCTGCGGATCAGCCGGTCCGTCCACTCCGCGCGGCTGTCCGCGGTGTGCAGCCACAGCCCGAGCACCTCGCCCACCGGCCCCCACTCGTCCAGGTCGGCCTCGGCGGGCAGCCCCTCGCGCACGCTGATCCGCCAGGACGCCATGGCCGCGGAACGCTTGCGCAGCAATGAGATCGCCTCCGCGCGGGGCAGGTCCTCGATCAGGCCGACCGCGGCGGCTATCAGGTCCAGGCCGGGGTCGTGGTTGGTGAGGGCCTTGCGCAGCAGGGCGAAGTAGGTTTCCTCGCCCTGCTGCGTCAGCTCGTACTCCATGCGCGGCGGCCCGCCGGCCGCACTCGGCGTGGTCTCGTGCAGCAGCAGCAATCCCTGGCCGGTCATCGCCTTCAGGGCGTGGTAGACCGAGCCCGAGGTGGCCGTGGACCACTCGTGCGCGCCCCAGCTCTCCAGGTCCGCACGAACCTGGTAGCCGTGCGCGCGTCCGTGCCTGCGCACCGCGCCGAGCACCAGCAGCCGAACCGCCGACATGGTCGTCCTCCCTCAGGGGCGGGTGGAGCTCACCCACCACAGCGTGCCGAACGGGTCCACGAAGCCGCCCATCCGGCTGCCGTCATCCTGCACGGTCACCGGCATGGCCGAGTTGGCGCCACCGGCCACCGCCCTGGCGTGCACCGCTTCCGGGTCGGGCACGGTGGTCCACAGCTGGACGTGTACCGGTTCCGTCGGGGTGGGCAGGCACTGGCGGCCGTCCGCGCCGCCGTCGGCGAAGAACAGCGTGCTCTCGCCGATCCGGGCCTCGGCGTGGATCACCCGCTCCGGGTCGGTGGACAGCGGGACCCGGTTGACCACCTCGGCCTCGAAGGCCGCCCCGATGAACTCGATGAACTCGTTGGCACTGCGCACCATCACGTACGGGGTCACAGAAGACACAGACACTCCCTCTAACCAAATTTGGCTACCTGCGGCGGCGAGCTTACCCAGGGCTAGCCAAACTTGGCTAGCCCCTAGGCGCGGAAGGTCCGGCGGTAGGCCGAGGGTGAGGTGTGCATGGCCGAGGTGAAGTGGTGCCGGAAGGTGACCGCGGTGTCGAACCCGACCGCGACCGCCACCTCCTCGATCGGCGTGTCCGTGGTCTCCAGCAGCGGCAGGCTGGCCTGCACCCGGCGGCTGATCAGCCACCGGATCGGGCTGACCCCCGCCGCCTTGGCGAAGTGCCGCAGGTAGCTGCGCTCGGACATCCGGGCCCGCTCGGCCAGGGTGCGCACCGAGATCGGCTCGGTCAGGTGCTCCAGCGCCCAGGCCATGCTGCCGGTGATCCGGTCGTCGCCGGGTTCGGCGGTCACCGGGCTCTCGATGTACTGGGCCTGCCCGCCGTCCCGGTGCGGCGGGATGACCAGCCGCCGCGCCACCGCGTTGGCCAGTTCCGCGCCGAAGTCCTTGCGCAGCAAGTGGATGCACAGGTCGATGCCGGCCGCGCAGCCCGCGCTGGTGAGGATCCAGTCGTTGTCGATGTAGAGCGGGTGCGGGTCCACCTCGATCGCCGGATGCCTGCGCCGCAACAGTTCCGTGTACCGCCAGTGCGTGGTGGCGCGCAGCCCGTCCAGCAGCCCGGCCGCGGCCAGCGCGAACGCCCCTGAGCAGATCGAGACGATCCGCGCGCCCCGGCTGCGGGCCAGCCGCAGCGCGGCCACCACCTCCGGCGAGGGCTCGGCGTGCACATCGGCCACGCTGGGCACCACCACGGTCTGGGCCTCGGCGAGGGTGTCCAGGCCGTAGCGCACCAGCAGCTCTGCGCCGCCGAGCACCGGCACCGGACCGGGTCGCTCCGCGCAGATCCGCACCTCGTACCAGTCCTCGCCGAAGTCAAGTTCCGGCCAGCGCAAGGCGAAGACCTCGGTGACGATCGCGGTCTCGAAGGAGGTCATGCCGTGGTAGGCGAGCACCGCCACTGATCTGGCCATGGCGGAATCTTAGCGAAGGTTGTCGTTACCGCCACTGGTTCGGCGACGGCCCTGCGGCGAGGGTGGAGGCATGCGAAAGTTGTTGCGTTCCTTGGGAAAGTTCCTCGCCGAGCTGGCTTACGGGGTGCACGCGGGCCACGCCATCCGGCACGGTCTGCCCACCCCGCCGTCCCCGGAGGTGCGCCGCCGGAGCCCACGGGGACCCCGGTCGACCGGGACGGACCGGGCAGCCGGACCGTGACCAGGACGCCGCCGTCTAGCCGCGGGCCCCGGTGTCGATCCGGTAGCCGACGCCGGGCACGGTGACGATGAGCCAGGGTTCGCCGAGTCGTTTGCGCAGCGCGGAGACGGTGATCCGGACGGCGTTGGTGAAGGGGTCGGCGTGCTGGTCCCAGGCCTGCTCCAGCAGGTCCTCGGCGCTGACCACCCCGCCCTCGGCGGCGATCAGGACTTCGAGCACGGCGAACTGCTTGCGGGTGAGCGCGACGTGGCGGCCATCGCGGAAGACCTCCCGGCGGAACGGGTCCAGCCGCAGGCCCGCGAGCTCGCGCACCGGGGGCCGGGCGTGCGCGCGCCTGCGGTCCAGCGCCCGCAGCCGAATGACCAGCTCCCGCAGCTCGAACGGTTTGGTCAGGTAGTCATCGGCGCCCAGCTCGAACCCGGAGGCCTTGTCGTCGATCCGGTCGGCGGCGGTGAGCATCAGGATCGGCATGCCGCTGCCGGCGGCGACGATGCGCCGGGCGATCTCGTCGCCGGAGGGGCCGGGGATGTCGCGGTCGAGCACGGCGAGGTCGTAGGAGTTGACGCTGAGCAGCTCCAGCGCGGTGTCGCCGTCACCGGCGATGTCGGCGGCGATCGCTTCCAGCCGGAGCCCGTCCCGGACGGCCTCGGCCAGGTAGAGCTCGTCCTCCACGATCAGCACGCGCATACCCGGAAGCCTAGGCCCGGGAACGGTTCAGCGACCCGGCACCAGGGTCAGCCGAGGTCGCTGCGGCGGCGGGCTTGCCGTTGCGCGCCACCAGCGGCGGGAGGCCAGCGCGGCCAGCACCGCGCCCGCGGTGTTGAGCAGCACATCGTCCACAGAGGACACCCGGTCCAGCCGCAGCACGTACTGCCCGGCCTCGATCAGCACCGAGCAGCCCACCGCCAGCGCCAGAATCCGCGGTAGCGAGGCCAGCGCGGCGAACCGCAGCGGGGCGAAGAAACCCAGTGCCACGAACACCAGCAGGTTGCCGACGATCTGGGCGGTGCCCATCGCGAACAGGTCCTGCAGCGGCACCAGGCTCAGCCGGCCGGGGACCAGGCCCGCCCGGCTGCCCGGCATCAGGGTCATCCAGACGAACGGCACCGTGCCGTAGACGAGGCCGACCTCGGCCAGCGACCAGCGCCACGCCTGGGCCCTCGGGCTGCCGATGAGCCACCGGTGGCGGGCCAGCGCCCACACCGCCACCAGGGCCACCGGCAGCATGACCACCGTGCTGGCCACCACGCCGGTGAACGTGCCGATCCAGTCCTGCCACTTGTCGAGCACGCCGTTTCCGTTTCCCCTCAACCGGTGGTGACCGGCACCTCGTCCGCGCCACCACCCCACACGGCGGGCTGTTGCGGTGGCGTATCCGATTTTCGATACGTTCGCGATACCCGGTCCGTGCTAGCCGCCGAGGCGGGCCAGCGCGGTGCACATGGCCTCGCTGGAGCCGATCCAGAACAGCGAGTAGTCCTCGCCGCCCTGCTTGCGCGAGCCCTTGTGGAAGCAGGGCGCCTTGGCCGCGCCCGGCGGCGGATCGGCGCTGACGCCGAGAATGGTCACCTTCAGGAAGCAGGCGGCGACCTCGGCGGCGGCGTCCAGCTTGCCGCGGATGGCCACCACCAGGCCGAGGGAGAGCGGGCTGGCCTTCTCCTGGTACAGCACGATGCCCACCCGGTCGGTCTGGTAGGCGCAGGTCAGCACGGTGTTGACGTGGCTGGCCGCGCCGACCAGCCTGCCCACCCGGTCCTGGAACTGGGCCAGCGCGGCCCGCTGCGACCTCGGCACCACCTCCAGCACCTCGTTCACCAGGCCTGCCAGTGGCACGCACGGGTTGGCCTTGGCGATCTGGAACTTGGCCGAGAGCACCGGCAGCACCGACCGGATCTTCGGCCCGGTGCGCGAACAGTCCCCCGTGGTGGTAGTGCCACCGCTCTTCTTGCTGGTCGCGGCCGCCTCGCTGACCGAAGTCCCCGGGCTGAAACCACCGGTGGTCTCCTCGCAGCCGCTGAGCAAGGTGACCAGTGCGATCGCCATCCCCACGATCACGGTTTTACGCATAGCCCCTCCCGGGCTGGTAACAACCTGAATCCCCACGATGACTTTGCGCGACCGGCTCGGCATTGTGGTCAGCACCGAAGTCTTTGGCCGGGGCAGGGGTGCGGGTGGGTCTGTTCGAGCGGGACGCCGAGCTGGTGCGGATCGGCGAGCTGCTGACCGCGGCCGCGGCGGGTCGTGGCAGGACCGCGCTGGTCGAGGGCGTGCCGGGGATCGGCAAGACCGCGCTGCTGGCCGCGGCGGGCGAGCTGGCGGCCGGGCGCGGGTTCCGGGTGCTCACCGCCAGCGGCGGCGAGCTGGAGCAGGACCTGCCCTTCGCCATGGTCCGGCAGCTGTTCGACCCCGCGCTGCGGGAGGCCGAGCCCGAGGTGCGCTCCGGGGCGGCGGCGCTGGCCGCGCCGGTGTTCGCCGCCGACGGGGACCAGGTGCCGGTGGGCAACGTGGTGCACGGGCTGTACTGGCTGTGCTCCAACCTGGCCGAGCCCGCGCCGCTGCTGCTCGCGGTGGACGACGTGCACTGGGCGGATGAGGCCTCGCTGCGGTTCCTCTCCCACCTGGCCCGCCGGGTGGGCGACCTGCCGGTGCTGCTCCTGCTCGGTGGCAGGCCGGTGGCCATGGACTCGGCGCTGACCAGGGCGCTCAGCGGGGTCGAGCCGGTGCTGCTGACCCTCGGGCCGCTGTCCGGGCAGGCGGTGAGCCGGTTCGTCCGGGACCGCCTCTCCCCCGCCGCCGACCCCGAGTTCTGCCGCGCCTGCGCCGAGGCCACCGGCGGCAACCCGTTCCTGCTCACCGAGGCGATCACCGCCCTGCGCGCGGCCAGGGTGCCCCCGGTGGCCGCCCAGGCCGACCGGATTCCCGGGTTGCAGGCCGCCCCGATCGCCCGCACCGTGCTCACCCGGTTGAACCGGCTCGGCCCCGAGGCGGTCCGGCTGGCCAGGGCGCTGGCCGTGCTCGGACCCGCCGCCGACCTCACCCGCCCGGCCCGTTTCGCCGAGGTGTCACTGGCGCGGGCGAGCGAACTGGCCGACCTGCTCGCCCAGGAGTCGCTGCTCACCGGCGGCTACCCGGTGGAGTTCGCGCATCCTTTGGTGCGCACCGCGGTCTACGCCGACGGCACCGACATCCGCCGCGCCGCCGACCACCGCCGCGCGGTGGAGCTGCTCACCGCCGAAGCGGCCCCGGCCGAACAGCTCGTGCCGCACCTGCTGGCCGCCGCCCCGGCCGCCGACCCCGCCGTGGTCACCGCGCTGTGCGCGGCCGCGGCGGCCGCGCTGGGCCGGGGTGCGCCCGAGGCCGCGGCCAGCTGCCTGCGCCGGGCGCTGGCCGAACCACCACCCGCCGCCGACCGGCCCCGGCTGCACGCCGAACTGGGCCGGGCGCTGGGCATGGCCAACCGACCGGTCGAGGCCGCGCAGGCGTTGCGCGCGGCCCTGGAGCTGACCGAGGACCCGGTCACCCGCGGCGAGCTCGCGCTGGACCTGGGCGCGGTGATGGTGCAGACCGGGCGGCCGGACGCGGCTCTGGAGACCTTCGAGCTGGCCACCGAGGCGCTGGCCGAAGGCGAGCTGCCGCTGCGGCTGACCGTGGCCTTTTCCATGGCCAGCTTCGTCAGCATGCGGCCGCCCACCTCCTGGATTGCCCGGCTGGACCAGCTGGCCGGCACCGTCTCGGCCGAGTCCGAGGCCGGGCGGATGGTGCTGGCCTGCCTGGCTTTTGGGGCCTGTGCCACCGCCGACCGCCCGGCCTCGGTGGTGGGCGAGCTCGCCGCCAGCGCCGCGCACGGCCCGCTGGCCGAACGCGACCAGTGGATCCTGGCCAACTTCGCCAGCACCGCACTGGTCATGGCCGACCGCCTGCCCGAAGCCCTCGCGGTGCTCGACCGCGGGATCGAGCACGCGCAGGCGCGCGGCAACCTGGCCGAGTTCCGCTACCTCGCCGTGCTGCGCTCCCGCACCGCGCTCACCGCGGGCCACCTGCGCGAGGCCGAGGCCGACGGCCGGGCGGCGCTGGCCCTGCACGAGGTCGACGGCGACCGCGAGCTGCCGCTGGCGGCCGCGGTGCTGGTGGACGCGCTGGCCGAACAGGGCCACCTGGACGAGGCCCAAGCCGTGCTGACCGAGCACGAGCTGGACGCCGAGGACGAGGTCCGGATGCTCATCGGCCACTTCGTGCACCTGGCCCGCGGCAGGCTCCGGCTCCGCCAGCAACGCCCGCGCGCCGCCCTGGCCGACCTGCTGGCCTGCGGCGACGGCCTGGTCAGGGCCGGGTGCGTGAACCCGGGCTTCGCGCACTGGCGGGCCGATGCCGCACTGGCCTGGCTGGCGCTGGGCGAACCGGCCGAGGCCAGGTCGCTGGCCGAGGAGGAGCTGGCGCTGGCCCGCGGCTTCGGCGCGCCCCGCGCGATCGGCATCGCGCTGCGCGCCCTGGGCCTGATCGAGGGCGGCGGCACCCGGCTGGACCGGCTCGCCGAGTCCGTCCAGGTGCTGCGCGGCTCCACCGGCACCCTCGAACTCGGCCACTCGCTGATCGAGTACGGCAGCGCGCTGCGCCGCGCCGGGCACCGCACCGACGCTCAGCGCCAGCTCCGCGAAGGCCTGGACCTGGCCGCCCGGCACCACGCGCTTCCCCTTGCCGCGCAAGCGAAACAGGAGCTCGCCGCGACCGGGGCCCGGCCCCGCCGCGAGCTGCTCACCGGGGTCGACGCGCTCACCGCGAGCGAGCTGCGGGTGGCCAGGCTGGCCGCGGGCGGCGACTCCAACCGGGCCATCGCGCAGACCCTGTTCGTCAGCCGCCGCACCATCGAGGTCCACCTCACCAGCGCCTACCGCAAGCTCGGCATCCAGTCCAGGGAGCAGCTGCCCACCGCGCTCGGGGCCTGAACCACCCGCACCGGCCACCGCCGATTGGCAGCATGACACCGTCACCTGAGCGGCCTCGACACGGTCTTCGTCCCGGCCAGTCCCGAGCGGGCGTACATCTCCTCAACCCTCATCACGGCGACGGCCCGGCCCAGCGCCTGAGCGCACCCGCACCGATTCAGCACGAACCGTTGACGCCACCGTCATCGGTCTGCAACCTTTGACTCCCCTGACCGCAAAAAGTCGACTGTGATCGCTTAAATCCTTAGCGATCAACTGCAACTTCAGCACGAGCCCTGTCACGCCCTGCGCGGAAAACCGAACAGAGGTCCCCATGCACTGGAAGCAGCTCAGTAGACGGTTGACCACCGCCCTGCTCGCCATCGGCCTGCTCAGCGCCGGGCTCCCGGCCGCGACCGCGCTGGCCGCCCCCGCCGACCTGGCCAGGGGCAAGGCGATCGAGGCTTCCTCCACCACGCAGAACTACCTGGCCGGCCACGCCAACGACGGCAACATCGGCAGCTACTGGGAGTCCGCCGGCTACCCGGCCACGCTGACGGTCAAGCTCGGCGCCAACGCCGACCTGGACTCGGTGGTGCTCAAGCTCAACCCAGACCCGATCTGGGCCGCGCGCACGCAGAGCATCCAGGTGCTCGGCCGGGACCAGGGCGGCGCGGACTTCACCTCCTTGCGCGACCGCGCGGACTACCGCTTCGACCCGCACGGCAACCAGAACACCGTCACCATCCCGGTCACCGGCCGGGCCGCGGACCTGCGGTTGCAGTTCTTCGGCAACACCGGCGCGCCCGGCGGCCAGGTCGGCGAGCTCCAGATCATCGGCACCCCCGCGCCCAACCCGGACCTGACCGTGGCCTCGGTCAGCTGGAACCCGCCCAGCCCGGTGGAGACCGACCAGATCACGCTGACCGCCCAGGTCCGCAACACCGGCTCGGCGGCGGCCGGCGCGACCACGGTGAACTTCAGCCTGGGCGGCGCGGTGGTCGGCAGCGCCCCGGTGGGCGCGCTGGCCGCGGGCGGTTCGGCCAGCGTCTCGGTCAGCGCCGGGACCAGGCCGGTGGGCAGCTACCCGGTGACCGCGCTGGTCGACCCGAACAACACCGTGGTCGAGCAGAACGACGCCAACAACAGCCACACCGCGCCGAACCAGCTCGCCGTGGCCCAGGCCCCCGGCCCCGACCTGGAGGTCCTCGGTGTCGCCTCGAACCCGGCAAGCCCGCCGGTCGGCGCGCAGGTCAGCTTCACCGTGCGGCTGCGCAACCGCGGCACCAGCACCGCAGGTAACACGGTCACCCGGCTGGCCGTCGGCGGCAGCACGCTGAACACCCCCACCGGCCCGATCGCCGCGGGCGCGGAGAGCACGGTCGCGGTCAACGGCAGCTGGACCGCCACCAGCGGCGGGGCCACCATCACCGCCACCGCGGACGCCACCGGCGTGCTGGCCGAGACCAACGAGCACAACAACTCGCTGTCCCACTCGATCGTGGTCGGCCGCGGCGCGGCGGTGCCTTACGTGGAGTACGAGGCCGAGGCCGCCCGCTACCAGGGCCAGCTGCTCAGCGCCGATCCGCTGCGAACCTTCGGGCACACCAACTTCGCCACCGAGTCATCGGGGCGGCAGTCGGTGCGGCTGACCAGCACCGGGCAGTTCGTGGAGTTCACCTCGGCCAACCAGGCCAACTCGATCGTGGTGCGCAACTCGATCCCGGACGCGCCCAGCGGCGGCGGCATCGAGGCCACCATCAGCCTGTACGTCAACGACACCTTCCTCCGCAAGCTCACCCTGTCCTCGCGGCACAGCTGGCTCTACGGCAACAGCGACGGCCCCGAGTCGCTGACCAACCGCCCGCAGGCCGACGCCCGGCGGCTGTTCGACGAGTCGCACGCGCTGCTGGCCAGCTCCTACCCGCCCGGCACCCGGTTCCGCCTGCAGCGCGACGCCGGGGACACCGCCGCGTTCTACATCATCGACCTGATCGACCTGGAGCAGGTCGCGCCCCCGGCCCAGCAGCCCGCGGGTTGCACCTCGATCACCAACTACGGCGCGGTGCCCAATGACGGCAACGACGACACCGACGCCATCCAGCGCGCGGTCACCGACGACCAGAACGGCGTGATCGGCTGCGTGTGGATCCCGGCCGGGCAGTGGCGGCAGGAGAAGAAGATCCTCACCGACGACCCGCACAACCGGGGTCAGTACAACCAGGTCGGGATCAGCAACGTCACCATCCGCGGCGCGGGCATGTGGCACTCGCAGCTGTACACGCTGACCGAGCCGCACCTGGCCACCGGCGGCATCAACCACCCGCACGAGGGCAACTTCGGCTTCGACATCGACAAGAACACCCAGATCTCCGACATCGCCATCTTCGGCTCCGGCCGGATCCGCGGCGGGGACGGCAACGCCGAGGGCGGGGTGGGGCTCAACGGCCGCTTCGACACCGGCACCAAGATCAGCAACGTCTGGATCGAGCACGCCAACGTGGGCGTCTGGGTCGGCCGCGACTTCGACAACATCCCCGAGCTGTGGGGGCCGGGCGACGGGCTGGAGTTCAGCGGCATGCGGATCCGCAACACCTACGCCGACGGGATCAACTTCACCAACGGCACCCGCAACTCGAAGGTGTTCAACTCCTCCTTCCGCACCACCGGTGACGACGCGCTCGCGGTGTGGGCCAACAAGTACGTGAAGAACCAGTCGACAGACATCGCGCACGACAACCACTTCGTCAACAACACCATCCAGTTGCCCTGGCGCGCCAACGGGATCGCGGTCTACGGCGGCTACGGCAACCGGATCGAGAACAATCTGATCTACGACACCATGAACTACCCGGGGATCATGCTGGCCACCGACCACGACCCGCTGCCGTTCTCCGGCCAGACCCTGATCGCCAACAACGCGCTGCACCGCTGCGGCGGGGTGTTCTGGGGCGAGGCGCAGAAGTTCGGCGCGATCACCCTGTTCCCGCAGAACCTGCCCATCCCGGGCGTGGTGATCAGGGACACCGAGGTGCTGGACTCCACCTACGACGGCATCCAGTTCAAGACCGGTGGCGGGGAGATGCCGAACGTGGCGATCACCAACGTGCGCATCGACAAGTCCAACAACGGGGCCGGGATCCTGGCCATGGGCGGGGCACGGGGCAGCGCCACGCTGACCAACGTCACCATCACCAACTCCGCCACCGGCCACATCGTCCGCGAACCCGGTTCCACCTTCGTCATCAATGGCGCCGCTCACACTCCCTAACATTCCCTATCAACGACCTTTGAAGGAAGTTTACGGCATGTTACGGTAGCTCTCATGCCGCAACACGACATCTACCGCTCCCCATCCGGCCGCCAGCTGCTGCTCGACAGTTACCGGGCACAGCTGGCGGCCTGGCCGGGGACACCCGAACAGCGGCACGTGCCGACCCCCGAGGGCGAGACCTTCGTGGTCTCGGCGGGCCCGCGCACCGCGCCGCCACTGGTGCTGCTGCACGGCTCGGGCAGCAACTCGGCGCAGTGGATGGCCCGTTTCGCCAAGCTGACCCCGCACTTCCGGGTGCACGCGGTCGACATCATCGGCGAGCCGGGCCTGAGTGCGCCGTCCCGGCCGGTTCCAGGCACGGACCGGTACGCGGTGTGGCTGGACGCGGTGCTGGACGAGCTGGGTCTGGCCGAAGTGGCCATCATGGGTTACTCGCTGGGCAGCTGGCTGGCCCTGGACTACGCGATCCGCCGCCCGGCCAGGGTGCACAGGCTCGCGCTGACCTGTCCGCCCGGCCTGAGCAGACCACTGAAGGGTTACCTGCTCAAGGCGGTGCTGCTGGCCTCGTTCGGCCGCTGGGGCAAGCGCCGCACGGTGATCGGCATGCTCGGCCGCGGACTGTCCACTGTGGACTTGGACGCGGTGGTGGAGCACACCGTGCGGATGTCGGCGAACTACCGGCACCGCAGCGGCGAGCTCCCGGTCTTCACCGACGACGAGCTGGCCGGCCTCAACATCCCGGTGCACGTCGTGGTGGGCGCGGAGGACGTCATGTGGGATGCCGCGATCACCAAGCAGCGCCTGGAAACCCACGTGCCGCAGGCCACCGTCCGCCTGCTGCCCGGCATCGGACACCTGGTGCCACCACAGGACTCCGAACTGGAGTTCCTCACCGCCGAAGGGAGTCGACATGGTTGAGCAGATCCACGGCGTCCCGGTGCTGCACTGCGCGCCCGAGGGCCACCGGCTGGGCGCCGAGCGGGACGCCACCGACCTGATCGGCGAGGCCTGGTCCCAGCAGGCGAACACGGTGGTGATCCCGGTGGCGCGGCTGTCCGAGGAGTTCTTCCGGCTGGAGACCAGGCTGCTCGGCGACTTCGCGCAGAAGTTCGTCAACTACGGCATCCGGCTGGTCTTCCTCGGCGACGTGTCCGCGCACGCCGCCCGCAGCAGCGCGCTGACCAGCTACCTGCGCGAGACCAACCGCGGCAAGCACGTGTG
The DNA here is from genome assembly GCF_053591555.1 of Crossiella sp. NPDC003009. Classification (NCBI taxonomy): domain Bacteria; kingdom Bacillati; phylum Actinomycetota; class Actinomycetes; order Pseudonocardiales; family Pseudonocardiaceae; genus Crossiella; species Crossiella sp. NPDC003009. Next base: position 200,321 of record NZ_JBSFUA010000001.1, on the reverse strand, counting down.
GTTCCTGGCCGACCGCGCCGAGCTCACCGCCCGGCTGGCTCCGGCCGGTTGACGCTCAGGGACAGCGGGTGGCCAGCACGCAGAACTCGTTGTCCTCCGGATCGGCCAGGGTGACCCAGCTGACGCCCTCACCCTGGCCGACATCGGCGTGCCGGGCCCCCAGCTCGATCAGGCGGCGGACCTCCTCGGCCTGCTCCCGGTCGGTCGGGTTGAGGTCGATGTGCAGCCGGTTCTTGGCGGTCTTGCCCTCGGGCACCCGCGCGAAGGTCAGCACCGGCGGCACCGGGCCGGGCCGGTTCTTGCCCTCCGGCACCAGCGGGGAGCCGATGGTGACGATCTCCTCGTCCTGGTGCAGCACCTCGTAGCCGAGCACCGCGCACCAGAACCGGGCCAGAGCCACGGGATCGGCGCAGTCGATGGCGAGCTCGGCGAACTTGCTGGCCATGGCAGGGTCCTCCCCAGTCAAGACTTTCCTGCCGGAACCCTACGCTGCCCCGGTGACAGTCAGCCCGGACGACCTGGACGCCCTGACCACCCACCTGGCCACCACCCTGGCCCCGGCCACCACCCGCGACTGGTCGGCCCACCCGGGCACCGGCGACTGGACCGCCTGGCACACCGCCGAACACCTCGGCGACTGCCTGCTGTCCTACGCCGCCCAACTGGTCGCCCAGCCCAGCGGCCGGTACGTGCGCTTCGAGGCGTTCGCGGACAAGGACGCCAGGGCAGCGGAGGTGCTGGAGTTCGCGGTGGCCGGCGCGCGGATCCTGGCCTCCACCGTGCGCACGGCCGAGCCGGGGGTGCGCGCCTATCACCCGACGGGGCTGGCGGATCCAGCTGGATTCGCCGGGATGGGCTGCGTGGAGGTGCTGGTGCACGGCCACGACATCGCACGTGGGCTGGGGCTGGCGCTGGATCCGCCGCGGGAGGCGTGTGCCCGGGTGCTGGACCGGATGTTCCCGCACCGCGCCGGACAGCTGGGCGAGGTCGATCCATGGCTGGGGTTGCGGTGGGCGACGGACCGGATCTCGTTGCCGGGCAAGCAGCAGCAGACCGGGTGGCGGTGGCGGGGCGCGCCACCGGTCTAGAGCAGTTCCCGGATCTCACTCCGGGTAGCCTCCGCGATACCGTGTGACGCGGGGTGCAGGGGGCGGGGATGGGGCCGGCTGGCCGGGAGTTGGCGCGGCTCGGGTTGCGGTATGCGGCCGTGCTGCGGGTTGTGGTGGTCGCGGTGGCCACCGTGGTAGCGCTGCTCGCGGCCACGCCACGGGAGCCGGGACTGGCCGTGGTGGTGTTGGTCGGGTTCACCGGCTGGAACGTCGGTTACGCGGTGCTGTTGCGGCGCGGGTCGCGGTGGTGGCTGCTCGCGGTGGACACGCTGGCGGTGAGCGCGGCCTGCCTGGCGCAGGTGTGGACCATCGCGGCCGGGGCGCTACAGGACGGCACGAACTGGTCGCTGGTGGTGGCCTCGATCGTGGTGGTGGCCTGGCAGTGGCACCTGCCGGTGGCCCCGGCGATGCTGGCCACGGCGGTGGTGGTGTCCGGCTACCTGCTGGGCGCGGCGCTGAGCAGGCCCGCCGGGTGGGCCGGGGCGGTGCCGCTGGGGCTGTGGATGATCGCGGAGGCGGTGTTGTCCAGGGCGCTGTTCCTGTTGGTGGGGCGGGGCGCGCGGGTGGCGGATCTGGCCTCGGCGCAGGCCGGGCGGGCGCGGCGGGCGGCGGCGCTGGCCGCGGCGCGGCGGGATGACGAGCGGGAGCACCTGGCCGCGATCCACGACACGGCCTCGGCGACGATGCTGTTGGTGGGACTGGGTGTGGTGCGGCGGCAGGAACCCTGGCTGGCGGCGCAGGCCGCCCGGGATGTGCGGGTGATCCAGGGGCAGGCGGACCCAGCCGCGGAACGTGCGGTCGAGGTGGTGGCGGCGGTCCGCGCCGCGGTCGGGGACAGTCCACTGTGGATCAAATGGCAGGCCGGGGAGGCGCTGACCGCTCCCCCGGTCGTGGCGAACGCTTTCGCTTACGGGGCAAAGGAAGCGCTCACCAACGTGGTGCGGCACGCCGGGGTCGGTTCGGCCGTGGTGCGGGTGTCCGAAGTGGACGGCCGGATCGTGCTGGAGGTGCTGGACGACGGACGCGGGTTCCGGCCGGCGGAGGTGCCCGCGAGCCGGTACGGGCTGTCCCGGTCGATCCGGGAGCGGATGGCGAGGGTCGGCGGTCGGGCCGAGGTCGCCAGCAGTCCCGGGCGGGGCACGCGGGTGCGGTTGGAGTGGCCCGGTGCCGGAGTCTGACGCGGTGCGCACGGCCGCGCAGCTGTCCCGGCAGCTGCACCTGGCCGCGGTGGTGATCACCCTGGGCGTGCTGTTCGGGTTGCAGCTGCCGATCGTGCTGGCGCACCAGGAGTTCTACCGGCCGGTGGCGGGTCAGTACCTGGCGCTGGGGGTCTTCGCCGGGGTCGCGGTGTGGGTGGCGGTGGCCACCTGGCTGGACCGGCCGCTGGGGTGGTGGCGGTGGGCGCTGGTGGGGGTGACGCTGGCGGCCTCGGCGGTGGCGAACGCGACCGTGCTGCCGGAGCAGTACCTCGGCATGCCGCACTGGTCCAACGGCACCGCGGGCTGGCCGTTGACCGTGCTGGCCATGAGCCGCGGCATCGGTCCGCTGGCCGCGCTGCTGCTCGCCCAGTACGCGCTGACCACCGCGCAGCTGGCGGTCATCGGCGAGACCTCGGTGACGCTGGGCGGGGCGCTGCTGCAAACCCTGATCACCGCGGTGTTCCAGCTCGCGGTGGGCTGCGCGGCGACCATCCTGCGCCGGATCGCGGTGGTGGCCGCGGACATCTCCCGCGAGGAGGAGGAACTGCGCACCGCCGAGACGATCAGGGAGCGGGTGCACGCCGACCGCAAGGACCGCTACGCCGCACTGGCCACCACCACGGTGCCGCTGCTGGCCCGACTGGCCGAGGGTACCGCCGACCCGGCCGAGCCGTCGGTGCGGCGGGCCTGTGCGATCGAAGGGGCCCGGATGCGGCGGCTGTTCGCCGAGGGCGCGGTGGTCGCCGACCCGCTGGCGCACGAGCTGCACGCCTGCATCGACCTGGCCGAGCGCAACGGGATCACGGTGCAGTTCGCCGAGCAGGGCGAGCGCGCGCCGGTGCCGGTGGCCGCGCGCAGGCGGCTCACCGAGGCGGCCGTGGTGCTGCTGGCCTCCGCGCGCAGCACGGCCAGGGTCACCGTGGCCGGGCGGGACGGCGCGGTGACGGTCAGCGTGCTGGCCGACGCGCCGGAACCCGACCTGCCCGCCGGCGCCGCCGACGGGATCAGCACCTCCGTTCTCCGTTCTCCAGATCGCGTATGGGTTGAGACGACATGGGATCCGAAGACATGATCAAGGTCGCCGTGGTGGACGACCACCCGGTGGTGATCGCGGGCGTGCGCGCCTGGTGCGCCAGCGCCGACCCGCCGATCGAGGTGGTGCCGCCGACCGAAACCGACACCGCTGACGTGGTGCTGCTCGACCTCCAGCTGGAAGCGGGCGCGCCACTGGCCTTCGCGGAGTTGCAGCGGCTGGCCGAGCTGGGCCGCCAGGTGATCGTCTACACCATGCGCACCGACCGGCAGACCGCGTTGGCCTGCCTGGACATCGGCGCGCACACCTTCGTCACCAAGGCCGAGGGCGAGCACCACCTGGTGGCCGCGATCCACGCCGCGGCGGACAACCGGCCCTACACCCCGCCGACGCTCTCCGGCGCGCTGGCCACCGACACCGATCCGGGGCGGCCGCGACTGGCGCCGAGGGAGGTGGACGTGCTGCTGGAGTGGTTCCACTGCGAGTCCAAGGAGATGGTGGCGCGCAAGCTGTACCTGTCGGTGCGCACGGTCAACAGCTACCTGGACCGGGTGCGGATCAAGTACGCCAACGCCGGCCGGGACGCCCGGACCAAGGCGGCACTGGTCGCCAGGGCGATCCAGGACGGGCTGGTGGACGTCAACGACCTGTGATGACGGTTGATTGACCGGCTTCGGCCGGTGGGACCCCCGGCCTACCGTGGCCACGCATCGCACCCACGGCCCGGTTCCGGACCTGGTTCTCCAGGGGGTTCCTCATGCACAACAGTTCTCTTCGGCGTGCGCTGACCACGGTCGCCGTGGCGCTCGGCTGCGCGCTGGGCGGCCTGACCCCGGCGGCACAGGCCGCTGAGTCGGCGCGGCCGGACTTCCAGCTGCCGGTGCCGTGCGGGCAGCAGTGGAAGACCTTCACCCACAGCGGGCACAGCGACCCGGACAACCTCGACCTGCTCAAGCTCGGCGGCGGTTCCGACGGCCAGCCCGCGCTCGCCTCGGCCGCGGGCCGGGTCACCACGGCCACCAAGGCAGGCGCGGCGGGCAACTACGTGGTGCTCGACCACGGCGGCGGCTGGAGCACCCGGTACCTGCACCTGCAGGACAACAGCACCGCGGTGCGGGTCGGCCAGCTCGTGGCACAGGGCCAGCAGCTCGGCCGGGTCGGCAACACCGGGCACTCCACCGGGCCGCACCTGCACTTCGAGCAGCGGCTCAACGGCGATCCGGTGCAGGTGGTCTTCGCCGGTGCGCCGGTGCCCCGGGTGTACACCCCGGGATACCACCTGGTGACCAGCCGGAACTGCGGTTCGGCCGGGGCGACCCAGTTCGCCGACGTCGACGGGGACGGCAAGGAGGAGATCATCGCCTTCCAGTCCAACGGGGATGTGGTCGCGTACCACAACGTCAACGGCTACGGCGGCTACGAGGGCGGAAGGTTCAGCGTCATCGGGCGCGGGTTCACCGACCCGGCGCGGACGAAGTTCGCCGAGATCAACGGGGACCGGCGGGCCGAGATCGTGGTGTTCCAGCCCGGCGGCGCGGTGGTGGCCTACCACAACGTGAATGGGTTCGGCGGCTACGAGGGCGCGCGGCACAGCGTGATCGCCCGCGGGTTCGGCGATCCGGCGCGGACCAGGTTCGCCGACATCGACGGCGACGGCCGGGACGAGCTCGTTTCCCTGCCGGACAACGGAGATGTGGTCGCCTACCACAACATCAACGGCTACGGCGGCTACGAAGGCGCACGCAACAGCGTCATCGCGCGTGGGTTCCGGGACACCGCCCGCACCACCTTCGGCGAGATCAACGGCGACGCCAAGAACGAGCTGATCTCGATCTCACCGGCCGGGGATGTGCTGGCCTACCACAACATCAACGGGTTCGGCGGCTACGAAGCAGCCCGCACCAGCGTGATCGCCCGCGGCTTCACCGACCCGGCGCGGACCAGGTTCGCCGAGATCAACGGCGACGGCCGGGACGAGCTCGTCTCCCTGCTGCCCAACGGGGATGTCCTCGCCTACCACAACGTCAACGGCTTCGGGGGTTACGAGGGCGCGCGGCACAGCGTCATCGCCCGTGGCTTCATCAAGCCCTGAGGGAGGAACTGTCATGAACCGCAAACTCAGCAGCGTGCTCATCGCGGTCGCACTGGCCGCCGGGAGTGTGCTCGCGAGCTCGGCGACCGCGAGCGCGGCCGGTCCCCGGCCCGCGTTCCAGCTGCCGTTCCCGTGTGGACACCAGGTGGAGATGCACAGCTTCGGGCACGCGCCCGCGCTGGACGTCTTCCGGGTGCCGCGCTCGGCCACCGAGGGCAGCCCGCTGGTCGCCCCGGCGGACGGCGTGGTCAACCAGTCGAAGTACCACAGCAACGCGGGCAATATGATCCAGATCAACCACGGCGGTGGCTGGTTCACCACCTACATCCACCTCCAGTCCCGCGCGGTGCAGGCCGGCCAGCGGGTCCGGCAGGGACAGGACATCGGGCGGGCCGGGCACACCGGCCCGAGCTCCAACGGTGTGCCGCACCTGCACTTCGAGACCGCGATCGACGCCAACGGCGACGGGCAGGCCAGCTGGGGCGCGCCGGGCACCGAGCGGGTGCGGCCCTGGTTCGACGGGGTGGAGTACGGGCAGGCCAACGGCAAGGTGTGGCGGGTGACCAGCCGGAACTGCGGCGGTGACGGATCGACCCAGTTCGCCGACATCGACGGCGACGGCAAGGACGAGATCATCGCCTTCCAGCCCGGCGGCGAGGTCGTGGCCTACCACAACGTGAATGGCTACGGCGGCTACGAAGGCGCGCGGCACAGCGTCGTCGCACGCGGCTTCACCGACCCGGCCCGCACCAAGTTCGCGGACGTCAACGGCGACGGCCGGGACGAGATCATCGCCTTCCAGCCCGGCGGTGACGTGGTGGCCTACCACAACGTCAACGGCTTCGGCGGCTACGAGGGCAGCCGGACCAGCGTGGTCGCGCGCGGCTTCACCGAGCCGGGCCGGACCAGGTTCGCCGACCTCGACGGGGACGGCAAGGCGGAGATCATCTCGATCCTGCCCGCCGGCGAGGTGGTGGCCTACCACAACGTCAACGGGTTCGGCGGTTACGAGGGCGCCCGCAACAGCGTAGTCGGCCGTGGCTTCCACGACCCGGCACGGACGAAGTTCGCCGAGATCAACGGCGACCGGCGGGAGGAGCTCATCGTGATCCAGCCCGCCGGTGAGGTCGTGGCTTACCACAACGTCAACGGGTTCGGCGGCTACGAAGGCGCACGCACCAGCGTCATCGCCCGCGGCTTCACCGACCCGGCCCGGACCAAGTTCGCCGAGATCAACGGCGACGGCAAGGCCGAGATCATCTCCCAGCTGCCCGCCGGCGACGTGGTGGCCTACCACAACGTCAACGGCTACGGCGGCTACGAAGGCGCACGCAACAGCGTCATCGCGCGCGGGTTCGGCAAGCCGTAGGTGATCCACTCCGGTCCAGCCGGTGAACGCTCGTTGATCGGCTCCGGAACCTTTCGCGGACAGTGCTCCAGCGGGACAGCCACCGACGCACGGCCCTTGACGGGGGTGTGGGTGCCCGCTGGAGCATGGTCGCGTCCAGAACCGCCGCCACCACGGTTCACGGAGGTCTGCCCATGCAGCGCAGCGCTGTGCCCCCACGCCGGAGGCCGCGATGGTTCACGGTCGCGCGCAACGCAATCGTTGGTGCTGCCGCGCTTGCGGTGGTGTTGCCGGGCGTCGCGTTCGCCGAGCCGCCCAGGGCACTGCCGGGTAGCGCCCCGGCCGAGGATGCCCGCTGGCAGCCCGCGTTCGACTACGACGGTGACGGTTGTTACCCGACCCCGGCCATCGGCCCGGACGGCACCCTCAACGCCGGTCTGAAGCCGACCGGGGCGCTCAACGGGAACTGCCGCGACCTGTCGGACCTGAACAACACCAACATGTACTCCCGCAACCGCTGCAACAACGGCTGGTGCGCCTACATGTACGACCTGTACTTCGAGAAGGACCAGGCGGTGGCCGGGATCGAGAGCGGGCACCGGCACGACATCGAGCACGTGGTGGTCTGGGTGCAGAACGGGTCCGCCCAGCACGTCTCGACCTCCGCGCACGGCAAGTACACCACCAAGCCCTCCGCGCAGGTCGCCTGGGAGGGCTCGCACGCCAAGATCGTCTACCACAAGGACGGTATCGGCACGCACTGCTTCCGGCACGCCAGCGCCTCCGAGCCGCCGGAGAACCACAAGGGCGCCTGGCAGTACCCGACCCTGGTGGGCTGGGACAACTACCCGTCCGGGATCAGGGACAAGCTGGTGCAGGCGAACTTCGGGAGTGCTGGGTTCGGGCTGAAGGACAGCGCGTTCGGCTGGGAGCTGGAGAAGGCCAAGCCCGCCGGCATCCCGTTCAACCCGCACGGCTGAGTCGTCACCGGGCACCGCTCTCCGCCAGGAGCGGTGCCAAGGCCGTGTCCTAGCAGGGCGGCCGGAACTCCATCCCCGGGAAGTGCTTTTCCCACTCCGCGCGGCTGATCCGCGGGTGGGCCACCGCGCAGATCCGGGCCGCCACCCGCTCCAGGTCGGTGTCCCACAGCCGCACCGTGCGGTCGTTGCCGGTGGTGACCACCCTGGTGCCGTCCGGACTGACCGCCACCCCCGGCACCGGTCCCTGGTGGCCGACCAGCCGGGCCTGCTCCACCGGCACGTGCGGATCGCTCAGGTCCCACACCCGCACCACACCGTCCTCGGCGCCTGCCACCAGGCGCCTGCCATCGGGGGCGAAGGCCAGCCAGTACACCACCGGCAGGCCGGAGATCGCCGCCAGCTCACCGCCCTGGTCGCGCAGCCGCACCGTGTTGTCCCCCGGCTGGTAGCTGGCCATGAACCGGCCGTCCGGGCTCAGCGCGCCCACGTTGGCCGCGGCGGCGCCCGCGGGCTGGGGCAGCTCGACCGGGCGGGCCGGGTCGGTGATGCGCCACTGGCGGACCGGGGTGTTCGTGGTCCACAGGGTCAGCACCTCATCGTCCGGGCTGAACGCGGTGGCCAGGTTGGTGTAGGGGGTCTCGGCGAACCGGGCCAGGACCCGGCGCCCGGTGACGTCCCACAGGGTCACCGCGCTGAGGCCGACCGCGGCCAGCACCCGGCCGTTGTGGCTGAACTTCACCGCGGTGATCTCCCCGGTGTCGCCCGCCAGTGGCGGCAATGCGCGCGGGGCGGCCGGATTCGTGAGGTCCCACAGCCACACCGAGCCGTCCTCGCTGGCCGCGGCGAGCAGGTGGTCGCGGGGGTGGAAGGCGACGCCGCGGACGAAGGCGCCCGGTCCGGTCAGCTGGGCCAGCGGGCGCGGGTGGCGGGCGTCCCACAGCCGGACCGTGCGGTCCCAGCTGCCGGTGGCCAGCAGGTTGCCGTCGGGGCTGAAAGTGGCCGTGGTGACCACGTCCTCGTGCCCGGTGAGCGGCAGCTCGCGCAGGTCCTTGATCCACTGCGGGGTGGCCACGGTGTTGCCGTCCGGGGCGAAGGCCACCTGGTAGGTCCCGCCGGGCAGGGTGCTGACCTTGCGCGGCGCGGCCGGATCGGTCACCTCCCACAGCAGGGTGCTGCCGCTGCCGTTGGTGGCCAGCCTGCGCCCGTCCTTGCTGAAGGCCACCGACCACATGATGGTCTTGTGCTCGCCGAGGGTGGCCAGCGGCCGCAGGTCCGCGGTGCGCCACAGCCGCACGGTGTGGTCCCAGCTCGCGGTGGCCATGGTGGCGCCGTCCGGGCTGATCGACACGCTCGGCACGGTGGCGGTGTGCCCGCTGACCTGGCCGCGCAGCCGGGGTGTGCCGCCCAGCTCCCACAGCCGGGCGGTGTGGTCGCCCGCGGTGGCCAGCAGGCCGCCGTCCCGGCTGAAGGTGACCGAGGTGACCGGGCCGGAGTGGCCGGGCAGGGCGCCGGTCTCCCTTGGCCCGCGCGGATCGCTGAGGTCCCACAGCCTGGTCAGGCCGTCCCCGCCGCCGGTGGCCGCGCTCCGGCCGTCGGGGCTGAACGCCACCGAGTTCAGCGCGGCCGGGACGGTGGACAGCGGCAGCGGGACCCGCGGATCGCCGATCTCCCACAGCCGCAGCGCGCCGTGGTCCACGGTGGCCAGCAGCTTGCCGCCGGGGTGGAAGGCCACCTCGCGCGCGGCCGCGGCCAGCGGGAGCACCGCCAGCTCGACCGGGCGGTTCGGGTTGGCGATGTCCCACAGCCGGACCGTGCGGTCCCAGCCCGCGGTGGCCGCGACCGGGCCTGAGGGCGCGTAGGCGACCGAGACCACCTCGCCGGTGTGCCCGGTGAACCGGCCGCGGTAGGGCGAGGTGAACGCGGCCAGCACCGCGTCGGCCAGCTCCGGGTGCGGGGATCGGCGGTAGGCGGCCAGCCGCAGCTGCATGGCCAGCGCCGGTTCCTGCTCCTGCAAGGTGATCGCCGAAGCCACCGCGTTGCGGCCGAGGGCCAGGTCGCGCTGCTCGGCCACTAGGTAGCGGGAGCGCGCGGCGACCAGGGTGGCCGTGCTGGCCAGCACCAGCAGCACCACCAGCAGGGTGGTCAGCCTGCGCCGGGTGCGCACCCGGCGCTGCCCGGCGGCCGCGCTGGCGCGCAGGAAGTCCCGTTCGCCCTCGGTCAGCTCGGTGTCGTGCTCGGCGGCCCACTGCGCGGCCGCGCTGAGGCGGAGGCCGGAGTAGAGCGCGCCGGAGTCGTGACCGAGGCAGGCCCACTCGTGCGCGGCCTGGGTGAGCTGGCGGTGCAGGCGCAGCCCGGCCCGGTCCGCGGCGATCCACTCGGCCAGCCGGGGCCAGGCGCGCAGCAGGGCCTCGTGCGCGATCTCCACGGTGTCCCGGTCCAGCACCAGCAGCCGGGCCTCCACCAGGGTCTCGATCGCGGCCTGAGCCGGTTTTGCCGCGCCGCCGAGCAGTTCGGCCTGCTGGACCCGGCGGCGCGCGGGCTCGTCCCGCTCGTCGATGCGGACCAGCCGCAGCAGCACCCGCCTGGCCGCGTCCTGGGCCTCGGAGCCGAGCTGGTCGTAGGCGCGTTCGGCCGCGGCCGCCACCGCGCCCTCGATCCCGCCGGTGAGCCGGTATCCGGCCACCGTCAACGCATCGGCGCTGCGCTGCTGCCAGGTGCCCAGCAGCGCGTAGGACAGCAGCGGCAGCGCGCCGGGGTCGTAGGCCGCGCCGGGATCCTCCCCCGCCAGGCCCAGATCGCGCAGCAGCAGCTCGACCAGTCCCGGTTCCACCGCCAGCCCCGCGGTCCTGGCCGGTCCGGTGATGGCCTCGACGAGTTCCTGGCGGCACATCGCGCCCACGGTGAACTGGTTGTGCCGCACCGCTTCCAGCAGCTGCGGCTGGGCCAGGCAGGCGCCGAAGAAGTCCGCGCGCACCCCCAGCACCACCAGGGTGCCCTTCTTGGCCGCCGCGCACAGGGCGGTGATGAACTCGCGGCGCTCGTCGGGGTCCTCGCAGAGGGTGAAGACCTCCTCGAACTGGTCCACCACCAGCACCCCGCCGGGCTCGGGCAGCACCCGCATCGGCGTGGCGGTCGGGGTGAGCACCCGGAGCGGCCCGTCCACCAGCAGCGCGCCCCGGCCCAGCACGGGCACCAGCCCGGCCCGCAGCAGCGAGGACTTGCCCGCGCCGGAAACCCCGAACACCACCAGCGGCAACCCGGTCGCCCTGGCCTCGGCCAACCGCCCGAGCAGCGCGGCGGTGGCCCGCTCCCGGCCGTGGAACCAGCCGGCGTCCTCGGCCTCGAAGGCGGCCAGGCCTTGGTACGGGCAGCGCGGGTGGTCCAGGCCAACCAGGCCGGTCAGCTCACCGTCGGCGGCGAGGGCCTCGTCCAACCTGCGGGCCAGGCCGGGGTTGACCGGTTTGCGGCCGTTCTCGATGTTGCTCAGATATCCCTTGCTGTAGTGCACCAGCTGCGCCACCTGGGTCAGGGACAGTCCCCGTTCGGTGCGCAGCCTGCGTAGCCCGGCACCGAAACCCGTCGCCTCCGCCAACCCGTTCCTCCTGATCAACTGGGGTATCCCGGAGGAGCGTAGGCGGGGATACGGGCAACACCTGCTCCCCATCGGGCAGATCACCGAACGTTGTTGATGCCAGCCGGGCCACGAACCCGGATGACATCGACACAAGGGGATCGACCATGCGACGCAGAATGACCGCAGCCGTCCTGGCCCTGGGCCTGTCCGGCTTCGCCATCGGAGTGGTGGCGCCGGTTGCCCAGGCGGCGCCCGCGCCCGCCTTCCAGATCCGGAGCCTGCACAACGGCGCCTGCCTGACCGTGGACGGGGCTGACAACGTGCGCATGACCGGCTGCGACCCGGGCGGCTACAACGCCCACCAAATGTGGAAGATCGACGGGGAGAAGATCCGCAGCGCGCTCAACGGGCGCTGCCTGGACGTCAAGCACGGCCAGGTCAACGGCGCGGTGCAGGCCACCGGCGCCTGCCACAACCACGCCAACCAGCGCTGGCAGTGGAACGGCGACGTCAACAACGACGCCTTCGTGCGCACCCTGAGCACGCTGCAGGTGATGGGCATCGAGGACAACGGCGGTGGCGGCGGCATCAACATGCGCAACGAGGTGCCCGGCGCGGCGTGGCAGAAGTGGAAGCAGGTCGTGGTCTGACGTCTCCGCCGTCAGCCCGGGCCGGGCGGCTCCACCTGGTATCCCAGGAGGTCCGCCCGGCCCGGACGGCTACCCGGCATCGCGATGGGGTGGCCGCCGCGCCGCCAGACCTCCGCCGTCGGCGGTCGCGCCTCCCCCAAAGCGTTGCGGCGCAAGGACTCCAGGAGCACCTCCGGCACCGGGACCTCGGTCCCCGGGTCGGTGTGCCGCACGGCCAGGCCGTCGCACTCCAGTGTCGCGGCCAGCACGTGCATCCGGGGCCCCCTCTCCGCCGTTCGCGCATCCTAGCGTTTTCCCGCATCCCATTACGGCGCGCTTCTCGAATTAATTCAGTCGGCCTAGCAATCCCTTGAGTTACCCAGTGACACCAGCACAAGGTAGTGACGCCGACTGTTCTGCGCTATCTTGACCGGAATGCCGGATGACGATTCGCCAGCAAATCGACGTGTCAATTCGCAGCCTGCCAGAGATTCGCGCCCGTTATGGGTATCCGAAAAACCTGGAGAGGGCCACATGGACCTGTTCGCCCCATGATCAGCGTCGTGATCCCGACCAGGGACCGCACCACCCGCCTGCACCTGACCCTGTCCGCACTGCTGGCGCAGACCCTGGACCGGGACTCCTTCGAGGTGCTGCTGGTTGATGACGCGCCCCGGTCCGGTGCGGTGGAGACGGTGCTGGCCGCGCTGTCCACCGGCCTGCCGCTGCGGCTGGCCCGCTCCGGCGGCCGGGGCGTGGCCGCGGCCCGCAACACCGGAGCCGCCCTCGCCCTCGGCGACCTGCTGCTGTTCCTGGACGACGACACCCTGGCCGACCCGGACCTGCTGCGCGCACACCTGGCCGCGCACACCGCGCCGCCGCCGCTGCCCTTCACCCACACCGTCGCGCACAGCCGGGTCACCGACCTCACCGCCTTCCTCTTCACCGCGGACCCCCTCCGCTTCAGCCGCACCCTCGTCGGCGCCCGCGGCCGCACCCTCGCCGCCGCCGACCTGCCCGCCCTCCCCCGCCTGGCCCGCACGCTCGGCCCGCGCCGCTCCTTCATCGAGGGGGTGGCCCGCGCGGTCACCGGCGTCCCCGCCTACCAGGAGCTGCGCTGGCTGGCCTGTGTCGGCACCGGAACCAGCATGTCCAGGACGCTGTTCGAGCGCGCCGGTGGTTTCGACGAGGGCTTCGGCGCGCTGTGGGGCGGCGAGGACCTCGAGCTCGGTCTGCGACTGGCCGCGGCCGGCGCGGAGTTCCGGCTGCTGGACCCCTCCGCGTTCCACCTGCCGCAGGCCCGCCACCACACCGGCGCGGACCTGCGGCTGTTCTGGGCCCTGGTGGCGCAACGGCATGGCAGGCCACGACTGGAGCGGGTCGGCGACTTCCTGCGCGGCGACATCGGCCTGGACCAGCTCGCCGCCGAGCTCGCCCCGGCCCCGCAGGCCGCGCCATGACCAAGGTCGCGATCATCGGCTGCGGCCGGGTGTGCCAGCGCTACCACCTGCCCTTCATCGACGCCCGCCCGGACCTGGAGCTGGTCGGGGCCTGCGACCGCAACCCGGCCCGCACCGCCCAGCTGTTCGCCAACGAGCCCGGCGTGCACGTCGCCGGCTCCGTGCACGAGATCCTGGACCGCACCAACCCGGACGTGCTGGTGGTCTGCACCCCCAACAACGACCACGTCGCCCCCGCCCTGACCGCCCTCAGCGCGGGCATCGCGGTCCTGTCGGAAAAACCACTGGCCGCCGACATCGAGCAGGCCAGGCTGTTCGCCGCGCACGCCACCGGCGACCCGCTCTTCGGCGTCAACCTGCCCTACCGCTTCCACGAGCTGCTGCCCCCGTTCGCCGAGGCGGTGCGCGGCAGCGAGGTCACCGGCATCGAGTTCGGCATGAGCACCCCCGGCGACCGCCTGTGGCGCGCCTTCACCCCGTGGTACCGCGATCCCCGGCTGGCCGGCGGCGGCGCGTTGCTGGACCTGGGCACCCACGCCCTCGACGTGCTGCGCACCGTCTTCGGCGAGCCGGAGCTGCGCACCTGCTCGGTGGCAGGCGGCCCGGTGGAGGAACGCGCAGAGCTGACCCTGTCCTTCGCCGGAGTGCCGGCGGCGCTGCGGGTGGACCGGTCCGCGCGCACCGTGACCATGGCGATCATCGCGCACACCACCGAGGGCAAGCACCTGCTGGACTTCCGGCGCGGCGAGCTCCGCCTGGCCGACGGCACGGTCCGCCAAGCCACCCACCGCCCCGAGCTCGCGGCCATGACCGCCTTCTACAACGCGGTCGGCGGCGGCCCCGGCGCGGTGGTCCCGGCCGCGGAAGCGCTGCACCTCCAAGAGTTGGTGGTCGCGGCCTACCACCTGGCCGGGTCACCCTGACGCGCCAGTGTTCTCGCTGCGCCCCGGCCCGATCCGCCCTAGCCTGGGCGCCATGGCCGAACAGGAAGAGGTCCAGGTCGACGAGCTGTGCTCCTACGCGGTCGACGTGTGGGTGCGCGATCCGGCGATCCTGGTGGACGAGACCGCGCTGGTGGAACTGCTGCGCTCGGCGGCCACCGCCGGCAACGCGACCATCCTCGGCGAGACCGGGCACGTCTTCCCCAACGGCGCGGTGACCGCGGTGCTGGTGCTGTCCCAGTCCCACCTGAGCATCCACACCTGGCCGGAGTTCAGCCTGGCCAACATCGACCTGCTCGCCTACGGCAGGCTCAACGCCGAACTCATGCTGGAAAAGATCGAAAAGGGCCTCAACCCGACCCGCATCAACGTGGCGCGCCTGCTCCGCGCGGTCCGCTAGGAATCAGGCAGGCGGCAGGTACCTCGGCGCCAGGAACTCCTCGATCGGCCGCGGCCCCACGTACTGCCGGCACGGGCACTGCGCATAGGTGGTGCCGACATAGGTGCCGTCCTTGCCGTAGGAGTCCTTCCGCTGCACCTCGGCGTGGCAGCTGCCGTTCTCCGGATCGTGCATGGCCATGGAGTGGCCGCAGCCGCAGTCGGCGGTGAGCGGCTTCGGCTGGCGCTTGCGCCGGGTCAGCAGCCCGGCGACGTAGCCGAACAGCAGTAGTCCCCCACCGACGGCGAGCGAGATCGGATCCATCGGACGACCACCCCGATCGCAACGGTTTCCCAGACCGGCCCATGTTACCGGCCGTGAATGGTGGGAACGGTCGACACGGGGTATTCCCAGGAGATGACCCAGCCGACGCCTCCGCCACCGCCGCCGCTGCAGCCCGAACCGCAGCCGGTCCCGCCCATGCCGGTGCCGGACCCCGTGCCGCCCCAGCCGAACCCCGGCCCCGTGCCGTCAAAGCCGGAACCCGGTACGCCCCAACCACTTCCGGACCCGGACCCGGGGCACCCCCTGCCCACCCCGCCCATCCCGCCGCCGGAGCCCGGCATCAGTCAGGCGTGAACCCCGGGTGGTCGCTGAGTGCCGTCACCTGGTCCGCGTCCAGTGGCACCCGCCCCAGCCTCGGCCCGCCCCGCCAGAACCGCGACGGCCGCTCGTCGGCCCCGTCCAGCGAGCGCACCGTCAGCGCCAGCTTCTGGTCGGGCCGGAACCGCTCGGCCGTGATGGCCCGCCGTTCCGCGTCCCCGCTGCGGTCGGCCATGGACACGGTGTCGCCGTTGGGGCGCGGCAGGATGCGGCAGTGTTGCCGGTCGGGTTTGAGGCAGCCGGGTTCGCCTGAGGTGATCGGCGGGCTGTCGAAGGTGACCAGGATGGTGCCGTAGCCGGTGCCGTCGGTGACCAGGGCGCCGATCTCGTAGTGGCGGGCGGACAGGGCGGGCTCGACCGCGGAGTTCGTCCGCACCACGCGCAGGCCGGGTGGCAGGGCTCGGCGCAGCTCCTCTTCCAGGCGGGGTGAGCGCTGCGGGGTGGCGTTGGGGACGTCTTCCAGGTTGTCCGGGCGCGGCACCGGTGACTTGCCGACCTGGTCGATGGCCGCCGCCAAAGGTGCGGGGGCTGGCGGCCGTGGCGGCGGGCCGGTGCAGGCGGCCACCGACAGCAGCACCGCCGCGACTCCGGCGCGCAGCAGCGGTTGCCGTGCGGTCAGTTCCGCAATTCTCATACGCCCCAGTCTCTCCCGGCGACCGAGCACGTCGGCCCGACAGCCCTCTCCCGGCGATTTTCGCTTTTCTTGTCCCACTCTATCAATTTCGATCAACACTGAAATCATAGTGCACAACAACGCGCAGGTGCTGGCAGTATCGAGCGGTCACATTCCTTGGGGGAAGGTCGTTTCGACATGGCTGATCTTGACGGGCGGATCGTGGTGGTCACCGGAGCCAGCGCCGGGGTCGGGGCGGCCGGGGCGCGGCAGCTCAGCAAGCTCGGGGCCACCGTCGCGGTGGTCGGGCGGTCGCCGGAGAAGACCGCGGCGGTGGCGGAAGAGGTTGGCGGGCAACCGTTCGTGGCCGACTTCAGCAGGCTGGCGGAGGTCCGGCGACTGGCCGGGGAACTGCTGGCGCGCTATCCGGTGATCGACGTGCTGGCCAACAACGCGGGCCGCCAGGTCAGCAGGCGCACCCTCAGCGCGGACGGCCACGAGCTGACCTTCCAGACCAACTACCTCGCCCCGTTCCTGCTCACCCACCTGCTCGCGCCCGCGCTGGGCGGCGCGCGGGTGATCTCCACCGCCAGCGCGGCGCACTCCTGGGCGCGGCTGGACCTCGACGACCTCGGCTCCGCGCGCGGCCGCTACCGCAGCACCCACGCCTACGCCTGCTCCAAGCTCGGCAACGTGCTCTTCACCCAGGAGCTGGCCCGGCGGGCCGCCAGCAGCGGGCTCACCGCCTCCTGTTTCCACCCCGGACTGGTCGCCAGCGAGTTCTTCCGCAACGACGGGGTGTTCGGGCTGTTCGGCAAGGTGATGATCAACTCGCCGCTGGGCAAGCGGCTGGCGGTCAGCCCGGACCAGGGGGCCGCGCCGCTGGTGCACCTGGCCACCGCGGAGGCGGAGTCGGTCAACGGCGCCTACTTCCACCTGATGCGCCGTCAGCCGCCCAAGGGCCGTCAGCCGCACGATCCGGCGTTCGGGCCGGAGCTGTGGCTGCGCACGCTGAAACTGCTCGAACTTGATCCGGTGTGGTGATAGCGTGCCCCGGCGACCCGTTCTGGGGCGAGACCCGGGCCTGGCGTTCGACCGGCCGAGGGAGCAGTTCACACACAGCTGACAGTGGCGCGCGCCGCTGTGGGGGAGCTTTGTCATGGACTTCGACGTAGTGGTGGTCGGCGGCGGCACGGCGGGGCTGACCGCGGCGATGATGCTGGCCAGGGCCCGCCGCCGGGTGCTGGTGCTGGACGCGGGCGAGCCGCGCAACGCGCCCTCGGCGCACCTGCACGGCTTTCTGGGCCAGGACGGCACCCCGCCCGCCGAACTGCTCGCCACCGGCCGGGCCGAGGTGACCAGGTACGGCGGCGAACTGCGCGCCGAGCGGGTGCAGGCGATCGAGCCTGTCGAGGGCGGGTTCCTCGTTCGACTGTCCACAGAGGACTTGACCAGCCGGAACGTGGTGGTGGCCACCGGGTTGCGCGATGAGCTGCCGGAGATCGGCGGCCTGCGCGAGCGCTGGGGCCGGGATGTGCTGCACTGCCCGTACTGCCACGGTCACGAGGTGAGGGACTCCCCGATCGCCGTGCTGGGCGGGGACAACCGGCCGTTCACCCTGCACCAGGCCGTGCTGCTCCGGCAGTTCTCGGCCGACGTGGTCTTCTTCCCGCACCGGATCACCCTGACCGAGCCGGAGCGGGAACGCCTGTCCGCCAGGGGAATCCGGGTCGTCGAGGGCGAGGTCGCCAGGGTGCGGACCGAGGAGGACCGGCTCAGCGCGGTGGAACTTGCCGACGGCCGGGTGGAGCCGCGCCGCGCGGTGTTCGTCGGACCGCGGTTCCTGCCACGGGACGAGCTGCTCACCAAGCTGGGCTGCCGGGTCGGCGACAACGGCTGGGTCAGCGTGGACGGCGCGGGCCGGACCAGCGTGCCAGGGGTGTGGGCGGCCGGGAACGTGGTGAGCGAGAGCGCGCAGGCGATCCAGGCCGCCGCGGCCGGGTCGGTGACCGCGATCGCGATCAACCACCACCTGCTGGCCGAGGACATCGAGCGAGAGCTGGCCGTGCTGCGCGGCTAGGGTGTGTCCGCCGGGTCACGTCTGCGAGAGTCGTGATCGGTTTGGCCACTGGCGGCGCGGCCGGGACGCCCTCATACCGGGCGTATCCGGGTGTTCCGGCCGCGCCGCCAGCGGCCAAACCGGCGCGGCTATCGCGGGCGTGACCCGGCGGACACACCCTGGTCCAGGCCGAGTTGCCTGCGCCCCAACGGGTTCAGCTCGGCCAGTCCCGGTCGGCCGGTCCAGGTGGTCTCGTAGTCCTCCGCGGCGAAGTCGGCGGGGCTGGCCCCGGTCAGGAAGGCCTGGCCGCAGCGGGCGGCGTACTCGGCGTTCTTCGGGCAGTGCGGGCTGGCCGGGATGTACATGACGTTGGCCCAGCCCCGCTGGCCGGTCACCGGGCCGACGGAGTGGATCAGGTCGCCGTGCCACCACACCGTGTCGCCCGGCTCGACCGCCGGGATCGGGGTCAGCGCGGGCAGCAGCAGGCTGTGCCAGCGTTCGCTGATCGGCAGGGCCTGGCCGTTGGCCGCGCCGCACAGGTCGTCCTCGGCCACGTCCTCCTGCAGGGCGCGCAGCAGCAGATAGGCCATGGCCGACGGGATCGGCACCACGTGCAGCACGCCTTCGGCCGGGGCCATGTCGGAGAGCGCGGTCCAGCCCTGGAAGGTGCGGAAGGCCGAGCACATCACGGTGGAGGGGTACTCGTGCACCTCGGTCCGGTAGGCGCCGTCCCACGGGTCGTAGCGCAGCGGGTCGGCGCTGAAGACATGCCGGAACACCTGCTGGTAGGCCGGCAGCAGCCAGCGTTCCACCGAGCCGGAGTCGGTGTGCGGGGACAGGCCCGCGGAGCTCGCGCCGGGCGCGCGGCGGCGGACCCGGTCGGGGTAGGCGGTGTCGCGGGCCGGGTCGAACCAGACCCGGCCCTCGGACTCGTGTCGCCAGAAGCCGTTGAGGAAGGTGCGCACCGCGGCCAGGTCCGGGTCCGAGCGCGCCGCCAGCTGTGGGCCGGACCAGTAGATCGGGAAGATCGACGGCTTGCCCGCGGCCAGGCCGCCGAAGACGCCGTCGTCCAGATAGCGGTAGCTGCCCTCGAAGTCGTTGCGCGCCAGGTAGTCCACCAGCTCGGCGTCCCAGGACTCGGCGCGCTCGCGCGGGAAGGTGCCGCGGATGACCGCGCAGCCGCGGCGGCGGATCGCCGCGCGCTGGGCTTCGGTGACCCGGTCCAGCTCGGCGAGCTCCAGCACCGGCCAGACCTGCTCGCCGCGTTCGCGCTGAGCGACCACGGCCGCGACCTCCTCCCGCATCCGGGCTTCGACCTGGGCGAATGCGCCGCGGACGTCGCCGATGCGGGCGCGCAGCTCGGTCTTGGCCGCGCGGATGGCGGCCGGGAAGTCAGCGGGTGCGATACTTGATCCCATTTGGTAACCTCACCTAACTAGATGCTGGTGGCAGGCTAGGCCGGTGACCCGAGACAGCGCAAGAGCTCTCCCGCAGTCGGTGCTCCGCACGGGCACCGACGCGCGACTGCTCGCCGAGGTGATCAGCCGCGGCCGGGTGACCAGGGCGGAGCTGGCCGCGGTCACCGGGATCTCCAAGCCGACGGTGTCGGAGTCGGTGCGCCGCCTCGTCGACTCCGGCTTGCTGGATGCCACCGGGCTGGCCGAGACCGGGCGGCGCGGCCGGGTCGGCACCTTCTACGAGCTGGGCGTGGCCGCGGGCTGGGTGCTCGCGGTGGTGCTGGACCAGTCCGGAGTCCGGGCCCAGTCAGCGGATCTGGCCGGCGAAGTCCGGCGGGAGCACCTGCGGCCGCCGGGGAAACCGGGTGACAGCAAGGCTTTGGCCGCCGCACTGCGCGAGGTGGTCCAGGAGGCGCAGGCGGCGCAACGGCGTGGGCCGCTGCGGGCGGTGGGGGTTTCGGTGGCCAACCCGGTCGCGCCCGCCTCGCGCGCGGTGGTCGCGCTGCCCGGTTCGCCGTTCCCGGAGGGCCTGGTCAGCCCCGCGGAGGTGCTGGCCGAGGTGACCGGCGCGCCGGTGCTGGTGGACAACGACGTGAACCTGGCCGCGCTGGCCGAACACCGCGGTGGCGGCGCGGTCGGCGCGGAGAGCTTCGCCTACGTCTACGTCGGCGCGGGCCTGGGCGTCGGATTGTGCTTGGGAGACACGCTGATCCGCGGCGCGCACGGGCTGGCCGGGGAGATCGGCTACCTGCCGGGCGTGGGCGAGGGCACCCTGGCCGCCGAACTCGCGGACGCCGGGTTCGGCCGCGGTGACGTGGACGCGGTGCTGGAGTTGTTGTCCGGCAAGGACAACGCGGCCCGGCGCAAGGCGATCGGCACACTTAGCGCCGCGATCGCCCGCGCGGTGGCCTCGGTGACCGCGGTGGTCGATCCGGGCCTGGTGCTGCTGGGCGGCCCGGTGGGCACCCATCCCGCGCTGCTCGAACCGGTGCGCGCGGCGGTGGCCCAGCGCTCCCCCGCGCCGGTCCGGCTCAGCCACGGCACGCTCGGCACGGCCGCTCCCGCGCACGGGGCCTTGCGACTGGCACTGGAACACGCCAGGTCAGCGGCGGTGCGCCCGGCTCACTGACCCCGGCGGTCCAGGTACAGCGCGAGGCCGTCGAGCAGGCGTTCCAGCCCGAACTCGAACTCCTCCTGCACGTAGACCTCCTCGCCCAGCTCCTCGGTGATCGCGAGCAGCCGGGGACAGCCCTCGGCCGCGCTGACCCGCTCCCGCCACCAGCCGGTGGTGGCCTTGGTGTCGGGCACCGCGTCCCCGCCCAGCCACACCATGGCCAGCCCGTGACCGTGGCTGGTGACCACGCCGAGCAGGTACAGCCGCTCCCGCGCGGACAGGCCGAGGCCGTCGAAGCTGGCCAGCGCCCACTCCATGTTGGCCATCAGGTTGGGGCCCAGCGGCGGCCGGGCGGTGGCCGTCGCGGCCAGCATCCACGGGTGCGCGAAGAAGGACCGCCAGTCCTGCCGGGCCACCGCGGCCAGCGACTCCCGCCAGTGCCCCGGTCGCGGCTCCGGGTAGGCGTACTCCCCCGCCACCCGGTCGATCATCAGCTCGACCAGCTTCTCCCGGTTGGCCACGTGCCGGTACAGCGCCATGCCGGAGGCGCCGAGGCGCTGGCCGACCCCGCGCATGGTCACCGCGTCCAGGCCGCCCTCATCGGCCAGCTCGATCGCGGTGGACACGATCAGCTCCTGACTCAGGCCGGGTCGCCGGGTCGCCGTCTCGCGCATGCTCCTCCACTCGGTTGCCTCAGTCGCGGTTCGAAGTATACGTTGTAAGCGTCCACGATGTTTACGACGTAAACCTGGGGGAGCTCCCATGCGCTGGCTTGGCCTCGCGGTACTGGCCCTGCCCACGATCCTGGTGTCCATGGACCTGTCGGTGCTCTTCTACGCGGTGCCCGCGCTCAGCGCCGAGCTCCGCCCGAGCAGCGGCCAGCTCCTGTGGATCCTGGACCTCTACGGCTTCGTGCTGGCCGGACTGCTGATCACCATGGGCACCCTCGGCGACCGCTTCGGCAGGCGGCGGGTGCTGCTGGCCGGCGCCGCGCTCTTCGGCGCGGCCTCGGTGCTGGCCGCCTACGCGCCGAGCACCGAGCTGCTGATCGCCGCGCGGGCGCTGCTCGGCGTGGCCGGGGCGACGCTGGCGCCGTCCACGCTCTCGCTGATCCGCACCATGTTCACCGACGCCAGGGAACGCCAGATCGCGGTCAGCGTGTGGACCATGGGCTTCGCCGGCGGCACCATGGTCGGCCCGGTGATCGGCGGGCTGATGCTGGAGCACTTCTGGTGGGGCTCGGTGTTCCTGCTCAACGTGCCGGTGATGCTGGTGCTGCTGGTGCTCGGCCCGGTGCTGCTGCCGGAGGCGCGCAACCCGGAGGCCGGCCGGTTCGACCTGTTCGGCGCGCTGCTGTCGCTGGCGGCCATCCTGCCGGTGATCTACGGCATCAAGAAGATCGCCGTAGACGGCCTGGCGTGGGCGCACGTCGGGGCGATCGTGGCCGGGCTGGCGGTCGGCTGGCTGTTCGTGCGGCGGCAGCTGCGCGCCACTGACCCGATGATCGACGTGCGGCTGTTCCGGCACGCCAGGTTCAGCGGTTCGATCGTCGCCTGCACCATCACCTACCTGGTGCTCGGCGGTATCGGCCTGTTCGTCTCCCAGTACCTGCAACTGATCCTGGGCTACAGCCCGTTCGAATCCGCGCTGTGGTCGCTGCCCGGCATGGCTGGGATGCTGGCCGGGGTCAGCCTGGCCACCGCGATCGCGGGCACCGTCCGCCCGGCCTACCTGGTCGCCGCCGGACTGACCGTCGGCTCCGTGGGCTTCCTGCTCTTCGCCCAGGTCAGCGCGGAGCGCGGGGTGCTGTGGGTGCTGGCTTCCCAGGTGGTGATGGGCGCGGGCATCGGCGCGGTCGCGGCCATCGCCACCAACCTGGTGCTGGCCACCGCCCCGCCTGAGCGGGCGGGCGCGGCGGCCGCCCTGTCCGAGACCGCCAACGAGTTCGGCGGCGCGGCCGGTATCGCCCTGCTGGGCAGCCTGGGCGCGGTGATCTACCGGGCCGGACTCTTCGGCTCGCCGCCGGCCGGGCTGACCGGCGAGCAGCTGGCCATCGCCGGGGACACCCTGGCCGCGGCTGTGCGGCTCAGCGGCGAGCTGGGCGGTGCGCTCGGCGCCGCGCTGCTGGCCACGGCCAAGGAGTCCTTCGTCAGCGGGCTGCACTGGGTGGCCTGGATCGGCGTGGCCGGATGCCTGGTGCTGGCCGGGTTCGTGCTGGTGGTGCTGCGTTCGGTGCGCCCGATGACGGAGGCGCACTCGTGACTCAGCTCCAGCGGAACAGCCGGACCGACAGCGCGGTCAGCAGCACCCCCAGCGCGGCCAGCACCACCAGGTGGAAGACCGAGAACCCGGCCCCCGACCAGGCGTCCCGCATCGCCCGCAGCATCGCGCCGAAGGGGGTGAACTCGCCGATCGCGGCCAGCCACCCCGGCAGCCGTTCCGCGGGCAGGAACCCACCACCGGCGGCGAAGGTGGCGAAGAAGGCCACCAGTCCGATGCCGACCACCGCGTTCGCCGACGGCACCACCGCGGCCAGCAGCACGCCGAGCGCGTAGTTGGCGAAAACCCCCAGCAGCAAAGCCATCCCGGCGGCCAGCGGCGCGGCCGGGGCGCGCAGGTCGAAGGCCAGCGCGGCCACGGTCAGCGCCAGGGTGATGCCG
The DNA here is from genome assembly GCF_053591555.1 of Crossiella sp. NPDC003009. Taxonomy (NCBI): domain Bacteria; kingdom Bacillati; phylum Actinomycetota; class Actinomycetes; order Pseudonocardiales; family Pseudonocardiaceae; genus Crossiella; species Crossiella sp. NPDC003009. The sequence goes on along the minus strand of NZ_JBSFUA010000001.1, from coordinate 177,011 downwards.
AAGGCGGACAGGGCCAGGTTGACCAGGACCTGGGCGCCGAGCAGCACCACCGGGCTGACCGGGGTGGCCGACATCCGGCGCAGCACCCCGGTGGTGCGGTAGGCCACCAGCACCGCGGGCACGTTCACCAGCCCGGTGGTGGCCACGATCATGCCCAGCGCCACCGGGGTGGCCAGGGTGTCGAAGGCGCGGATCGCGCCCGGCGGGGTGAGGGCCTTGGCGCCCATGCCGTTCATCACCATGATCAGCAACGGCAGGGCGACCGGCAGGACCAGGCCGCCCGGATCGCGCCAGAGCAGCCGGGCCTCGCTGAGGACCAGGGCGCGCCAGCCGGTGGTGCGGGGTAACGCGGTCAGGGTGGTCATGCCTCTGCCTCCACTGCCTCGGGGAGCTCGCCGGTGCGGTCCAGGAAGACCTCTTCCAGGGGCACGTCCGGCACGCCTCGGCTGCGGGCGAGTTCGGCGCGCAGGCTGGCCGGGGTGTCCAGGGCCGCGACCCGGCCCCGGTGGAAGATGGCCAGCCGGTCGCACAGCCGGTCGGCCTCGTCCATGAAGTGGGTGACCAGCACGACGGTCACCCCGGTGCCGCGGATCTTCTCGATCAGCGCCCAGGCGCGCCGCCGGGCCGCCGGGTCCAGGCCGGTGGTCAGCTCGTCGAGCACCACGATCCGCGGCGCGCCGATCAGCGCCAGCGCGATGGACAGCCGCTGCCGCTGCCCGCCGGAGAGCGCCTCGAAGGCGGTGTCCCGCTTGGCTTCCAGGCCCAGCTCGGCCAGCAGCTCGTCCGGATCGGCGCCCTCGGCGTAGAAGGCGCGGAACAGCCGCAGCGCCTCGCCGACCCGGATCTTCTCCGGCAGCATGCTGTCCTGTAGCTGGGAGCCGACCACCTGCCGCAGCCGGGCCCGGTCCCGCCACGGGTCCAGTCCGAGCACCCGCACCCGCCCGCCGTCCGGGCGGCGCAAGCCTTCCACGCATTCCACGGTGGTGGTCTTGCCGGCGCCGTTCAGTCCGGCGATGCCGAAGATCTCCCCCTCCTCGATCCGGAACCCGATGTCCCGCACCGCGACCGTGTCCCGGTACCGCTTGTGCAGGTTCTCCACCTCGATGACGGCCATACTCCCCCAATCTCCTCTGTGGATAGTCCTAAGTGGTCACTGGTCTGATGTCGGCACCGCGCAGCAGCAACCAGGTCCCGGCCAGCACCAGCGCGATCAGCGCCAGGCACACCGGCGCGCCCACCGCCAGCGACCCAGGGCCGAGCTGGACGAACTTGCCGAGGAACACCCCGGCCCCAGTTCCGGTGAGCACGTTGGCCGCGCCGACCGCCACCGCGGCCACCGGCAGCAACAGCACCCCGAGCAGGTGGTTGCGGTACGTGGCGGCGGCGAGCAGGGCGCCGATCGCGCTGACCGCGCCGAAGTTGAGCAGCTGGACCAGCAGCACCAGCGGCACCTCGGTGGCGGAGCGGAAGTGCCGTTCCGCGGCAAGCGAATGCGGCCAGTCGGCCAGCGCGTACACCCCGGCCTCGGCCAGGTAGCCGATCGCGGTCAGCACCGCCATCAGCACCGCCAGCACCCCGACGAAGCCGAGCACCCGCGCCGCGTACTCGCGCCGGGTGATCCCGTGCGCCACGTACACCGGCAGGTACTTGTAGGTCATCCACGCGGTGAAGCCGAAGGCGAACCACATGGTCACCTGCACCGCGTTGTCCCACACGCTCTCGGTGACCGTGCCGAAGACCGCGATCGCGGTCAGCACCAGGCCGATCACCACCGCGAAGGCCAGCCACAGCAGCGCCACGAAGGCGAAGATCCCCGGCAGGGGGAACCGGGTCAGCCGATACCCGCTCATGCCCGCTCCTCCGCTCCGGTGAGGTGGATGATGAGCTCCTGCAAGGACAACGGCCCCACCTCGACCCCGGCCACCGCGGCCGCGGCCCGCCGGTCGGCGTCCAGCTCCCCGTACACCACGGCCTGCAAGGTCCGGCCCAGCCGCCGTTCGCCGATGACCTCAAGCCCGACCACGACCTGGGCCACCGCGTCCTCGTCTCCGGTCACCGACACCCCGCGCGCCCGCAGGTCCTCGGCCTCCTCGAAGGCGGCCAGCCTGCCGTTGTCCAGCAGCAGCACCCGTTCCAGCAGCGGCGCGACCTCGTCGATGAGGTGGCTGGCCAGCAGGAAGGTGCGCGGGTGCGCGATGTGGTCGGCGAGCAGCTCGTCGTAGAAGGTCATCCGCGCGGGCGCGTCCATGCCGAGGTAGGTCTCGTCGAAGATGGTCAGCGGCGCCCGGCTGGCCAGTCCCAGCACCACGCCCAGCGCCGACCGCCGTCCCCTGGACAGCTCACTCAGCCGCTGCTTCAGCCCGATGCTGAACTTGGCCAGCAACTCCTCCGCGTACTCCTGGTCCCAGTCCTGGCGCAGCTCCGCGGCCAGGTCCAGCGCACCGCCCACCCGGTCATCGCTCTCCACGGTGTCCCCGGCCTCGCGGATCAGGCAGATCCGCCTGGTGTTGCGCGGGTTCTCGAACACCGGCTCCCCGTCCAGCAGCACGGTCCCCTCGCTGGGCCGCCGGAACGCGGCCAGCACGGAGAGCAGGCTGGTCTTGCCGGAGCCGTTGCGGCCCAGCACCCCGCAGATGCCCGGCCCGGTCAGCCGGAACCCGATGTCCCGCAACGCGGTGGTCGCGCCGTAGCGCAAGCCGAGCCCCTGCACCTCCACCGTGAGCGTCATGCCCCCTCCTCCTCGGTCAGCTCCCGGATCCGCCGCACGATCTGCTCGGCCGGGATCCCGATCGCCTTGGCCTGCGCGACCATCGGGTCCACCACGTCGGCGAAGAAGCGCTCCCCCCGCCGGGCCCGCAACAGCTCGCGGGCATCCGGACTGACGAACATCCCCAGACCTCGCTTCTTGTAGAGCACACCCCGTTCGACCAGCTGCTGGAACGCCTTGGCCGCCGTCGCCGGGTTGATCCGGTAGAAGGCCGCGTACTGGTTGGTCGACATGACCTGCTCGTCCGCGGCCAGCACCCCGCTGAGCACGTCCGCCTCGATCCGCTCGGCGATCTGCCGGTAGATCGGACTGCCGTCGTTGAACATCCGGACTCCGGTCCTGTGGTTCGTTACTCCACTAATGAACCATAGGACGCGCGTTCGGGCAAGCGCCGGGGTCTAGTCCCCAAAAGAGTGACCGCTGATGCGGTAGGAGAGGTGGTTTTCCCGGCCGAACGGGAACGCAGGACGGGTGGTACCGACCGATCAGGAAGGCACATCGCCATGAGCTTCATGGACAAGGCCAAGGACATGCTCGGCCAGCACTCCGACAAGGCCAAGGACGGCGTGCAGAAGGCCGGCGACATGCTCGACGAGCGCACCGGCGGCAAGCACTCGGACAAGGTGGACAAGGCCCAGGAGAAGGCGGGCGAGTTCCTCGACCGCAACCAGGAGCAGCGCGGCTGACCTGGCTTCGCGCGCGCCACGGCGCCGATCCGCGACTACCGCGGGTCGGCGCCGGCGCGCGTCAGGGGGTCAGCCGACCCGCAGGCCGGTGCCGTCCCAGGTCACGCCGGTCAGGTCGGGGACCGCGCTGTGCGCCAGGTCCAGGTGCTCCTCTTTGCCCACGCCGAGCACGTGCCCGGCGCCGGCGGCCAGCCCGGCCCGGATGCCCGCGGCGCTGTCCTCCACCACCACGCACTCCCCAATCGGCACGCCCAGCCGCTCAGCGGCGAGCAGGTAGCCCTCCGGGTCCGGCTTGCCCGCGCCGACCAGCTCGGCGGTCACCACCACCGAGGGCAGCGGCAGCCCGGCCGCGGCCAGCCGGGCGCGCAGCAGCGGCAGGGTGGCCGAGGTGACCACCGCCCAGTTCGCCGGCAGGCTCGCCAGCAGGGCCGGGATGCCGGCGATCGGCACCGTGCCCTCGGCACCGTTGACCTCGATCTCCTCGATCCGCGCGTTGCCCGCTGCCCGCTGATCCTCAGGCAGGTACTTGGCCACGGTGTCCTGGGAGCGCACGCCGTGCATGCCGTCCAGTACCACCTCGGGGTCGAGGCCGTGCTCGATGGCCCACTGCCGCCAGGCGTCCTCGGCGGGGCCGGTGGAGTCGACGAGCACGCCGTCGCAGTCGAAGAGCACGGCCTGGCAGGGGATGTGGCGCGAGGTCATGATCCGCACGCTACCCGCGCTCAGGCCGCCCGCCGCCGGGTCGCGACCAGGCTCACCACCGCGGTCACCACCAGCACTCCGGCCACCACGCCCAGCGACAGCCAGTTGCTGATCTCGGGCACCCAGCCGACCGGTTCGCCGCCGTTGAGGAACGGCAGCTCGTTCTTCTTCAGCGCGTGGAAGATCAGCTTCACACCGATGAAGCCGAGGATGACCGCGAGGCCGTAGGAGAGGTAGATCAGCCGGTCCAGCAGGTGGCCGATCAGGAAGTACAGCTGGCGCAGGCCGAGCAGGGCGAAGGCGTTGGCGGCGAAGACCAGGTAGGTGTCCTGGGTGATGCCGTAGATGGCCGGGATGGAGTCCACCGCGAAGAGCAGGTCGGCCGAGCCGACCGCGACCATCACCACGAACATCGGGGTCAGCCACAGCTCCCCGTCGATGCGCACCAGCGACCGGCCGCCCACGTAGTCCTCGGTGACCCGGAACCGCTTGCGCAGCAACCGGACCAGCGCGCCCTCCTGGTACTCGTGGCTCTGCTCCCGCTGCCGGGCCAGCTGCACCGCGGTGAACACCAGGAACCCGCCGAAGATCCAGAACACCCAGCTGAACTGGTTGATCGCCGCGCCGCCGAGGAAGATCAGCGCGGCCCGCAGCACCAGCGCGATCACGATGCCGAACAGCAGCACCCGCTGCTGGTGCACCGCGGGCACCGCGAATGCCGACAGGATCACCACGAACACGAACAGGTTGTCCACGCTGAGCGAGTACTCGGTCAGGTAGCCGGTCACGAAGTCGACCCCTGGCCCGGCCCCGCCGAAGACCCACACCCCGGCCGCGAACACCACCGCCAGCCCGAAGTAGAAGACCAGCCACGCGGTCGCCTCACGCACCCCGACCGCGTGCGGGCGGCGCACGGCCAGGAACAGGTCCACCGCCAGCAGCAGGAGCAGGGCGGCGATGGTGGCGGCCCACAGCCAGCCGGGCACGGGCAACACCATGCTGATCCTCCCCCGCCGCGTCGGTCTCGATCTTATCCACAACACAGCTCACCACGGGCTTGATTTGCTGACTAAGGTCAGAGAATGGAACGTGGGCTGATCGAGGGGGTGCGGCGGTTCAACCGGACCGTCACCCAGCGGCTCGGCGCGCTGGACGAGGCCTACCTGTCCAGGGACCGGCCGCTCGGGCAGTGCCGGGTGCTGTGGGAGATCGGCGCGGACGGCCGCGAGGTGCGGCAGCTGCGGGCGCGGCTGGACCTGGACTCCGGGTACCTGAGCCGGATGCTGCGCGCGCTGACCGCCGAAGGCCTGGTCGAGGTCGGGCCGGACGGGGCGGACGGGCGGGTCCGGGTGGCCAGGCTGACCGCAGCCGGGCTGGCCGAGCGGGCCGAGCTGGACCGGTTGTCCGATGAGCTGGCTGCCTCGATGCTGACACCGCTCAACGGTGCCCAGCGGGACCGGCTGATCTCGGCGATGGCCGAGGTGGAGCGGTTGCTGGCGGCCTCGATGGTCGAGGTGGCGGTGGTGGACCCGTGGCAGCCCGCCGCACGGCACTGCCTTGCCGCCTACTTCGCGGAGCTGGCCTGGCGGTTCGACGGCGGGTTCGACCCGGCACGCAGCATCCCGGCCGAGGACGCGGAGCTGACCCCGCCGCACGGGCTGCTGCTGGTGGCCACGCTGCACGGGGAGCCGGTGGGCTGCGGCGCGCTGAAGCCGCACCCGCCGGAGTACGCGGAGATCAAACGCATGTGGGTCTCCCCGTCGGTCCGCGGTCTCGGCCTGGGGCGGCGGCTGCTGGCAGAGCTGGAGGCCAGGGCCCTCGCGCACGGGGCGCGGGCGGTGCGGCTGGAGACCAACCGGGCGCTGACCGAGGCGATCGGGCTGTACCGGGCGGCCGGTTACCGCGAGGTCCCGGCGTTCAACGAGGAGCCCTACGCCCACCACTGGTTCGAGAAAACCCTTGCTGGAAAAGGAAACCATGGACACTCATGAGCTGGTTCGCCGATTCGCCACACTGACCACCGCGCACCTGGCCGACGCCTGCGTGCGGGCCGGGGTCCCGGTGCGCTGCGCCCCCGCGCCGATGCTCCCGCTGTTCCCCGGCGCACGGGTGGCCGGCCGCGCGCTGCCCGCCCGGCACGTGGGCAGCGTGGACATCTTCCTGGAGGCCTACGAACGGGCCGAGCCCGGTGACGTGCTGGTGGTGGACAACGGCGGCCGCACCGACGAGGCCTGCGTCGGCGACCTGGCCGCACTGGAGGCACAGCTGGCCGGAGTCCAGGGCGTGGTGATCTGGGGCCTGCACCGGGACACCGCGGACCTGCGCGCGATCGGCCTGCCGCTGTTCAGCCAGGGCAGCCTGGCCACCGGCCCGCTGCGCCTGGACCCGCGCCCGGCCGACGCGCTGACCGCCGCCAGGGTCGGAGAGTGCACCGTGACCACCGCGGACCTGGTCTTCGGCGACGAGGACGGGGTGCTGTTCGCGCCGGCCGAGCGGGCCGGGGAACTGCTGGCGCTGGCCGAGGGCATCCGGGACACCGAGCGGCAGCAGGCCGAGCGGATCCGCGCCGGGGTGTCGCTGCGCGCCCAGGTCGGCTTCGACGGCTACCTGGCGGCGCGGCGGGACAACCCGGCGCTGACCTTCCGCGAGCACCTGCGCGCGGTGGGTGGCGCGATCGAGGAGTGAGGCTCAGCGCGCCTTCGCGGAGCTGATCTCCAGCGGCTCGCCCTGCTGGCAGGTGGAGACCAGGTCCGGCTTGACCACCCCGCGCACCTCGACCTCCGCGCCGGGCTTGACCACCGAGGGGTCCCCGCCGACCAGCAGGTACTGCTTGCCGCCGGACTCCATGACCAGGCAGTTCGCCTCCACCCCCGCGCTGACTTTGCCGTGCAATGTCAGCTCCCCCGGCTCGGAGGTCGGCGGCGGCGCGCTGGTCGCGGAGGCCGGGTTGCTGGTGGGCGCTGGGGTGCTGCCACCGGGTGCGGTCGGGTTGCCGCCACAGCCCGCGAGCAGCACCGCCAGCCCCACAACCGGCAGGATTCGTCTCGGCATACCACCGGTCTACCCCATCCGGGCCGCCCCTACCCGGTCTGTCCCTCCACCGCCAGCGGCACCGGCTCGGCGCGCACCAGCTCGGCGAGCGCGTCCAGCACCTGACCCGGGGCGCGCATCAGCTGGGGGTTGCGGTCGAGGCAGCGGATCTGGTCCTCGCTGAGCACGATGGACATGACACAGCCGCCGGTCTTGACGAACAGCACGGAGGACGTCCGGATCACCACCTCGTCCACCTCCTTCATCGCCTCGGCCAGCTTGGCTATCGCGCCGGCCTCCCGCTCGTCGTTCTCGGAGCGCGGGGTGGCGATGTACTTCAGCTCCGCGGCCCGCTCCAGCTTCCCGGCCAGCTCACCGAGCTTGTCGACGGCCTTGCTGTCCCCGCGCACCCGGAACCGCTGGAACCAGGACCCGCGCACCGGCGGCTCGGCCCCAGCGAACTCGAACCCGGCGACCTGGAGCAGCTCGGCCACCGCTTGGCACAGCTGCTCCCCGTTGTCGGAGGTGGTGTAGACGGTGACCTCGGTGGCCGGACCGCGGCTCAGGTCCTGGGCGCGGTCCCAGTTGAGCTTGGCGGCGGGGTAGTCGCCGAGTTCGGCGTGCACGGCGGCGATGCCTTCCAGGGCCGCCGCTTCCGGCGTGCGTTCGACCGGGTGGTCCAGGTCGGCGGCGCGGCGAGCCACTGCGTCATCGGCTCGCCCAGTAAGCCTCGGCGGCGGTGGTAGGTCGCCAGCGCCCAGGCCAGTCGCCAGGCCTCGGTGTGCAGATGGAGCGCGAGGTAGCGGTGCTGGGCGGCGAGCAGGTTGTGGTGCTCCTCGTCGAGCCAGGCGAGTGCGGCTTCCGCGCTGGTGAAAAGCGCGGTTCTTCTGCTTTCGCGCCGCGGTGATGGGCGGTGCGGGGCCAGTTCCTGGTCGGCCGCGAGAGCGTGGCGCAGGTAGTAGTCGGCCTCAGTCCGCTGGTCCAGCGACGGCAGGTGGCGACGGACCGCCGACGGGATCCGGAGCCGTCGGCCGTGCCGCTCCAGCAACCGCGCCCGCACCAGCTCCTCCATCCGGAGATCGGTGCTCGGGTCGCCAGTGAGTTCCCGGAACGTCTCCTCGCTGAGGTCGGTTCCGGGCAGGTGGGCGATCAGGTACAGCGCCTCCCGGCCTGCCTCGGTCAGCTCCTGCCATGCCTCCTCGACCGCGAAGGGCAGGCCGGTCGGCGGCAGCACCAGCGCGGCATCCAGCTCGGTCCGGCTGATGATCAGCGTGGTCAGGCCGGGCACACCGTCCAGCAGTTCGCGAACCGGAGCCGGGTCCTCGATCTCGTCCAGCACCAGCAGGATCCGCTGCCGCTCTGTCGTGCGCCGCAGCACCGCCAGTTGCGCGTCCAGCCCCTCGGGCACTGCCGCGTGGTCCACCCCGAGCTGGACGAGCAGCCGGCGCAGCGGCAGCCGGGCCGAGCGGAAGTAGAACCGGCCGTCGGGGAACCGGTGCGCGTGCCGCTCGGCCCAGTGCAGGACCAGGCTGGTCTTGCCGACGCCCACCGCGCCGCCGATCACCAGGGGCCGCGGACCGGCCAGCTCCGAGAGGGTGGCGAGTTCCGCGGTCCGGTTGACCATGGGGGCCGGCGGCGGCGGCAGGTTGCCGGGGGCCTGGGTGATCACGACCGAGCTGGTCACCATGCCGGCCTGGACCACCGGCCCGGCCAAACCGACAACCTCGTTCTCCGACATGGTGACCGAGGGTATCCGGTCAAGCACCGCGCGGAGCCAAATTGGGTCAAACGGCCGTCCAGGGCCACCGACCGGCCCAGTCGCGGAGTGTCGTGGTGCCGCGCCGGATCAGCGACGGGTCCATGGAGTCGGCGGTCACCACCGTGTAGGACCCGGCCACCCCAGCCGCCACCTCCGCGCCCAGGTGCGGGGTCATCAGCTCCCGGAACTCCTCGATCTCCGTTGTGCGCCAGCGCAGCTCGCGGCCCAGCACTGCCGAGAGCACCTGCTCGACCTGGAAGCCGGTGAGGTCTTCCGGGCCGCCGATCAGCTGGGCGGGCACGGGTTCGGTGAGCAGTTCGCCGATCGCGGTGGCCACGTCCTCGGCCGCCACCCACGGCAGGGCCAGCTCGGGTGGCAGCGGATGCCGGATCTCGTTGCCCGCCAACGTCCACGGGTCGGCGAGGACCTCGTTGTACAGGGCGGCGGGGCCGAGGACGGAGACCGTGGGGGCGAGCTTGGGCAGGTCGCGGATGAGGCGGTACCTGGCGTCCAGGAAGGGATGTCCGGTCTCGGTGCGCTGGATGCCGGCGCTGGTGTTGAAGATGACATGCTCAACCTTGTTGCCGGACAAGGCTTCCAGGATGGCGTCAGCCTGGGCGAGGATCACCTCGCTGAAGATGACCGGGAACTGCACGACCACCGCGTCGGCCCCGCGGTAGGCGGCGGCGAGGGATCCGGGGTCGGCCAGGTCGACGGGAGTGGGGTGCGCACCGGCGGGCGCGCGGTGCGGATTGCGGGCGAGGGCGCGGACTTCGTGGCCCTGGGCGAGGAGCTGGCGGACGACCGGTGCGCCCTGGAGGCCGGTGGCCCCGTGCACTGCGATGATCATGCCGGGGACGCTAGGCGCGGGCGGCCAACGGTACCCAGCAAGTGGCATAGTTTCGGTATGGCAACTGGGGTTGAGCAGGGAGTTTGCGGGCAGGCCCAGCCGGGGGCGGTGGAGCGGGCGCTGGGGGTGCTCACCGGGAAGTGGACCACGTTGCTGGTGCGCGAGCTGATGTGCGGGCCGCTGCGCTTCGGCGAGCTGCGGACCGCGCTGGGCAGTCCGAGCGCCAAGACGCTCACCGACCGGTTGCGGGCGCTGGAGTACGAGGGCGTGCTGACCCGCACGCTGTACCCGGAGATCCCGCCGAGGGTGGAGTACGAGCTCACCGAACGGGGCAGGGCGCTGTGGCCGGTACTGGTCGCGCTGCACGACTGGGGCAGCGAGCTGGCGGGTTAATGAGTTGCCGGGCTCCGGCCGCGCGCTGATGATCGGGCGGTGGAACCGCTAGCTGAGAACACCATCCGGGCGTCCTTCGCCAACTGCTCCAAGGGCGAGGCCAAGCGGCTCGCGCTGCCCGGGAAGCTGACCGAGATCGACTGGACCGAGCTGGACTTCCTCGGCTGGCGGGATCCGAAGGCCACCAACAACGGCTATGTCGTCTTCCCGCGCGCCGGCGAGGTGGTCGGGCTGGCGCTGGCGGCCACGCCGGGCCGGATCAAGCAGTCCATGTGCGCGTTCTGCCTCACCACGCACGGCACCGGCGATGTGGCGCTGTTCGCCGCGCGCCGGGCCGGGGCGGCCGGGAAGCTGGGCAACACCGTCGGCACCTACCTGTGCGCGGACCTGGCCTGCTCGCTGTACGTGCGCGGACGGCGCAAGCCCTCGGTGCCGAATCCGAAGGAGTCGCTGAGCACCGAGGAACGCGCGGAGCGGATGCTGGCCAATTTGAACCGGTTCGCCGACGAGGTGCTCGCGGAGTAGTTCAGTACTCCAGGATGTAGGCCCCGAATCCCATCTGCACGGCCGCGGTCACCGAGGTGTCGAGCACCCTGGTGGCGCGGTCGGGCCAGTCCGCGCCGGTGAGGGGTTCGCGCAGGAACTCCGCCAGCGTGCGGACCGTGTCGTGCAGGCGCTGGCGGCGCTCGTGGTAGCGGCCGATGGTGCGGTAGACCTCGGCCAGCTCCTCGGTCAGGCTGGTCAGGCCCTCGTGCAGCTCCCGGTTCGCCTGCTCGATATCGCCTGCGGCGCGGCGGGCCTGGCTGAGCTGGATCAGGCAGCTGGTGACCATGCGGTGCAGCAGCGAGGTGCCGATGGCGCTGTCGTCGCCGAGCGCGCGGCTGACCGCCAGGTCCCGTTCCCGGTAGGCCACGCACTCCTGGAAACGGCCCAGGTGGTAGTAGCCGCGGCCGATCGCCTCCAGAGCGGTGGTCAGGTCGTACAGCTCGCCGGAGCCCTCCAGCAGGGCCAGCGCGCGGTGCGCGGCCTCCAGTGCCTGCTCGTGCTCGCCGAGCCTGGTCAGGCTGGCCGCCTTGGCCACCAGCGCGCCCGCTTCGCCGATCGGGCAGCCGACCTGGCGGAACAGCTCCAGCGCGGCGGCGACCTCGGTGAGCGAGCCGGTCAGGTCGCGTTCCAGCTGGCGCACGCCGACCAGCTGCCGGTGGGTGTATGCCCTGGCCAGCAGGTCGCCCTCGGCCTCGAAGCAGGCCAGCGCCTGGGTCAGGTGTGCCCGCGCGGCCTCGTGCCTGCCCTCGTGCGCGGCGGCCCTGGCCAGGCCGCGGTAGGCGTAGCCCAGCAAGCTCTTGTCGTCGATCCGCTGGGCGGCGCGCAGCGAGATCCGGCTGACCGAGTCCAGGTCGCGCCAGTGCCCGCCCAGGTCGAAGAAGTGCCGGAGCCACCAGGTCAGCCGGCAGGCCTCGCGCTCGAAGCCGTCCGCGGCGGCCTGCTCGATCAGGTTGAGCAGCACGGCGTGCCGCTCGGCGAACCAGCGCAGCGCCTGCTGGTGGCCGGTGAAGGTGCGCGGCGAGACCATCGGGTCCGGCTCGTCCAGTGCCGGGCCGTCCTGGTGCCGGGAGATGGTCTGGGTGGCGGCGTAGGCGGCTTGCAGGTGGCATTGCAGGCCGCGGTGCCGGGCGGCCCGCTGCTCCTGCGGGCTGTCCTCGGCCAGCCGCAGCTCCTCGGCGTAGGCGCGCAGTAGCTCGTGCCAGCCGTACCAGGCGGGGCGGGGCTCGGTGATCAGGTGCGCGGCGGCCAGCTCGCGCAGCAGCGCCTGGGCGCGGGGCCGGGGCAGCCCGCCGAGGGTGGCGGCCACGTCCGGGCTCAGCTCCGGGCAGGGGTAGAGCGAGAGCAGCCGGAACAGCCTGGCCGCGGGCGCGGAGAGCGCCCGGTAGGACCAGGACAGCACGCTGCGCAGGTCGGTGTGGCCGTCGCCGCTGGTGAAGGCGTCCAGGCGGCCCTTGGCCCCGCCCAGTTCGGCGGCCAGCGCGGTCAGGCTGAAGCCGGGGTTGGCGGCCGCGCGCGCGGCGACCACGGCCAGTGCCAGCGGCAGCCTGCCGCAGGTGGCGATGATGTCCTCGACCGCGCCGGGTTCGGTGGCCAGCCGCCGCTGGCCGAGGCGCCTGGCCAGGAACTGCCTGGCCTCGGCCACCGAGAGCAGGTCCAGCGAGACGGTGTGCGCGGCGGTGCCCGCGACCAGTCCGGACAGCTCGACCCGGCTGGTCACCAGCACCTGGGAGCGGTTGCCGCCGGGCAGCAGCGGCAGCACCTGGGCGGTGTCGCGGGCGTTGTCCAGCAGGATCAGGCAGCGGCGCTCGGCCAGCACGGAGCGGTAGAGCGCGGTGCGCGCGTCCAGGCGGTCCGGCAGGTGCTGGGTGGGCACGCCGAGGGCGTCCAGGAAGCCCTGCACCGCCTCGCCCGGCGCGACCGCGGCGTCATCGGCCTCGAAGCCGCGCAGGTCCACGTAGAGCTGGCCGTCCGGGAACTGCCCGGTCAGCTCGTGCGCGCAGCGGACCGCGAAGCTGGTCTTGCCGACCCCCGGCATGCCGTGCACCACCGCCACGCCCGGCCGGCAGGTCGCCGAGCTGAGCCGGGCCACGGTGTCGGCGAGCTCGGCCTCCCGTCCGGTGAACACCGGCAGGTCGGCGGGCAGCTGGGCGGGCACCGCGGCGACGACCGGCGCGGCCGGGGCGGCCTTGCCGAGCAGGGCCGGGTCGGCGCGCTGTATGCGTTCGTGCAGGAAGCGCAGCGCGGGGCCGGGGTCCACGCCCAGCTCCTCGGCCAGGTTGTGCCGGACCCGCTCGAAGGCGGCCAGCGCCTCGGCCTGCCGCCCCGACCGGTACAGGCCGAGGATCAGCAGCTCCTGCAATCGTTCCCGCAGCGGCTGGGCGGCGGCCTCGGCGGCGAGCTGGTCGAGCAGGCCGGGGCAGCGGTCCAGGTCCAGCTCCAGTGCGGCCAGCTCCTCGACCACGGCCAGCCTGCGCTGGCGCAACCTGCCCCGTTCCCGGCTCGCCCAGTCGCTGTGCACATCGGCCAGCGCCTCGCCCTGCCATTCCGCGCGGGCCTCGTGCAGTGCCCGCGCGGCGGCGTCCTTATCGCGTGAAGAAATGGATTTCTCGAAGACCCGAAAGGCTTTCTGGAATCGGCCCAGATCGAAGTTGTCCTCCTCGACCCGCAGCGAATAGCCGCCGTTGGCAGAGATCAGCACCGGCTCGCCGCCGGCCACCTCCAGGGTCCGGCGCAGCCGGTGCACGTAGGTGCGGATGGTGCCGCGGGCGGCCCTGGGCTCGTCCGCGTCCCACACCGCGCGGACGATCTCCTCGATGGCCACCACCCGGCCCTTGGCCAGCAACAACACCGCCAGGGTCAAGCGCTGCTGGGGCGAGCCCAGTGGCAGGGCGGCCCCGTTGTGCCAGGCGCGCACCGGCCCCAGCACAGCGAATGACAGTCCCTGGCTCACTCAGCGTCCCCACTTTCGGCCAATGGCGATGCTAATACCCGGATAAACCTAACCGGCAATTGTGGTGCGCGGTCGCAATGAAAGCGCTATCACACCCCCGGCCAGACTCACCATCGCGCACACCAGCACCGAGATCCGCCAGCCCGCCAACAGCTCGTCAACAGGCGCGGCCGTCGAGCGCACGCTGAGCGCGAAGATCACGGTCACCCCGATGGCCGCGCCCAGGTAGCGCACGGTCTGGTTGAGCCCGCTGCCCAGCCCGGCCTTGGCCGGGGGCACGCTGGCCACCGCGGCCGCGCCGAGACTGGCGTTGGCCACTCCGGTGCCGATGCCGGTGACCAGCAGGCCGGGCAGCAGGTCGAGGCCGTGCGCGGTGGCCGAGGGCGCGAGCAGGGCGAGCATCCCGGCGGCGAGCAGGATCATGCCCAGACTCAGCCGGAGGTCGGGGCTGAGCCGGTGCAGCCGCCGCACCGCCAGCGCGGCCAGCACGCTGGCGCCGGACCAGACGGCCACCAGCACCGAGGCGGCGACCAGGCCGAGGCCCAGCGCCTGCTGCAGCACGATGGGCAGGAAGGACATCAGCGCGGTCACCCCCGCGCCCGCGCTGAACCCGGCCACGGTGGCCGAGACCAGCGCGCGGTCGCGGAACAGGCTCAGCTCGATCATGGGTTCGGCGGCCAGCGCCTGGCGCAGCAGGAACCCTGCCAGCAGCAGCACACCGCCGGTGAGCAGGCTGAGCGTGGCCGGGGCCAGCCAGCCGGTCCGGCCGAGGGTGAGCCCGGCCAGCAGCGCGCCGAGTCCGGCGGCCAGCAGCAGCACGCCGGGCAGGTCGAGGCGGCGGCGCTGCCCGGATCGGGACTCGGTGAGCCCGCGGGCGGCCGGCACCAGCGCCGCGGCGGCCAGCGCCAGCAGCCAGTACATCGCCCGCCAGTCCAGGTAGTGGGCGATCACCGCGGTCAGCAGCGGGCCGATGGTCAGGCCGAGGCTCAGGCTGGCGCCCCAGCGGCCCATCGCCCGCATCCGCAGCGGTCCGGGCGGGGCGGCGTGCCCGATCAGCGCCAGCCCGCAGGCCACCACCGCGGCCCCGCCGATCCCGGCCAGCACCCGGCCGAGCACGAACAGCCAGGTCACCGGGGCCAGCGCGGAGAGCACGCAGGCCAGCAGCAGCACCACCGCGCCCGCGCTGAACACCCGGCGGCGGCCCAGGTCATCGGCGAACGCTGGACCCCGCTGATCCTGCGCGACTGCTTCCTGGGCTTGCGCCGCTTCACCGACCTGCACCGGCACCTCGGCCTGCCCCGCGCGGTGCTCGCCGCCCGGCTGGAGTCGCTGGTGGCCGCGGGTGTGCTGGAGCGCAGGGAGTACCAGCCGGGGCGAGCGGAGTACCTGCTCACCGAACGCGGGCTGGAGCTGTGGCCGGTGCTGACCGCGATGGCCCGCTGGGGGAACAAGCACCTCTCCCCCGACGGCCCGCCCGCCCTGCTGCGGCACACCGTCTGCGGCCAGGACCTCACCCCCGGCGAACCCTGCCCGGCCTGCTCAGTCGTCCCGCGGGTGGCCGAGACCGAGTTCCGCTACGGCCCCGGCCGCGCGCGCACCGCCGACCCCGATCCAGTGGAGGACGCGCTGCGCGAAGGCCACCTGCTGCTGGACCCCCTGCCCTGACCAGGGGTCCGAGCGCAACCCCCGACTCGCCTCGTCCGGAAGAAGGAAGCCGCACCGCAGAACGGATGGACCGTGGCAGACATTTGATCAGCACCATTGACCTGCGATGACACACTCGTCAGTCTTCTGGGTGACCCACGACCGGGCGATAGTCCGTTCACCAACCCTGCGGTGAGCAGCCCGGTCGGCGGGGCCTTGAAGGAGCCACCACGTGCATCCGCTCAACCGTGCTCTCGCGGTGTTCTCAGCCGCCGCCCTGTCCACCCTGACCGCGGCCACCGCCATGGCCGAGCCCGCCTACCAGGCGCCCCTGTCGCTGGCCACTGCCTCGGCGACCACCCAGCCCATCGCGGACACCTACATCGTGGTGACCGACCCGGCCAAGGCCAGGGGCCGCAGCCTGACCACCGCGCTGGACATCAAGCCCGCGGCCGAGTTCAGCGCCGCGGTCACCGGCTTCTCCGCCAAGCTCACCCCCGGCCAGCTGCGCCAGCTGCGGCGCGACCCGGCGGTCAAGAGCATCGAGCAGGACGTGCTGGTCACCGACGCGCTGGAGGCCACCCAACTGAACCCGCCGTCCTGGGGCATCGACCGGGTCGACCAGCGCGACCTGCCGCTGTCGAAGAGCTTCACCTACAACGCCACCGGCGCCGGGGTGCACGCCTACATCATCGACACCGGCATCACGCCCTCGCACGCCGACTTCGAGGGCCGGGCCACCTTCGACCACAACGCCATCGACACCAACAACACCGACTGCCAGGGCCACGGCACGCACGTGGCGGGCACCATCGGCTCGAAGACCTACGGCGTGGCCAAGAAGGTCAGCCTGCACGGCGTGAAGGTGATGAACTGCTCCGGCAGCGCCACCGCCACCTCGATGCTGAACGGCGTCAACTGGGTCACCCAGAACGCGAAGAAGCCCGCGGTGGCCAACACCTCGTGGAACTTCACCCACAGCGCGGCGCTGGAGACCGCGATCCGCAACATGATCTCCTCCGGCGTCTTCCTGGCCACCTCGGCCGGCAACACCGGCGGCAACTCCTGTGACCGCCTGCCGCGCAAGGTGGAGACCGCGACCGTGGTCGCCTCCTCGGAGATCACCGACGCCCGCTCCTCCTTCTCCAGCACCGGCGCCTGCGTCGACCTCTACGCCCCCGGCAGCAACATCATCTCCACCGTGCGCACCGGCGGCAGCGGCTCGATGAGCGGCACCTCGATGGCCACCCCGCACGTGGCCGGCGTGGCCGCGCTGTACAAGGCCCGCTTCGGTGACGCGCCCTCGGCCACCGTGCACAACTGGCTGAACACCAACGCGACCCCGAACAAGGTCTCCGGTGGCACCACCGGCGGCACCGTCAACCGGCTGCTGTTCTCCGCCGGCCTCTGAGCCACCCCGCGAGCCCCGCTGCCGGATCTCCTTCCGGTGGCGGGGCTCCGCCCTGTCCTCACGTAACGTGTCGCCATGAGCGCGGACAGCGGCGAGCAGCCGCAGGTGGCCAACACGGTCTCCGGCCCGGTGCACGGCGCGGCGGTGCAGGCCGGGGTGGTGCACGGCGGCGTGCACGTCAACGCCGCTCCCGCACTGGCCGCGGTGGACGAGCTGGCCACCGCCTTCAGCTCCCGGTCCGCGCTGCGCCAGCTGATGACCGACCTGGAAGCGGTGCACCGGGACTACCTGCTGATGTTCGACAAGGCCCTGGAGCTGACCCCGGACGCCTGGCAGCACGGCATGGCGCACTTCCCGGACCAGGTGCGCGCGGCGGCGAACCTGCTGCGGCGGCTGCGGCTGGAGTTCGAGCCGGTGCGGGTGCGGGTGCACGCGGTGGCGCACGCCTTCAGCGACGCCACCCTGACCGAGCCGGAACGCGCGTTCGCGGTGGCGGTGCTCAAGTACTTCCCCACCGGCGAGATCCAGCGCAGCGCGGTGCACCAGCTCAAGACCTCGGGCACCGCGGTGCTGGACCGGTTCTACGCCTCGCTGGACGGCGAGCTGGGCCAGGAGCTGAGCAGCCTGATCGAGGAGACCGTGGAGTTCCACCGGCAGCGCTGGCGGGTGGTCTGCCAGGCCTACGCGGCGTTGCAGACGGCATGATCGATCCCTTTGCCGCGCCGTACTTCTCGCGCGCGCTGACCGCGGCGGCCGCGTTGCGGGAAGCGCCGGGCCGGGGCCGGATCGGCGAGTTCGAGGTGGTCGGCGAGCTGGCCGAGGCGGTGCTGGTGACCCGGCGCGCGGACCGGAACCTGGTGGTGCTCAAGGGTTTCACCGTGCGCACCCCGGAGTCGCTGGCCCGGCGCGAGGCCGAGGCGCTGCGGATGCTGCGGTTCGGCTTCGGCGGCATCCTGCCGATCGAGCAGACCGTGGGCGACCCCGGCGGCCCGCTGCACTACCTGTGCCTGCCCCACTGCCCCGGCGGCAGCCTGCGCGACCGGCTCGCGGCCGGGCTCGACCCGGCGGAGCTGGCCTACCACGGGCTGGCGCTGGCCTGCGCGCTGCGCCGGTTGCACCGGGAAGGGGTGGTACACGGCGATGTCAAGCCGGAGAACGTGCTCTTCGCGCACGAGGACGGCTGGCACACGGTCCTCGCGGACCTGGAAACCCTGGCCGAGACGGGCGGGCCGACCAGCTGGCGGCTGACCGAGGGCTATGCCGCGCCGGAGCAGATCGCCGGTGCGCCGGCGGATCCGGCAATGGACGTCTGGGCCTGGGGCCGGACCCTGCGCGACGGCCCGATCGGCTGGGACTGGCTGGCGAAGCTGGTGGAGCGCGCACTGACCGAGGACCCCTCCGCCCGCCCGGACACCGCCGAGATCATCGACTGCTTCGGGCAGCACCTGGGTTTTGGCGACGAGCACACCAGTTTCCTGGGCGCTGACCCCGGTCTGACCCGGTATCCGCTGGCTGCTTTGCTGCCCCAGCTGGACTCCTGGCCGCGCCGGGGCGAAGTGGCGGAGGTACGGCTGTCCCTGGGCTGGGCGGCCTGGCTGCCGGAATGCCACCAGCTCTACCAGCTGCACACCGTGCCCGCGCTGCTGCGGATCGAGGAGCTGAGCGGCCGCGCGCTGGCCGATCCGGCGCTGCCCGGCGGGATCGCGCCGAGCTTGCACTGCCTGCGGGTCAAGGCTTTGGTGGAGCTGCTGGAGATCACCGGCGAGCCCGCGGACGCCGAACGCCTGCGCGCGGCGGCACTGGCCTGGGAGCGGCTGGGGGCCTTCGAGCAGGAGCTGGACACCGCGCTGCTGGCCCAGTCCTGGCTGATGCTGGACGATCCGCCGCGCGCGCTGCCGTATGTCCGGCGGTCCTTCGCCGCGGACCGGGAGAGCCCCTCCGCGCTGGCCGCGATGCGGTTGTACTACCTGGTCAGCGGCGAGCACGGGACGGCGGCCACGGTGGCGGCGCAGCCGGTGCGCACCGAGGATCCCGGGATGACCCTGCGCTGGCTGCTGCTCCAGGTGACCGATCTGCTGGACGCCGGGCAGTACGCGGAGCTGGACCGGCTGCTGGCCGAGCTCGCCGGGCTGCGCACCGACCTGGTCGCGCTGGCCGGCTGCGTGCTGGCCGGCCGGCGTGGCCCGGTCGCGCCGGATGCGGGGTGGCAGGCGCTGCGCGAGTTCTTCCGCACGATCAGCAGCACCACCACGGTGAAGAAGCTCAGCCTGCTCGCCGAAGCCGCCTTCCAACGCGGCGAACTGGCCTACGCGAGCAGCCGCGCCGACATCGCCCGCCGCCGCCCGGTGACCAGGATCCCGGTCAACCACCGCGACCGCGCGGTGCTGGAAGCCGTTGCCCGCCAACAAGATCCGGCCGACCGCTCACTGTTCGCCAGGCTGCGCAACCGGGCCGAGCTGTGGGTGGCCGACGGCCGCCCGGCGGACCCGCTGCTCGGCCTGGACCTGCTCACCGCGCACCGCCGGTCCGCGCACCTGCCCCCCGAGGCCCGAGAGTTGCTGGCACACAGCGGTTCCCCGTCCGCGGAGCTGCTGGCCGGCACCCGGTACTGCGGCAACTGCCGGACCGGCGGCCCACTCGCCGAACTGGCCGTCTGCGGCTGCTGCCACCGCACGCTGTGCCTGCGCTGCACCGGCCAGTCCTGTTCCTGCGGCGGCGACCTGATCAGCCCCTGACCCACTCGGCCAGCTCCGCGGCCACCACCTCCGGCGCGGGCATCGCGCGCAGTTCCGCGCGCACCGCGGCCGCCTCGGCCCGCAGCCCGGCGTCGGTGAGCAACCGGTTCAGCAGCGGCGCATCCAGCTCGTCCTCCGCCGCGGACAGGCCCACGCCGCGCTCGCGGACGGCGTCGGCGTTGACGTAGCGGTCCGCCCCGCTGGGCAGCACGAGCTGCGGCACCCCGGCATCCAGCGCGGTCATGGTGCTACCCGCGCCGCCGTGGTGCACGATCGCCGCGCAGGTCGGCAGCAGCGCGTTGAGCGGCAGCCAGCCCGGGGCGCGCACGTTGGCCGGCAGCGCACCCAGCTCCACCGCGCCCAGCGCGAGCACGAACTCGGCGTCCATCTCCCCGGCCAGCGCCAGCACTCGCTCCACCGGCCCGATTCCGCTGTCCCCCGGCGCGACGGTGCCCAGCGTGACCGCGATCCGCGGCCGGTCCACCGGCTCGCTCAGCCAGTCCGGCGCCGGCTCGGACCCGTTGTAAGGCACGTACCGCAGCAACCGACCGGCTGGACCCGGCACCATGCTGGGCGGCGCGACATCCAGGACCGTGCGCCGCTGCGGCAGTTCCGCACCGTGCCGCTGGAACACATCGGCCAGCAGCTCCCGCATCAGCTCCGCCATGCCGGTGGCCCGCACCAGCCCGAAGTTGTGCTCCGCCAACGGAATCCCCAGCGCCCCCGCGCACACCAGCCCGGCGTGCTGGGCCTGGGACTGCACCACCAGGCCGGGCCGCCACTCGCGCGCCAGCTCGAGCACCCCGTCCACCAGCGCCCGCACCAGCACACTGATCGGCCGGGCCATCTCCCGCAGGTCCCTGATCCGCCCGGTCAGCATCGCCCGCACCGCCTCCGGCTCCGCCGCCCGCACCCGCTCGACCAGCGCGGCCCTGGTCAGCCCCGGCGCGACATCGGCCACCGGCAACCCGGACTGCCGCACCGCCAGGCCCTCCCCCGCGGTCGCCACCAGCACCTCGTGCCCAGCCGCGACAAAGGCTCTGGCCAGCGACACCACCGGGAACGCGTGCCCGGCACCGTTGGAGGTCACGAACAGCACTCGCATGGCCCGCAGATTATCTTCGCCCCGATGTCGAGACCGCCGCTCCGGCTCCGACCAGCTCGTGACACCGCTGGACCACGAGAGAGGCGACCATGGACTTCGACCGCCACCACACCGAGATCCGCACCCAGACCGAGCTGCTGGCCGAGCTGGCCGGGGCGGACCTGCACGCGCCGGTGCCGTCCTGCCCCGGCTGGACCCTGGGCATGCTGGTGCGGCACCTCGGCGGCGGCCACCGCTGGGCCGCCGAGATCGTGCGCACCAGGGCGACCGGGTTCCGGCCGGATGACCAGGTGCGCGAGCTTGACGGCGACGACTCCGGCTCGTTCCCGCTGGACTGGCTGGTCGAGGGGGCCGAGGAACTGGCAGGGGCGCTGCGCGCGGCCGGGCCGGCGGCCGAGGTGTGGGCGCCGCTGGCCGGTGGCGGCACGCGGTTCTGGGCGCGGCGGTTCGCACACGAGACGGTGATCCACCGGGCCGACGCGACCCTGGCCGCCGGGACCCGGTTCGAGCTGACCCCGGAGGTCGCGCTGGACGCGGTGGACGAGTGGCTGATGCTCGACGCGCTGCCTCAGCACTTCGAGCACAACCCCGGCAAACGGGAACTACTCGCCCCCGGCCGCACGTTGTCCTTCGCCGCCACCGACGCCGAGGCCGCCTGGTTCATCGACCTCACCGGCGAGGTGATCGTCTCCGGGCGGGGCCACCGGGCGGCCGCGGTGTCGGTGCGGGCCCCGCTGACCGACCTGCTGCTGGTGCTGTACCGGCGCAAGCCGGTGCGGGACGACGGAATCGAGATCCACGGAGATCGCGAGCTGCTGGAGTTCTGGCTGACCCACATCGGCTTCGGCTGAGCTCAACCGGCCAGCAGCGAGTCCAGCCCGTGCCGCCGCTCGCCGAGCACCCGCTCGGCGAGCCGGGCCTCCAGCTCAGGAGAGAAGTCCCGGCGGCCGACCGCGCGCTGGGTGTCCTCCGCCACCAGCTCGCCGTTGATGCCGGCCCCCGCGACCATGCCGGCCGCCGCCGCGACGACCACGCTGGCCGACAGGTCGGTCACGTTGCCCGCCGCCCACACCCCTGGCACCGAGGTCTGGCCCCGGCCGTCGGTCTGCACGTGCTCGCCCATCGGGTGCGGCACCACCTTGAGCCCCAGCTCGGCGAGGAACCCGGCGCGGGCCAGGAACCGCGGCAGCACCGCGATCGCCCGCCTCGGCACCACCCGGCCGTCGGCCAGCCGCACCCCGGACACCCGGTCCCCGGTGATCTCCAGCCCGGTCACCTCGCCGTCCACCACCGCGATCTCCCGTGCGGCCAGCCGCGCGCGGTCCTCGGCGGTCAGCTCGGGCGCGGTGTGCCGGAACAGCACCACGTCCTGGCTCCACTGCCGCAGCAGCAGCGTCATGTGCATGACGTTCGGCCCGGAGCCCAGCACGCCGATCGGCTGGTCCCGCACCTCCCAGCCGTGGCAGTACGGGCAGTGCAGCACATCGCGTCCCCACCGCTCCCGCACCCCGGCCACCTCCGGCAGCTCATCGGTCAGCCCGGTGGTCACCAGCAGCCGCCGCGCCCGCACCCGCTGCCCGTCCGCCGTCGACACCTCGAACCCCTCCCCGGTCCGCCGCGCCGAGGTGACGGTCCCGGCCCGCACCTCACCGCCGTACCCCCGCACCTCCGCCACTCCGGCCCGCACCAGCTCCGCGGGCGGCAGCCCATCCCGGGTGAGGAACCCGTGCACCCCGCTCGCGGGCGCGTTGCGCGGCTCCCCCGCGTCCAGCACCAGCACCTTGCGCCGCGCGCGGGCCAGCGTCAGCGCGCCGGAGAGCCCAGCGGCCCCACCACCGATTACCAGGACATCCACGTTGTCAGTCATGGCCCCACCATGCGCTCAGCCCCGAAAACTTGGCAAAGTTCGTTGCTGATTTGGCAATTTGGGGGTTAAGGGTAGAGTCAAGCCACTACAACCGAACACGCTGGCGAACCCGGCCAGTCCGGAAACGGAGCTCGCTTGAGCACTCTGACCCGCCACACCGGTTTCGCCGAAGCCCGGGAGAACGCCAGCCGCGTCGAGCGGGGGCAGCAGCTGCGCGCAGCGCGCACGGTCGCCTGCCACGCCACCGACGACCAGGACCAGCACGACCTGCTGGCCATGCTGGGCCTGCCAATCCCGGAGGTAGCGGTCAAGCACTGACCGCCGCACCGGGCACCGCCTGTCAACCTTCGGCGGTGTCCCGGTGCCAGCGGCTCCTCGCGGAGCCGCCCCCCACTGCGCCTAGTCGGGCCGGCCTACCTGGGTGTTGGACAGGTCGAGGCCGATCGCGAAGTCCGCGGTGTAGCCGGTTCCGGCCTGCTGCGGGCGCAGCAGCATCTGGGCGCCACCGTTGCGGTAGATCGAGTCCCGGTTGTTGGTGGTGTCCGCCGGTCCCCGCCGACGGTACGGCTCGGTCCGCAGATAAGCCGCGCCGAACTCGGGCGTGAAGTACAGCTGCGAGGTGAACTCGTACGGCCGGCCGTTGGTTCCGACGGTGCGAATCTTGATGTGGATGTGCAGCGTCCGACCCGAGTACCAGCCCGGCAGAATGGTGATGAACCGCGCCGCGCCCGCCTGGTCGGTGTTCTGGTAACCGCGCAGGAACCGGCGGCCGGAGCTGCCCTGGGACGGGATGTCGGAGTACAGCCCGAACGCGTCACACTGCCAGAGGTCGACCATCGCGTTCGGCAGCGGCGTGCACTGCTGCTGACGAATCTGCTGGACGGTGAAGTTGATGGTCAGCGCGGTGCCGGGCACCAGCTGGCCGGTGGATGGCTCGGTGCGGATATCGGAGCGGTTGAGCCGCTCGTCGACGAAGTAAGGGCCCTCCATCTGCTCTGGTTTGACCACACAGTCCAGCGTGCAGACCTCGGGCGCGCCTGCGGCGGATGTGGTGGCACTGGCCATGGTGGATCCCGCGACCGTGAGTGTGGCACCCGCGGCACCGAGCAGAATCAACGCCTGTCGCCTGCCAAGTACCCGGCCGACTGGCTCATCGTCGTCATGCATGGGATTTCCTTTGGGTGGGAGCAGGGAAAATGAGCGCGACAGGGATCAATTTGCAGGAAGTCGCGCTCATCCTATTTTCCAGCACTACCCGCCTTCCGTCGAGAAAGTTCACTCCCATGCATCATAAGACGAATCCATAATGTTGTTGTAGATCGAACTACTGAACCGCCACCGGTGAAAAAGGGCGGCAACCCGCGCCGCTGCGCGCCCAGGCGACGCAGGTGCGGCAGGCCGAGGGTGGTGACCGCCGCACCGCCGTCCAGGGTGGCGAAAGCGATGACGTGTCCGCGGTCACGGAATGCCGTGGCCAGCGGGATCAGCGGTAGCCCGTTAACCGAGTTGAGCGAATGTGACCCGACTGTGCAACGGCTGTCTTCTACCTCTACCAGCGCGATGCCGGTCTGACCGACGAGCGGATCTTCACCATCCAGAGCATCTCCTACGTGTTCTTCTGCGTGCTGGAAATTCCCACCGGCGCACTGGCCGACCGGTTCGAATACCGCCATTTCCTGCTCGCCGGGGCCGGCACTCTGCTGGTGGCGCTGGCGAACTCGCTGGTCTCCGGTGCGGGCAGTGCCTATTTGTACGAATACTTGGCGCGTTCGGGCCGGCCGGAGCGCTATCGGCAGGCCGAGGGCAACGCGCGTGCGGCCAGCCTGATCGGGCGGGTGGCCTGCCACTGGTCTGCTCCCTGGTCGTGCTCGCGCTCGGCGCCTACCTCTCCGCCGGGGCGTTGGACCTGTTCCTCCTGCACCTGGCCATCGGCACGGTCGTGCTGATGGCGGTGCCGGCCGTATTCCTCCGCCGCGCGCACCGCCGGGCCGCCGCGGAGACCGTGACCGAAGGAAGCGTTCGATGAAGAAGATCCTCTACGTCTACGTCAAGGGTGGCGCACCGCTGGAGCACGTGTTCCCGCGCATCGCCGGCTGCGGTGAGCTGCACGTGCTCGCGCTGATGCCGTTGCCGGAGACCGCCGAGGCGGACTGGCGGCCCGCCTGCACCTCGATCACCGAGCTGACCACCGATGCCCGTGGCGAAGCCCTGGTCGACCTGGTCACCGCGCACGCCAGGGAGCTGGGCGCGGGCGCGGTGCTGTCCATGTCGGAGTTCGCGGTGCTGCTGGTGGCCAAGGTCGCCGAGCGGCTCGGCCTGCGCGGCGGCGGCCCCGGCCTGGTCACCGCGCGGGACAAGCGGCTGATGCGGGAGACCTGGGCGCGCGCCGGGGTGCCGATCCCCCGGTTCCGCCGGGTGGACTCCGAGGCCGGCCTGGCCGCGGCGATGACCGAGCTGACCCCGCCGCTGCTGCTCAAGCCCGCCTGGGGCGCGGGTTCGGTGGCACAGCTGGTGTTGCACACCCCCGAGGACGTGGCCCCGGCCTGGCGGCAGGTGGCCGAGGCCCTGGAACTGGGCCACCAGGTCGGCATGAACGAGCTGTACGCGCCGGAGACCGACCGGGATCTGCTGGTGGAGGAGATCCTGGCCGGGTCGACCGAGGGCTGGTACCCGGAACCGGGCTACGGCGACTACGTCAGCGTCGAGGGCATCGTGGCCGACGGGGTCTACCACCCGCTGTGCATCACCGGGAAGCTGCCGGCGATCCCGCCGTTCACCGAGGTCGCCTCCACCATGCCGAGCACACTGCCCGAGCCGGTGCAGCGGCACCTGGAGGACATCTCCCGCCGCGCGGTGGACGCGCTGGACCTGGGCACCTGCGGCACGCACACCGAGATCAAGCTCGGCCCGGACGGCTTCGGCGCGGTGATCGAGACCGGCGCCCGGTTCGCCGGGCTGATGGTGACCAAGCAGATCGAGGAGGTCTTCGGCCTCGACCCGATCGCGATGCTGGTCCGCGAGCTGCTCGGCGAGCCGGTGGACTACCCGGCGGCGATGCTAGTGGCGGGCAAGCGGGCGGCGGCCTCGCTGGCGGTCATCCCGACCGACGCGCAGGGCACGCCCTGGTCGGGCACCCCGCGCTGGCGGCCCGGCGCGGTGGACTGGTCCGCGCTGCTCTCCCCCGGCACCACGGCCGAGCCGGTGCGGGCCTTCGCCATGCCCGAGGGCGAGCCGGTGCCGGTCTACGACCCCTCCGGCGGCTCCCGCAACTGGCTGGGCGTGTTCCTGGTGACCGCGGAGGACGCCGAGACGCTGCGCCGGGACTGCAACGCGGTGCTCAACGGACTGGAGGCCGCGCTGCCCGCGAGCGACCGGTCCGGTCTGCCAGCGGCGAGCTAGGCCGGTTCCCAGTCCACGACCACCAGGCCCTTGGTGGACGTGGACTGGTCCTCCCGCCAGGACACCTCGGTCATCGGGTCGACGTGCGCGCGGTGCGCGCCGGGGTGTCCGGCCGGACGGGCGCACTCCAGCACGCCGTCGACCTCGTCGAGCCATCGGGCACGGCCGGCGCAACGCGCGCCGTCAGGACTGGTTGTCATGACGCCGGAGTACCCACTAGTTGTCACCCGGCAAACGTCCTCTGTGGACAGGCCTGGCAGCTAGCGGCCAGCACTCCCCCACCTGGGCGAAGCGCTGGCTAGCCTGCCGCGCATGCGCCTTCGGACCTGGCCCGTCGCGGCCCTGCTGGCCCTGACCGCTGGTTGCGGCGCGCCGCAACCGCAGCCGGACCTGCTGCTGGAGTACGTGCAGGCGCCCTCGGTCAAGAACGACACCATCGGCCACCTGCGCGCCGGGAGCACGCCGGCGGACCGGCTGGCCAACTTCGCCTCCCACCGGCGGCGGCACCTGGACGCGGTGCTCTTCCGCGCCACCCTCTGCCCGACGAGCGCGAACTGCCACCCGATCGGCGCGGCCAGCGCGGCGATCCGGGAGACCGTCGGCGCGCCCGCGCGGATCTTCGAGCGCCGGATACTGGTGCGGCGCGCCGACGGCGAGATGGAGCTGCTGAAGCTCTACGTCGTGGAGGCGCCAGGCGGCGCGAAGACGGTGGTCGACACCAAAGGCCAGACCTACGGCGGCGACCTGGCGGAGTTCCGGCGGCACAACGCGCTGCTCACCGCCGGGGACCTCATCCGCGCGCCGCGCGACCTCGCCGAGGCGCCCAGCGGGGAGGGCCCGGTCGAGGTGGTCACGGTCAGCGGCTCCACGGCTCCGGTGGTGCTGCGGTGGGTGCTGGTCGGCACCGCGCTGCTGGTCCTGCTCGCAGGCGGTGCCGTGGTGGTGCTGCTGGTCCGCCGGGGCCGGCGGCCGCCAGTGGCCTAGACCGAGGCCTCCAGCGCGGCGGTCACCGTCGGGAACACCCCGATCAGCCGGTCCAGCGCGGTGACGTGCAGCGGGCGCAGCACGGCGGCGCTGGTAGTCACCACGCGCAGGTCGGTGCGGCCGGCCTGCTGGTGCGTCTCGGCCAGCGCGGCCAGGCCGCTGGAGCCGAAGAAGTCGACCTCGGTGAGGTCCAGCACGATGGCCGGCGGTTCCGTGGCGAGCACCTCTTTGAGGGTTTTCCGCAGGTCGGGAGTGGTGAGCATGTCCACTTCGCCGACCAGGGTGAGTACCACGCCCTCCGGGTGGCTGACCACGGTGACGGTCATCGGCGCGGCGGCTGCGGCGGTGGGCGTGTGGTCCTGCGGGGTGGCGCTGCTCATGCTCGGCCCTTTCCACGGTGCGCTACGACGATCATCTGCCCTTCAGCCTTACCCGATCGGGTCGCCGCCGAACCGCCGCCTCTTCGGTGTGCGTGGCCGCGCCCAGCAGGGTGCGGTAACCGCTTGCAAAACTGCCGGTCTGGTTTTCACCACTCGATCGTGTGACAGCGTGGCGGATGGCGGAATGTCGACAGCGACCTGCGGTTTGTCTGGTGACCAACGCAAACTTCCGTGGAATGCCGACAGTTCTTGCTATGACACAACACAATTTTGCGGAGGACTGACAGTCTCCCCGATCAGCCGATCGTCAATGGACGCGGGCGCGAGTTTCCTGGAAGCGCAGGCACACCATCCCTGGGGAGGACTGTCGTGGTGCAGCACGCCGCGATTCTCGGCGGCGGGATGGGCGGGATGCTGGCCGCCTTCGCCGTCGCGCCACACGCGGAAACCGTGACCGTGGTCGAGCAGGACAGCTTCATCGCAGACCCGGTGCCGCGCCGGGGCGCGCCGCAGGCCAGGCACACCCACGCGCTGGTTTCCGCTGGCGCGCGGGCGATCGAGGCGCTGGTGCCGGGGGTGCTGGCCGAGCTGTACGCGGCGGGCGCGCAGCACCTCAACATGCCCGGCCGCTACCTCGGCCTGACCTCCCGCGGCTGGTTCCCGCGCTATGAGGGCAGGCAGTTCCTGGTGGGCGCGAGCCGCTCGCTGCTGGAGTCCACGCTGCGCGGGCGGCTGCGCGAGCTGCCCAACGTGACCATCGCCGGCCGGTCCGAAGTCGTTGGCCTGCGCGGAGATCCGGCCGGGATCACCGGTGTGCGCACCCGAAGACCGGACTCCGGCGAGCACACCGAGCTGGCCGCGGACCTGGTCATCGACGCCACCGGCCGCCGTTCCCGGGCCACGAACTGGTTGACCGAGCTGGGTTTCCCGCCAGTCCGACAGTCCATTGTGGACCCCGGCATCTTCTACGTCACCGCGGTCTTCCAGGCCCCGCCCGAAGCGGTCCCCGACTTCCCGGCGATCACCGTGCAGAGCAGCCCGCGACCGGACAACCCGGTGCGCCGCAACGGAACCCTGGTCCCGATCGAGCGGGACCAGTGGATGATCACCCTCTCCGGCGGCCCCGGCAGCAGGCCCAGCACCGATCCGGACGGCTTCCACGACTTCGCCGCGCGGCTGCCGCACCCGGTGCTGGCCGACCTGATCGCCGCCGCCACCCCGCTGTGCCAGCCCTTCGGCTTCCGCGCCGACGCCAACCGCCGCCGCCACTTCGACCGCCTCAGCCCCGCGCCGCACGGTTTCGCCGTGCTCGGCGACGCCTACGCCACCTTCAACCCGATCTACGGCCACGGCATGTCCGCCGCTGCCCTGTCCGCACTGGCCGTACGCACCCAGCTGGCCCGCCGCAAGCTGGACACCCGCGCCCTGCAACGCGCCATCACCCAGGCCAGCGCGAACGCCTGGGACATGGCCGCGGGCCAGGACCAGAGGCACGCAGGCGCCGCCTCCGGCCGGATCGAGGCCTTCTTCGACCGCCTGGGCGAGTGGATCTCCGCCGCGGGCGCGCACAGCAGGGCCATCGCCGACACCCAGGTCGACATCTTCAACCTCATCGCCCCACCCAGCAGCCTGCTCAGCCCCAGGGTGCTCTGGCACGCCGCCCGCGCCGGCACCGGCCCGGCCAGGCTGACCCCGCCGTTCACCGCGGCCGAGGCCAGGGTGCTGGGCAGCAGGCAGCGGTAGGGTTGACCGGATTTCGTGCCGGCAGAAGGAGGTCCAGGTGCGGCAAGGACGTTTCCGGCTCGGTCGGGGCCCAGCCGCCGCGACCTCCATCGTGATCGGCGCCGCGGCCAGCGCGGGCATCAACATCGCCACCAACAGCCCCGGCTGGGCGATCATCACCGGCGTGGCCCTGGTGGTGCTGGTGTGGGCGGGGCTGGAGTGGTGGCGGGCCAGCGGCAAGGAAACCGAGGCGCGGGTGCGGGTGGACCAGCGTGCGGAACGGGTCAGCGGCGAGGTGGTGGGCGCGAGCGGCCTGCCCGCGGGCGCGGGGCTGACGGTCAGCCAGGAGATCACCGAGGTCGGCGAGGGTGGCTCGGTGACCGGCTACCACGAGCCCCGGCGGTGAGGACGCACTCGGGCCTCAGCGGTCCGATTGTTCCGCTGCGTGTCCACTTCACTACTTCGTGTGATTGTCCAGGCGGTCGAACAGCACCTGAGCGGCCCTCGCGTTTGTGGCCGTGAGCTGCGTAAACGCTCTCTCGCCGAGTCAAACCCCCGGCCGCCGACACTCCCACCAATCACGGCTTGGTTACGAGCCGACCTGGCGCGCGGCCCGTACGGTCCCGTTCCAGCCGGGCTCACGTCCGGTTGACAGCACAACCGGGAGACCGAAGCGCCACGTTCCTGTCCGGTAGGTCTCCGGGCCAGCGAAGCCGAGTGAAAGCCAACCCGCTGGACAGGAACGCGACGCCGCTGATGTGGCGCTGACGGTGCGGCGGGCCCGAGACAAAGATGTCTGCTCAGTGGAACAAGCACTGCCAGGCGGCTGGCCTGGCCGCCGCCGCGATCGCCGCGCTGACCGTTCTGGGGTCGGGCACGGCACAGGCGGCTCCCAGTGTGGACTGGGACCGTATCGCACAGTGTGAGAGTGGCCGGAACTGGTCCACCAACACCGGCAACGGCTACTACGGCGGCCTGCAGTTCAATCCGGGCACCTGGAGGTCCAACGGCGGCACCGGCAGAG
This sequence comes from Crossiella sp. NPDC003009, assembly GCF_053591555.1. Lineage (NCBI taxonomy): Bacteria > Bacillati > Actinomycetota > Actinomycetes > Pseudonocardiales > Pseudonocardiaceae > Crossiella > Crossiella sp. NPDC003009. The sequence goes on along the minus strand of NZ_JBSFUA010000001.1, from coordinate 147,057 downwards.
CGGATCAAGCCTCCCGCGAGGAGCAGATCCGGGTGGCGGAGAACGTGTTGCGCAGCCAGGGAATCGGCGCCTGGGGACGGTGCGGCCGCCGGGCAACCGGTGCCGCGCCCAAGCCACGGACACCGGCACCGGCACCGAGGTCGACCGTGGCCCGCGCACCGGTCACGGTGACGGCGCCGGCCGAACCCACCACGGGGTCGACCAGCAACCCGGATGGCGACTACACCATCCAGGCCGGTGACACCCTGGCCGGCATCGCCGAGCAGCTCGGCATCGAGGGAGGCTGGCAGGCGCTGGTGGAGAAGAACCGCCAGTTCCTCACCACGCCGGGGCTGATCTTCCCCGGCCACAAGATCGCCACGAAGTAGGCGAAGGCCCGGGTGGCGCTGCTCATCGGCGCCACCCGGGTCCAGGCGTGGCCTTGGCAACCTGGAGGGCCACCGCGGGGCCATACAGGTGTGGAATGGCTACTGGTGCTCGCGTTCGTCCCGCTGGTGGCGCTGATCTTGGTGGCGTGCCGGCTCAACGGGCGTCGTCAGGCCGGGCTGGCTCGGCTGGCGCGGTTCGGGTGGCGGTACGACGTCGGGCGGACACCTCTCTGTTGCACAACCGCTTCGGCGGGATGAACGCGCCACTGCCCGGCAGGCCGACCGGTGAACTGGTGCACGGCAACCATCGCGGACGACCGTTCCTGGCCTTGGCCACCGATGAGGGCACGGTCGAGTACCCGTCACGGCAGGTGGTCGTGACGCTGCCCCTGCCCGCGCCTTGCCCGCCGTTGCTGGTGCGGCGGCGGGGCTGGCTGCGGGGCGGTTACTCGCCCATCCCGCGACATGGGCGGTGGTGCACCACATCGGGTCGAACGAGCTCATGGTGTGGCACCAGGGGAACTTCGAGGCGTGGGAAGTGTGCTGGCTGGTCGACTACGCGAACGGTCTGCTCGACCAGGTGCTGCGGGCTCCGTGGCAGCCGGCGTCCTGACGCAGGCGAAACTGCTTGCCGCCAATGGATCGCCGGTACCGCGGTAGCGCGGCCAGGACGGGGACTCACAGAGCGGGCGGGTCCGGCCGAGCGCGCCGGGGTTCTTGTCGGTGACCACCGGATCCCGGGGCGCTCTGCCGTGTTCGACCCACCGTTCCAGTGCGCCGAGGGAGTCCCAGCCGGCCATGAACGCCGGAGTCACGTTGGCGTGGTTGGCTCCTGGCACCAGGTAGAAGCGGGCGAAGCGGCGCACCGCGTGCTCGCCCATCCGCTGCCGCACCCGGTCGAAGTAGTCCACTGTGGACCGATGGCTGACCAGCTCGTCCGCGGTGCCGTGCAACAGGATCAGCTTGCCGCCGGTGCGGGCGAAGCGGCTCAGGTCGGGATTGTTGACCTCCTGCAAGGCGGAGAGCTCGCTGATCCGCTGCTGCCAGCGGCCGGGGTGGCTGGGGTCGACGGCGAGGGGGTTGTGGGCCGGGTCCCTGGTGACGAAGTGGCGGATCCACTGGTCCCAGAACTGCACGCCGTAGCCGCTGGTCTTGGGCATCGGGTTGGCGGGGGCGTGGGTGCCCATGCCGAGCAGGGCGGTGGTCATGCTCGCGCCGGAGAGGAACGGGAAGCCGGGGTAGCCGGTTTCGCCGCTGGCCAGGGGGTACGGCCAGCGCAGCGGGGCGGAGAGGGCACGCACGGCGTGGATCTGCTTGTCGGACAGGCAGAAGTCGCCGAGGTCGGCGCCACTGGGGCAGCGCAGGGTGTGCGGGTCGAAGTGGCAGGCCGCTTCATTGGCGATGACGCCGTCGGTGAGGCCGTCCGCGGGGTCGCAGGTGGTGCGCACGGCGCGGTGCAGCAGCGCCTGTTTGGCCGGGCCGGGGAACGCGCCGGGCTGGGACAGGACCTGGGCCTGGTGGCCGAAGAACAGGTTGAGGCTGGCGGCGTTCCAGGCCGGGTAGACGGAGATGACGCCGTCGAAGTCAGCGGGCCAGCGCTGGGCGACGGCCAGGGCTTCCCGGCCGCCGGTGGAGCCGCCCGCGAAGTAGCTGTGCACTGGCCTGGCTCCACGGTAGTGGCGGGCGATGATGTGCAGGGCGGCGTCGCGGGTCTTCTTCAGCGCCTCGCCCGCGAAGTTGCGCACGGCCTCGTCGTTGTGGCCGAAGGAGCCGTCCAGGGACCGGGCGGGCTGGAAGTCCGGGGCCGCTTGGTGGCCGGAGTCGCCGGCGAAGGTGGCGTAGCCCTGGGCGAGCGGGCCGGGCTGGTCAGCGGGGCCGAAGGGCACGGCGCCCGCGATGTCGGGGATGGTGCCGTTGTAGCCGCCACCGCCGAACATCATCGCCTTGCGGTTCCAGCGGACCGGCAGGCCGAGGTGGAGGCGGATCTCCGGCGCGCCGGGGTCGACCGGGCGCACCGCGGCCGCCACCCGGCAGTACCCGGCCGCCTGGCCGGCTGTCGTGACCACGCCGCCTGAGCTGGGCAGGCCAATGGCGGCGGCGGGGATCCGCAGGCCGGTCAGGCCCGTGCAGGGCGTGGTTGCCGACTGAGCACCCGGCGGCGGCGCGGCGGTGGTCAGCAGGAGCGTGAGCAGGCCAATGGTGAGTGTTCGCATCGCCACCTCCCTGGGGGCCCTCACGGTAGGCAGCCGGATCTCCGGCGCACCATGTGGCCGCGGCACCGAATCGCCGTCGCCGAGGTGTGGCCGGACGCCATCCGGGCGGACCGGCCACCGCAAACGATCGGCAAATGGCATCCGCTGCCAGGTTTTCCCTGGCTCTCATCGCCTTTTACGCCTCGCGGTGGCGGGCGAGCTGGCCAGGCGGGGTGTGGCCGACCTGTGGTTCGCCTCGGATGAGAACCGCAGGGTCGAGGTCGAGAAGCTGGCCGCGCGTTCGTCTGTCCAGTTCGTCTCACTCGGTGCGGTCAACCCCGCCTTCGCCGCGACCATGTGGGACGACCGGACCTACCGGGCGGTCACCGGCCGGTCCCGGTTCGCCGCCTACCGGGCCCGGATCGCGCAGTCGATGGACCCGGAGTACTTCCGCGACCGCTACCGCCGCCTCGATGAAGCGGTGACTGAGATCCAGCCCGCGCTGATGGTGATCAACAGCCTGTGCCACCACGCCCTGCTGGTGGCGATGACCCGCAAGATCCCGTTTGTGCTCACCGCGCCGTTCCTGCCCAGCGACATCTGCCAGGGCAGCCTGCCCCCGGGTTTCCCGGTGCCGCAGTCCGGGCTGCCGCGGGTGATGACCAGGGCGCAGAAGCTGGCGCACTGGTGGTTCCGGTGGCGGATGCGGACCCTGTTCCTGCGGCCCTCGCTGCTGGCCCAGGCGGTGAAGTACGACAAGGTGATGCGGGAGTTCGGCGTGGACCGGTCCTGCTACCAGCCGCAGACCGCGGTGGCGGCCGCCGAGCTGATCCTGTGCTTCTCCTTGCTGGAGCTGGACTATCCGTTCCCGGTGCCGGACAAGCTCAAGCCGCTGGGCACCCTGGTGCCGTCGCTGCCGGAGACCGACGGGACCGATCCGGTGCTGCGCTGGCTGGACGAGCAGGACTCGGTGGTCTACGTCGCCTTCGGCACCATCACCCGGCTGACCGAGGCCGAGGTCGGCGCGATGGTCGAGGTGGCGCGCAGGCTCGACGGCAAGCACCAGGTGCTGTGTAAGCTGCCCGCCGCCCAGCAGCGTTTCCTGCCGGCGAAGCTGCCCGGCAACCTGCGGATCGAGGACTGGCTGCCCTCGCAGTACGACGTGCTGGCCCACCCCAGCGTCCGGGTGTTCTTCAACCACGCGGGCAGCAACAGCTTCCACGAGGGCCTGTACTTCGGCACACCGCTGCTGACCCGGCCGCTGTGGCTGGACTGCTACGACCACGCGGTCCGCGCGGTGGACAGCGGCGCCGGTCTCACGGTGGACCGGCCGGAGACCCTCGACCCGGACGACGTGCACCGGAAACTGTTGCGGCTGCTGGAGGAGCGGTCCTTCCGGGAGCATGCGGAGCTGTTCGCGGAGTTGCAGCGCCGGACCTGCGGGGTGCGCACGGCCGCGGACCTGGTCCTGGAGCTGGTGCGCCAGCCCGGACCGCGGCCGGGGGCCACGGTCCGGGATCGCTTGCGGCATCAGGGATCCTCGGCCTGAGCCCGTTCGGTGGCGTACAGGCGGATCAGGTCGTCCAGGGTGTAGAAGCCCGCGGAGGCGCGGATGAGGTGCTGGGCGGCCAGGCGGTCGAGCATGTGGTCGGCGTCGTGGGAGGTGCCGTCGATCAGGGCGGCCACCGTCTCGCCGGAGAAGCCGCCGCGGATGACGCTGAGGCGGCGGAACAGGCGCTGGGTGGCCAGGTCGAGGCTGGCGTAGGACAGGTCGATCGCGGCGCGCACGGAGAGCTGGTCGTCGCTGTCGACCTCCAGTGCGGCCAGCCGGTTTCCGTTGTGCAGGGCCACCACATAGTCGGCGATCCGCTGGTGCGGGTGGTTGACCAGGTTGGCCGCGGCCGCGCTGAGCGCCAGCGGCAGGTGCGCGCACAGCCTGGTCAGCTCGGCGGCGGCCGCGGGTTCGGCGTGTACCCGCTCCGGGCCGAGCATCCGGGCCAGCGCGCGCAGCGAGTCCACCGGGCTGAGCACGTCCAGGTCGAGCAGGTGCGCGCCGTCGCTGGCGGCCAGGCTGCCCAGCCGGTGCCTGCTGGTGATCACCACGAAACAGCCCGGACTGCCCGGCAGCAACGGGCGGATCTGCGCGGCGTGCACCGCGTTGTCCAGCAGCACCAGCACTTTCCGGTTGGCCAGCACGGTCCGGTACATCGCGGCGGCCTCGTCCAGCTCCACCGGGACCTCATCGGCCGGCACGCCGAGCGCGCGCAGGAACCTGGCCAGCACCCGGTTCGGCTGCACCGCGCCGTGCAGGTTCACGAAGAGCTGGCCGTCGGGGAACCTGCTGCTGACCCGGTGCGCCCAGTGCACGGCCAGGGTCGTCTTGCCCACCCCCGCCGCGCCCACCACGGCGGTGGTCATCACCGTGCCCGCTTCCTCCGCTCCGGCGAGAATCGCGTCCAGCTGGGCCAGGTACCGGTCCCGCCCGGCCAGGCCGGGGGTGTCGCCGGGCAGCTGGGTGGGGACCTGGGCACTGGTCTCCCGTGGCGCGCTGCGCGGCACCACCACCGCGGCCATCGGCAGTTCGCCGCGCAGCACCCGCAGGTGCGCCTCCTGGATCTCCGCGCCGGGGGTCACGCCGAGGTCCTCGGCCAGGCGGCGGCGCAGCTCGGTGAACAGCCGCAGCGCCTCGGCCTGCTGTCCGCAGCCGGCCAGCGCCAGCATCAGCCTGGCGTGCAGGCCCTCGTGCAGCGACTCCTCGTGCGCCAGCGGGCGCAGCCGCTCCAGCGCGGGTTCCGGGCGTCCCAGCGCGATGGACAGGTCGGCGTAGGTGAGCACCGCGCCAAGCCTGCGCTGGGACAGCGCGATCGCGGCCGGGTGCTGGCGCAGCCTGCCGACCAGGTCGCTGAGCACCGGGCCGCGCCAGCGGTGCAGTGCGGAGTCGAACAGCTCCAGCGCGGCGCCGGAGTCCTCGGCCGCGCGTTCGGCGTGGTGCACCAGCTCGTCGAACTCCAGCAGGTCGAGCTGTCCGGCCTCCACCGGCATCCGGTAGCCGTCGCGCACGGCGGTGATGATCTGTCCCTTGACCCGGCTCTCGCGGCCGGGCTGCAGGCCGCGGCGCAGCCGGGAGACATAGGAGTGCACCAGGCCCGCGCAGGTGCGCGGCGGGTTGACGCCCCAGAGCACGTCGATGATCTCGTCCCTGGTGACCACCCGGTCAGGTTGCAGGGCCAGCAGGCCCAGCAGACATCGTTGCTTCAGCGGGCCGATGTCCACCGGGCGGTGCGAGTGGTAGACGGTCAGCGGCCCGAGGATGTTCAGGCGCAGTCCTTTTCGTCCGCGCGGCGGACCACCCCCGCCCGGCCGGACCGGTTCCCGTTGCCCGAGTCCCGACGCGGCTCGGCGTTGCCGCGGCAACTCACCGGCAACACTAGTTAACGAACCATGCTCTAAAGTCACGCCCCAGCCCCCAGACCTGGCGTTATGCCTCCGAACACCCTATGTGCTTACCTAGGTCGCCGATACTGCCAGAACTCGGCCACATTGACCACAGAATGATCGGATCTCAGTTCGGTGATAGTTACGAAATAACCGCGTTATCTTGATCTTACTCGGTACAGACTTCCGCACTGCCAGCCTTTGTGCCGGTGCAGCCGGATGCAGCCCAATGCAGGACGTCCGACATCCGCGCAGCTCAGCAGGGCTGTCGCGAGCGCGTCAACGGCAGGGCTCGACTCCAGTTCGAGTCCAGCCGCACGGCCAGGAGATCTCGCTACGGTTTTGAGCGGGGCCCTTACCCGATACACCGGCAAATAGGGGTGGCTGCGCATGGTTTTTGTGAACGAACCAGTTGTGAATTCCCCTGAGCTGACCGGGCGGACCGCTGAGGTGGTGCGCAAGGCGGTGGATCACCTGTTTGCGCGGCAACGGCCGGACGGCGCGTGGACCGATCGGCTTTCCTCGTCAACGGTTTCCACCGCACTGGGCCTGCTGGCCCTGGCCACCGCGGATGAGCAGCGCTACCGGGACCGCATCGAGCTGGGCATGGACTGGCTGCGCGCGCACCAGCGCGAGGACGGCGGCTGGAGCATGGCCGACAAGTTCGCGCCGAGCAGCCCCGGCATGACCGCCTTCGCCATCGCCGCCTGCCACCGGCTGGACCGGGAGGGCTCCAGCGAGCGGATCGCCAGGGGCCACAAGTTCATCGAAGCCAACGGTTCCTTCGACGTCATCCCCGGCATGCGCGGCCCAGGGCCGAAAACCTGGCCCGCGGCCGCGCCGGTGGCCTGGTCGCTGGTGGGGCTGCGCGACATCAAGGACCAGCCCACGCTGCCGATCGAGATCATGTTGCTGCCGCCCAAGCTGCGCAACAAGGTCTCCATCGGCATGCCCGCGGTGCTCGCCCTCGGACTGATGCAGGCCAAGGTGATCCCGGCCAGCGCGCCCCGGCGTTTCCTGCGCTGGCTGGCCCGGCCGAGGGCGCTGGCCTGGCTGCGTTCGGTGATGGGGCCCAACGGGGGCGTGGAAGAGTGCCCGATGATCTCCGCGCTGATGTACCTCGGGCTGCACACCGCCGAGCTCGGCCCGGACATCCAGCAGGCCTCGCTGGACTACCTGCTGGACACCCAGCGGCCGGACGGGTCCTGGGCGATCGACCGCGACCTGGAGATCGCGGTGACCTGCTACGCGGTGCACGCGCTGGCCGAGCACATCGACGTGGCCACCGACTCCCGGCTGCGGCGCACCCGCGACTGGCTGCTCTCCACCCAGTGGACCGAACCGTTCAAACCGTTGAACATCCCGGCCGGAGCCTGGTCCTGGAACGTGCCCTCGGGCTGGCCGGAGTCCGAGGACACCGCGGTGGCGCTGTCCACGCTCGGGCTGCTCGGCCTGTCCAGGGAGCACCCCAAGGTGGCCGACGGGCTGCGCTGGCTGCGGGTGCGGCAGAACCGCAACGGCTCCTGGTCGGAGTGGGTGCGCAACTCCTTCATCCTCAACGACCGGCCGTGCACCGGGGTCACCGCGCACGTGGTGATGGCCCTGCACCAGCACGGCGAGCCGCGCGGCGCCAGGGCGGCCATCGACCGCGCGCTGCGCTGGTACCACGGCGACCAGCTGCCGGACGGATCCCTGCCCTCGCTGTGGTTCCGGGACGGCACGCACGGCACCGCCAAGGTGCTGGAGACCTACGCCGAGCTGGGCACGCCGAACCACCCGGTGGCGGTGCGGGCCCGGAAGTGGTTGTGGGACAACCAGGCTCCCTCGGGCGCGTGGCCGGTCAGCGTGCAGACCAGCGCGCCGGGCGAGACCGTGGAGGAGACCGCCTGGGCGGTGTACTCGCTGCTGCGGGCCGGCACCTCGCCGTGGGACCCGCGGCTGGTGCGCGCGGTGGACTGGCTGGTGGCCCGGCAGAACGAGGCGGGCAGCTGGCCGGAGGCGCCGGTGGGCCTGTACTTCGAGGACCTCTGCTACAGCGACGACCTGATCGCGCACACCTACACGCTGCGGGCACTGGCGTGCTGGCTGCGCCTGGCCGGCCAGTCCCAGCGCCCGTGAACCCGGCCACCTCGCTGCCGCCGGGACCGCGGATGCCGGTGCTGGCCCAGACCGTGCTCTCCGCGATCCAGCCGCTGGAGTTCGCCAAGGACTGCCGGCGCAAGTACGGGAACCTGTTCACCATCAAGGTCTTCCCGGTGGGCACCGTGGTGTGCGCGGCCGATCCGGCGGTTATCCGGCGCGCGGTCACCGCGGAGTCGGCGACCCTGCTGGCCGGGGACGCGAACCGGGTGATGGACTTCGTGGTCGGGCCGCGTTCGGTGCTGCTGCTGGACGGGCCGGAGCACGTGCGCAGCCGCCAGGTGCTGCTGCCGCCCTTCCGGGGGCCGAGTGTGCAGCGCTACCAGGACACCATCGCCGAGGTCACCGCCGAGGCGGTGCGCCGCTGGCCGGCCGGGACTCCGGTGCCGCTGCTGCCCAGGATGCAGCACGTGACGCTGGAGATCATGATGCGGGTGGTCTTCGGCATCACCGACCTCAGGCGGCTGGCCGGGCTGCGCGCGCTGGTGCCGAAGCTGCTGCACATGAACCCGGCGGTGGTGCTGTTCCCGTTGCTGCGCAAGGACTGGGGTCCGTACAGCCCGGGCGGCCGGTTCGCCAGGGTGAAGGCCGCGGTGGACGAGATCCTCTACACCGAGATCGCCCGTCGACGCTCCGAAGTGGACGGTGAGCGATCCGACGTGCTCTCGCTGCTGCTGCGGATGCGGCACGCCGACGGGCAGCCTGCCACCGACGAGGACCTGCGGGACAACCTGATCACCGTGCTCGCGGTCGGCCACGAGACCACCGCCACCACGCTGTCCTGGGCCTTCGAGCGGCTGGTGCGGCACCCGGAAGCGCTGGCCCGCCTGGAGGGCGAGCTGGCCGAGGGCAAGCACGAGTACCTGGACGCGGTGATCAACGAGACGCTGCGGGTGCGGCCGGTGGTGGGCGACATCGCCCGCATCCTGGCCGCACCGGCCACCATCGACGGCTACCGGCTGCCCGCCGGGATCATGCTCGCGCTCTCCCTCGGGCTGCTGCACTCCTGCCCCCGGCGCTATCCCGAACCGGAGGAGTTCCGGCCGGAGCGCTTCCTCGGCGAGGCGCCGGGACCGGAACTGTTCCTGCCCTTCGGCGGCGGCCCGCACCGGTGTCTCGGCGCGGCCTTCGCCATGACCACCATGCGCACGGTGATCAGCACCGTGCTGGCACACACCCGGCTCCGGGCCGCGGCCCCGGAACCGGAGCGCCAACGAGCCATGGGCCCGGTGCTCACGCCCGCCCGTGGGGCGGAGGTGGTTCTCCAGCGCCGCAAGGCTTTCCGAACCAGCTGAGGAGAACAACATGCAGTCCGCTGACCCCCGCCCCGAGCTCGCCCTGTCCGCGCTCACCGAGCTGGCCGAGAGCAAGCTGCGCACCCGCTGGTCCCGCACCTCCAGCCTGCTGAGCACCATGTGCCACTACGCGCTGGTGCCCAGCGGCAAGCTGTTCCGGCCCATCCTGCTGCTGGAGTCCGCCTGCGCGGTGGGCGGCTCGGCGGAGATGGTGCTGCCCGCCGCGGTAGGCGCGGAGTGCGGCCACGTGGCCAGCCTGATCCACGACGACATCATCGACGGCGACGAGCTGCGCCGCGGCAGGCGTTCGGTGCACAGCCGTTTTGGCGTGGGCAACGCGATCGTGGCCGGGGACGCGCTGATCTTCGACCTGTTCGCCGGGCTCGCCGAGTGCCGGTGGACCGGTGTGCCGGACAGCAGGGTGGCCGCCGCGCTGGAGGCGGTGGCCCGCTGCGGCCTGGACCTGTGCCGGGGACAGAGCATGGAGGAGGAGCTGTGCCGGGGACTGCGCTTCGACCTGGACGGCTACCTGACCATGATCAGCCTGAAGACCGCCGCGTTCTTCCAGGGCGCCTGTGAGAGCGGCGCGATCCTGGCCGGTGGCACCCCGGAGCAGGTGGAGGCGCTGTCCCGGTACGCGCTGGCGCTGGGCACGGCCTTCCAGATCCAGGACGACATCCTGGGCTACACCGGCGAGGCGGACACCATGGGCAAGGAGAACACCAGTGACAGCCGCAACGGCAGGCTCACCCTGCCGGTCCTGCTGGCCTACCGCGCCGGCGGGCACCCGGAGCGCCGGTTGCTGCGCCAGGCACTCACCGGCGAGGAGAACCTCGGGCACCGCCACGAGCAGATCCTGGAGGTGCTCGACCGCACCGGCGCGCTGGAGTCCGCGGCCAAGATGGCCTGGACCTACGCGGAGAACTCCGGCTCGGCGCTGGTGAAGCTGCCACCCTCGCCGAGCCGGGACCGTCTCGCTTTCTTCGCCGAACTGGCCATCGACCGGGACCGCTAGCGGGCCAGGCTGGGGTGGTCCCGCCTGCGCATCACCGACCTGGCCGCGGCGGTCAGGACAGCAGCCGGGACCAGCACGGCCAGGGCCAGCACCAGGCCGCCGCCCAGCGCGATGAACCCGCAGGCCAGCACCAGGCGCTCCCCCACCAGCACCTCGTGGGCGCGCAGGGCGGCCAGCCGGGGGATCGGGCGGGCGGCGCGGGCCAGCATCAGGAAGCAGGTCCAGCACAGCGGCAGGGCCACCAAGAGGAAGGGCCACAACAGGGAGAGGTCGAGTGCCTCGGTGTCCAGGGCCAGTGGCCAGCCGACGGCCAACACGATCCACACTCCATTGAGGACAGTCAGCATGCGCAGCGTCGAGCCGTCCCCGTACCGCACCGGATACGTCCGGTAGCCACCCTCCCGGTCGCTGTCCCGATCGCACAGCGCCCCCACCAGATTGGACGCGGAGTCGTGCACCCAGAACGCCAGTGCCAGCGGCAGCAGTTCCCACGGCGGCACCGGACCGCTCGCCGTGGTCCCCACCAGGAAGGCCAGCGCTGTCGGGACGCCGCGCATGAGGTTTCCCGCCAAGCCGCGGGCCTTGAACGTCCGGCTGTAGGAGACCCCGGTGACCACGGCGACCACCCCCAGCGCCAGGTTCAGCGGGGTCAGCGCCACCGCGAACACCAGTCCGAGCCCGATCGTGAGCACCATGCCGGTGAACGCGGTCCGGGCACTCATCCGGCCGGACGGGATGGGGCGATGGGGTTTCGCGGTGGCGTCCAGCTCCCGGTCGAAGTAGTCGCCGCCGTAGAGGGAGGCGATCCAGCCGAAGGTGGGGGCGGCCCAGGCGGCGAACAGCCGCCAGGTCTCCGGGTCGGTCTGGTTGAGCCGGGCGGCCAGCACCGCGCCGGCCAGGCCGACCAGGCCCGCGTAGAACATCGAGTCCGGGCGGCAGATCTCCAGGTGGGCGAGCAGGGTTCGTCGGGCGTTCACAATGCCTCCCTCGGGGAACGGTCATGACCCCGCACGCGGTGATCGCCGGGGCGGGGGTGGCGGGGCTGACCAGTGCGGTGGCCCTGCACCAGAACGGCTGGCGGGTGAGCGTGTTCGACCGGGCGCCGGTGCTGGAACCGCTCGGCGCGGGTCTCGGCCTGACCCCGAACGCGTTGCGCGCCTTGGACGTGCTCGGTCTCGGCGACGCGGTGCGCGAGCGCGGGGCGGTGCAGGAGACCGGGGGCATCCGGCGGCCGGACGGGCGCTGGCTGGCCCGCTCCGACCTGGCCTTCATCCGGGCCCGCTTCGGCGATCCGGTGGTGGGCCTGCACCGCAGGGACATCATCACGATGCTGGCCGGGGCGCTGCCGGCCGGGTCGCTGCGCACCGGGGTCGCGGTGACCTCGGCCACCCGGGAGGGGGTGGTGCGCACCAGCGAGGGTGAGCTGGACGCGGATCTGGTGGTGGCCGCCGACGGGATCGGCTCCCGGCTGCGGGCCGCGCTGTTCCCGGCGCACCCCGGGCCGGTCTACGCCGGGTACACCAGCTGGCGAATGGTGGTGCCGGTGCCGGACTACCTGGTCGAGGCCACCGAGACCTGGGGCCGGGGCACCCGCTTCGGCCTGATGCACCTGCCGGACGGGTTGCTGCACCTGTCCGCGAACTCCGTTGCCCCGCCGAGGCAACGGGAGCGGGACGAGCGTCAGGCGGTGCTGCGGCGGTTCGGGCACTGGCACGCGCCGATCCCGGACCTGCTGGCCGCGGTGGAGCCGGGACAGGTGCTGCACCACGACGTGGCCGAGCTGGCCACCCCGCTGCCCACGTTCCACAGTGGACGGATAGTGCTGGTCGGTGACGCCGCGCATGCCATGACCCCCAACATCGGACCGGCCTGCCTGGCCATGGAGGACGCGGTCACCCTCGGCCTGCTGCTGCCCGCCGACCGGGTGTCCGATCTGGACAGTGCGCTGGCCGGGTACACCGCGCTGCGGCTGCCCAGGGCGGTGGCGCTGGCCCGGCGGGCCCGGCGGGTCGGCCTGGCCGGGCAGTGGACCTGGCCGCCCGCGGTGGCCGCGCGGAACCTGGGCATCCGGTTCGGCGGGCTGCTGCCCGCCTCGGTCACCGCGCGGGCGCTGGACGGTTCGGTGGACTGGTGGCCGCCGTCCAGGTCACCGGCAGCGCCGTCAGCCCGCGGATGAGCATCTGCGACTTCCAGGCCAGCTGGTCCTCCGGCACCGCCAGCCGGAGGTCCGGCAGCCGCAGCAGCAGCCGGTCCAGCGCGACCTGCAGCACCATCCTGGCCACCGAGGCGCCGAGGCAGTGGTGCGGGCCGTGGCTGAAGGCCAGGTGCGGGTTGTCCACCCGGTGGAAGTCCACCTTCTCCGGGCAGGCGAACACGGCCGGATCGTGGTTGGCCGCAGCGGGATCCACCAGCACCGGCTCCCCCGCCCTGATCAGCACGCCGCCGATCTCGATGTCCTCGGTGGCGTACCGGGGCAGCCCGGCGCCCGCCTCCAGCGGCACCCAGCGCAGCAGCTCCTCCACCGCGGCCGGGATCAGCTCCCGGTCCGCGCGCAGGGAGTCCAGCAGCGGCTGGTTGGTCAGCAGCACGTAGGCGAAGTTGGGGATGTGCGAGGCGGTGGTCTCGTACCCGGCCACCAGCACGGTCATCGCCAGCATGATCAGCTCGTGCTCGGGCAGCTCGGCCTCGCCCTTGGTGACCATCGCGCCGAGCACGTCGTCGGTGCGCTCGCTGCGGCGGCGGCGCAGGAAGGTCTCCAGGTAGTCCCACATCTGGCCGGCCACCCGCTCGGACTCCTCCGGGCTGACCGCGGCCGAGAGCGCCATGTCCGACCACTCGCGGAACTGGTCCTGGTCCTCCCTGGGGATGCCCAGCACCTCGGAGATCAGCGTGTTGGTCAGCGGAAGTGAGTACCTGGCCACAAGATCCTGCGCCGGTCCGGCCGCCAGCAGCTCCGTCAGCAGCTCTTCGGCCACCTCGATCGCCCTGGGGCGCAAGGCTTCCGCGCGGCGCTGGGTGAAGGCGCGGGCCACCAGCGTGCGCACCCGGCTGTGCTGCGGCGGATCCATGGTCACGATGCCGGTGGTGGAGTTGTAGGGCATGGACCGCGGCACGTCGCGGCCGTGCATGGCCGCCCTGGAGAACCGGGGGTCCACCAGCACCAGCTTGGCGTCCTGGTAGCGGGTCACCAGCCAGGCCTGCTCGCCGAAGGGCAACCGCACCTTCAGCACCGGCTCCTCCTGGCGCAGGCGCTGGTAGAGCGGGTCCAGGCGCAGGCCCTCCGCGGAGAACGGAAAGGCCCGCGCCTGCGTCGCGGGATCGGCGGTCATCGCAGGCGCCAGCCGAGCAGCCCGTCCGGGGCGTCGGCGCGCTCGAACCCGGCCTCGTCCAGCTCGGCGTTGAGCTCCTGCTCGCTGATCGGGTAGGCGTCGATCTCCTCCCGCTCCTCGATGCCCTCCTCATCGCACACGGTGATCCGGTAGGACCAGCTCAGCCGCAGCACGCCGGCACCGGCCGGCACGCCCGCGTACTCGATGTCGTAGCGGGCCCGGCCCACCTGGAGGCTGCCCGCGGCGGGCGGGATCGGGTCCGCGGTGGAGGGTTCGGGCCGGTCCTGCACCAGCAGGCCACCGGGGTTGAGCGACTCGCGGCAGACCCGCCACAGCTGGGCGCGGCGTTCCGGGGAGAAGCAGAGCAGCATGCTGATCAGCACCACCGCGTCCACCTTCACCGGCAGCTTCACCGTCACCGCGTCCTGCGGCAGCACGGTGACCCGCCGTTGCAGGTCGGGCCGCCGGGCCAGCCGGGACATCAGCACCGCGCGCATCGGCGCGGCCGGTTCCACCGCGAAGATCTCACCGGGGCAGGCATCGGCGATGGTCTCGGTGACCAGACCGGTGCCCGCGCCCATCTCCAGCACGCCGTTGGCGCAGTCGGCCACCGCCTTGGCCACCGCGCGCTGGGTGGGTTCCTTGTACGGCAAGGCGAAGAGCTCGTGGTACTGGGCCATGTAGGAATAGCGGTCAGTCATGGGACACCACGCCTCTCCGGTTGTCACTGAACATCTCTCGCGCCAGCCTGCCCATGTAGTAGACGATCTCCTCGTGGTTGGTGGAGGTGACGAAGTTGCGGGCGCCGGCCTTGTAGTACAGGGAGGTTTCCTGCTCCCCCACGGTGTGCGCGTAGGACTCCCCGCGCCGCAGCGCCAGGCACATCGCGGGCACGTCGCAGGCGATGGTCACGTTGTGCCGCACGTGGAACATGTCGCCCTCGACCTCCACCAGCGGCAGGGTCTCGTTGGCGTACAACGGCGAGGGCTCCCGGCCGGGACTGGCGTAGGCGGGCAGGGTGAGCAGGTCGTACTCGAAGGCGTTGTCCAGCAGGGCCACGTGCTCGCCCGGCACCCTGGGCAGCATCGACTCGCGCCACCAGCGGCGCAGCTCCTCCTTGGCCTCCACCGTGCCGTAGACGTACTCCACCACCGGGCCCAGCACGTCGGAGTCGGTGAAGGAGCTGTTCAGCCCGTGCTGGAACGGCTCGGCCGCCGGGTCGGTGCTGCGCTCGAACCAGTCGATCAGCGAGCGGATCGTCTCGGACTGGGTGAGGCCGCCGAGCTCGCGCAGCGGGCCCCAGAGGAACCGGAACACCGGGTTCTCCGCGACCAGCCTGGAGAAGAAGATGAACCGGTGCATGTACCGGTTGTCCTGCGGGGTCATCGTGTTGTGCGCGATCAGGTACATGAAGTCGTCGTTGTTGCCGCGCACCGTGATCAGCCCGTGTTCGGCCCGCTTCTCCGCGTAGGCGGTGTTGGGCAGGATCAGCATCGGGTAGACCGCGACCCTGGAGACGTGGTTGGCCAGTCGGTCGTAGCCCTCCATGAAGGACTCCACGGTCTCCCCCGGCGCGCCCCAGATCAGCTCGGCATAGCAGGCCATGCCCTCCTTGCCGAGCCATTCGGCCAGGCTCTCCCAGTCGTTGACCTTCATGTTGCGCCGCTGCATGCCCTCCAGCGCGTCCGGGTTGAGGGTCTGCAGGGCCAGGGTGAACGAGCTGTGCAGTCCGGCTTCCTTCATCGCGCTGACGATCTGGTAGAACAGCTTGGACTTGTTCTTGGCCCAGGAGGTCTCGATGCTCTTGGGGAAGCCGAGCCGCTGCCGGATCTCGATGACGTCCTCGACGAACTCCAGGTCGATGGGCAGCATGCCGAAGTTGGCGTCGCACATGACGATGGTGTGCACCTTGTGCTTGGCGAACAGCTCCACCTCCTGGCGCAGCCGCTCCCTGGAGAAGGCCCGCACCCGCTGTCCGACCGCGCCGCCCCAGTAGCAGAAGGAGCAGCGGTAGGGGCAGCCGCGGTTGGTCTCCATCAGCGCCACGTCGTAGCGGAAGTTGCCCTCGTCGTCGGTGAGCTCCAGGGTGCCGGTGAGCACCGGGGAGGCGATGGCGTCCAGGTCCTCGATCCGCGGTCGTTCCTCGGTGGTGACGTACCCGCCGTGGCCGCTCTGGAAGGAGATGCCCAGGATCCCGCCGAGCTCGTTGCGCGCCTTGCCGTCCAGGTGCGCGTGCAGCAGGTCGCAGAAGGTGAACTCACCCTCGCCGTTGACCACGATGTCCACGTCGGGGAACATGCCGAAGACCCGTTTGGCCTGGTTGGCCACGTGGTTGCCGCCGAAGACCACCCAGCCGTCCGGCTTGAGCTGCTTGTAGGTCTCGGCCAGCGCGGCGAAGGAGCGGAAGTTCCAGCCCAGCACGGAGAAGGCGATGATGTCCGGCGCCGCACCGGCGAACAGCTCGCTGGCCATGCCGAACAGCGTCTTGCCACCGTCAAAGTTGATGATCTTGATGTCGAAGTTCGCGGCCAGCTTCTCGTCCTGCAGCGCGGTCGCCTTGAGATAGCCGGCAGCCAGCGGCATGGACTCCAGGGCCATCTCCCAGATGCCCTGCTGGATCAACCACACCTGTCTCCGCGTCATCGGCTCGTCCTCACCTGTGTGTCCGAAGTAGACAGTGCGTGGTCACCAGGCCACCGGCAGCGCGCTGGGACCCTGGTCGAGCAGTCCGGCCCGCTGCGGCAGCTCGTCCACCGGCACGGCCAGGCGCAAGCCCGGGAAGCTGGTGGCCAGCTCGGTGAAGGCGACCTGGAGCTCCAGCCTTCCCACCGCGGCACCGAGGCAGTGGTGCACGCCGTGCCCGAAGGCCAGGTGCAGGTTGCCGGGGCGGGTGCGGTCGAACCGGCCGGGGTTGGGGAAGCGGCGCTCGTCCCGGTTGGCGCAGGCCGGCGGCGCGATCACCATGTCCCCGGCCTTGATCAGCACCTCGCCGATGCGCACGTCGTCCTGCGCGATCCGGACCAGGCCGCCGATCTCCGAGGCGTAGCGCAGGATCTCCTCGATCGCGCCCGGCACCAGCTCGGGATCATCGACCAGGGCCTGGTAGTCCTCGGGATGGGTGAGCAGGGTGAGCGCGCCCAGGCCGATGGTGTTGCCCGCGGTCACGTACCCGGCGATCAGGATGCTCTCCGCCATGGTGAGCAGCTCCCGGTCGTTGAGCCGGTCGTTGTCCTGCTCGCGCACCGCGATCAGGTCGCTGAGCAGGTCAGGCCCCGGGTTGCGCTGCTTGTCCGCGATCAGCCCGGCGCAGTACTCGTCCAGGCTCTTGCCGGCGGCCATCACCTCCTCCTGGCTGAAGGCGTCCAGCGACAGGATCGCCTCCGACCAGCGCCGGAAGTCGGCCTGGTCGACCACGGGCACGCCGAGCAGCTCGGTGATCACCCCGATGGACATGGGGAAGGCGAAGATCTCCACCAGGTCGGCGGGCGGACCGGCCGCGCGCAGGTCACCGGCCAGCTGCTTGGCCAGGGCCTGCACCTTGGGGCGCAAGGCTTCCACCCCGCGCACGGTGAAGGCCTTGGACACCAGGCGGCGCAGCCGGGTGTGCCCCGGCGGGTCCTGGAACAGCGAGTCCTCGGTAGCCGCGGCCGCGCCGGGGGCGCGCACACCGAAGCGCAGGTCGGAGAGCACGAACCGGACGTCCTCGTAGCGGGTGACCAGCCAGGCCGGTTCCCCGGAGCTGGTGGTGACCCGGCTGACCGGCTCCTGCGCGCGCAGCCGCGCGTACTCCACCGGCGGTTCGGTGACCGACGGTCGGGCGAACGGGAAGGGCGGTGCCCCCATCGGCGTCTCCTTCGTTACCAGGTCACGAGCAGGGCGGCGGGGCTCTGGTCGAGCAGGCCGGTGCGCAGCGGGATCCGCTCCACCGGCAGCACGGTGCGCATCAGCGGGAAGGCCGAGCTGAGCACTTCCAGCGTCACGTGCAGTTCCATCCGCCCCAGCGCGGCGCCGAGGCAGTGGTGGATGCCGTGGCCGAAAGCCAGGTGCGGGTTCTCCGGCCGGGTGATGTCGAACCGGGCCGGTTCGGGGAACAGGCTGGCGTCGACGTTGGCCGCGCCCAGCTCGGCGAAGACGGTGTCGCCCTTACGGATCAGCGCCTCGCCGACCTGGACGTCGTCCTTGGCGATGCGCATCAGGCCGCGTTTGCCGAACTGGCAGCGCAGGATCTCCTCCACCGCGCCCTCGATCAGCCCGGGATCGGCCACCAGGCGGTCGTACTGGGCGCGGTTGGTCAGCAGGGTGAGCATGCCCATGGTGATCGCGTTGACCGTGCTGACGTGCCCGGCCACCAGCAGGGTGACCGCCATGGTGCGCAGCTCGCCGGTGCTGAGCTTGTCGTCCTCGTTGTCCCGCACCGCGATCAGCGCGCTCATCAGGTCGCTGCCGGGGTCGCGGCGCTTGGCCTCGATCAGCTCGGCCACGTAGCCCTGCAGGTTGTTCCAGGCCGCGCCGATCTGCTCGGGGGTGTGCGCGGTCAGGCTGATCACCGCCTCGGACCAGGCGCGGAAGTCCGCCCGGTCAGGAGTGGGCACGCCGAGCAGCTCGCTGATCACGTTGATGGACAACGGGAAGGCGAAGTCGCTGACCAGCTCGGCAGGCGGGTAGTCATCGGCCATCTCCGCGGCCAGCCGTTCGGCGGTACGCCGCACCGCGGGCCGCAGCTCGGCCATCCGGCGGGCGGTGAACGCCCGGCCGACCAGTCGGCGCAACCGGCTGTGCCCTGGCGGGTCCTGGAACAGCGACTCCTCCGGGGCGTCCTCGGCGTTGTCGCTGGCCGCGCCGGCGAAGCGGATGCTGAACCGGGGGTCGGCGAGCACAAAACGCACGTCCTCGTACCGGGTCACCATCCAGGCCTGCGTGCCGTTCTCGGTGACCACCCTCGCCACCGGGCACTCCGCCTGCAGCCGGGCGTACTCCGCCGGTGGCTCGGTGATCGAGGGCTGGGCCAGGGGCAGGGACACAGCGGGGGCCCGCTCGGGTGCGCTCATGCACGTCTCCTCACACCGCCGTCGCCGGATCCGGATTCGAGTGCTGACGCTAGAGAACCGCGCTGGTCATGCGGCTGCACCCGCGCTGGAGCGGACCGGGGCGCGCGTCCAGCTCTGGTGCAGCCGGGCGCCAAGCGGGCGTCCGTAGGCTCCGGGCCGACATCGCCTTGGGCTGCAAGTCCAGTGGACGGAGGCACACCGAGATGACAACCGTGGCGCTAGTGGAGATCCACTCCTGGCACAGCTTCCTCCCGCTGGTATCCGGATACCTCCAGAGTTACGCCCGACAGGACGAGGTGGTCGCGCAGAAGTACGAGTTCGAGATCCTGTCCCGGCACACCTCCGACGGCCGGGTGGCGCTGGTGGCGGAGCTGGCCGAGCTGGACTGCGACATCTACGCGTTCAGCTGCTACATCTGGAACGGCAAGCTGGTCCGCGAGGTGCTGGAGGACCTGGTGCGCCTGCGGCCGGACGCGCAGTACCTGCTGGGCGGCCCGCAGGTGATGAACCACGGCGAGGACTACATCCCGCCGGGCGCGGAGAACGTGGCGGTGTGCAACGGCGAAGGCGAGATCACCTTCCTGGAGTACCTGCGCGAACTGGCCGGCGACTCGCCGGATCTGGGCAAGGTGCCGGGGTTGAGCTTCCGCCGGGACGGCCGGGTGACCACCACCCTGCCGGCCGCGCGGATCAAGGAGCTCACCGAGGTGCCGAGCCCGTTCGTGGCCAACCTGTTCACCGACTCGACCTATCACGTGGCGGTGCTGGAGACCAACCGCGGCTGCCCGTTCCGCTGCGGGTTCTGCTACTGGGGCGCGGCCACCAACGACAAGGTGCACCGCTTCGAGATGGACCGGGTCAAGGCCGACATCGAGTGGATCGCCAAGAACAACATCTACGCGGTCATGATCGCCGATGCCAACTGGGGCCTGTCCGCACGCGATGTGGAGCTGACCGAGTACATCGTGGAGTGCAAGGAGAAGTACGGGTTCCCGTACTGGGTGACCATCCAGTCGGCCAAGAACAGCCCGGAGCGGGTGTCCAAGATCGTGGACATCCTGTTGCGGGGTGGGCTGATCACCCGTCAGCCGATCTCCCTGCAGAGCGTCAGCGACGAGGCGCTCACCCTGATCGAGCGCAAGAACATCAAGCGGGAGACCTACTCCGAGCTCCAGCGCGACCTGCGGGCCAGGAACATCCCCTCCTTCATCGAGCTGATCTGGCCGTTGCCCGGGGAGACCCTGGGGTCCTATGTGGACGGAATCGTGCAGCTGTGCCGCACCGGCGCGGACATGATCAACGTGTACCCGCAGCTGTTGCTGCACAACACGCCGATCTACGAGCAGCGCGAGCTCTTCGGCGTGCACACCGAGCGGGTGCCCAACCCGGTGGGCGAGGCCGAGCTGGTGGTGCGCACCAAGTGGGTCAACCGGGAGCAGTACGACGAGGGCGTGTGGTTCTGGTACGCGCTGCTGTCGGTCTACGACTCGCGCGGGCTGTACTTCGTCTCCAGCTACCTGGACCGCAAGGGCATCATGTCCTTCGACGAGCTGTTCTGGGCGGTGGTGGCCTTCTACCGGGAACACCAGGACTACGAGCTCGCCCGCTACATCAAACGCTCGGTGGAGACCCTGGACCACTACGAGTACAGCAACGGCGGCATGGTGGCCCACCAGATCCAGCACAGCCACCGGCAGGAGGCGGACCGGCTGATGCACGAGTTCGCCTCGGCGCAGCCGTGGTGGTCGGACCCGACCGTGCGCGCGCTGTTCGAGCTGGACATGGTGGCCCGGCCCTACCCCTACATCGAACCGGTGCAGGAACCCGGGGTTCCGTTGAAGGAGATGAACATCTTCGAGCTGGGCGAGCACCACGTGACCGTGGACCTGCCGCCGCACCTGGTCGCCGAGCTGGTCGAGCGCCAACTGCTGGCGGACCCTTCGGCACACCGGGTGCGCCTGGACTTCACCGGGAAGAACAAGCAGGTCTGCGCGGATGAGAACGACTCGCTCGCCAACGGCTTGTACTGCGCCAACTTGCTGGAGCAGATGCTGGACATGCTGCCCGAGTACCAGGTCTGTGACACCGCACTGACGGGAGACGCCCGATGACCACCCAGGACATGCCCGCCCTCCCCTTCGACCGCCCCACCATCCTGGACATCCCGCCGATGCTGCGGCAGCTCCAGGCCGAGCGCCCGATCACCAAGGTGCGCACCATGATGGGCGACGAGGCCTGGCTGGTCACCCGCTACGAAGAGGCCAAGTCGCTGTTCACCGACCACCGCCTGATCCGCTCGCACCCGGACCCGGAGAACGCGGCGAAGGTCAGCGAGTCGGCCATGATGGGCGGCCCGGTCGGCACCTACGAGACCGAGGACTACGACCACACCCTGATGCGCTCCCTGCTCGGCGGTTCCTTCTCCGCCAAGCGGATGCGCATGCTCCGGCCCCGCATCGGCGGCCTGGTCGACGACCTGCTCGACGAGATGGCCAAGAAGACGCCACCGGCCGACCTGCACCAGGAGCTCGCGTTCCCGTTGCCGGTGCTGGTGATCTGCGAGCTGCTCGGCGTGCCGTACGAGGACCGCGACCAGTTCCGCATCTGGTCCGAGGGCGCGGCCGACATGTTCAACGGCGAGCACTCCCTTGAGCAGCTCACCGAACTGCGCGCCTACACCGGCTCCCTGATCGAGGCGCGCCGCACGAACCCGGGCGAGGACGTGATCTCCGACATCGCCCGCGCCTACAACGAGGGCAAGCTGAACATGGACTACGCGGTCGGTCTGGCCACCGGCCTGCTCTTCGCCGGGCACATGACCACAGTGGTGCTGGTGGAGTTCGGCACCCTGCACATGCTCACCTATCCCGAGCAGCGCAAGCGCCTGGTGGAGGACCCGTCGCTGGTGGAGTCCGCGGTGGAGGAGATGCTGCGCTTCACCGACGCCGGCGGCGGCAACTTCGTCCGCTACGCCCGCGACGAGATCAAGATGGGCGATGTCACCATCAACTTCGGCGACGCGGTGCTGATCAGCGGCATCGCCGCCAACCGGGACCCGCGCTTCTTCACCGACCCGGACACCTTCGACGTCACCCGCGAACCCAACTCCCACCTGTCCTTCGGCAGCGGACGGCACCTGTGCATCGGCGCCACGCTGGCGCGGGTGGAGCTGGAGGCGGTGTTCAGCCGGTTGTTCCAACGGTTCCCGAACCTGGAGCTGGCGGTGCCGGTGGAGGAACTGGAGCTCCTGGACAACCTGCTGCCCGGCGGCCTGGTGAGCCTGCCGGTGAAGTGGTGATGCGGCAAGGCTAGTTCGACGGCGCGAAACCTGGCCGGGACACCGGGTCCTGGCCAGGTTTCGCGCTGTCAGGTCCGCGGCGTGCCCGGTGCGGGTGAACGCTCGCGCAGGGTGGAGACCCCGTCCCCGTGCAGCTCAGCGCAGAACCTGGCCCGGCCGGTCATGGCCATGATCAGCGCGAGCGTGCGGCCGGACACCAGCGGCCCTTCCCCCGCGGTGAAGGGGCCGTCGGTGGCGACCAGGCGCAGGCCCTCGACCCGCTTCCTGGCCACGACCACCTGGTCGGTGCTCCGGTAGTACTCCGCGACCCGGGTGAGCGTCCCGATCGGGGAGTCGTGGCGGATACCCAGCGGCTGGCGGATGTCCGCCCCGTGCACGATCGTCTCGCCGAGCATCGCGAGGACCGGCAGTGGCGGCTTGGTCGTGCTGGTGACGGCGCGGCGGAAGCGTGCCAGTGTCTCGGCGGGTGAGTCGCCGAGCTGTTCGGCCAGGCGCAGGGCCACCTGCTTGTCGAAGTCGAAGCGGCAGCGCACCACCCCGGCGAACCAGCGGAGGCCGTTCAGGTTCGCCGCGGCGGTCAGGTGGGCCAGCACCTCCCGCACGGACAGCTCGCTGCACAGCGACCGGGTGGACCACTGCTCGTCGGTGAGGTGCGTCAGGTCGGTCGCGAGGGCGGCGCGTTCGGCGTGCACCAGCGGCCAGATCTCGGCGGGGCGGCTGCGGGGGTCGGCCATCGTTTGTGGTCCTTCCTCGGTGATCAGTGCTGTCACGGGGTGAGACCGCGGCCGTCGGGCAGAATCGTCGGTGATGGACGACACTCTTTCCGCGCAGGTCGCCGACGTCGACCGCGCGCGTGCCGGTGACGAGGCCGCGTTCACCCGCCTGGTGGCGCCGTTGCACACCGAGTTGCGCGCGTACTGCTACCGCATCCTCGGCTCGGTGCACGACGCCGACGACGCCCTGCAAGACGCCCTGTTGCGGGCCTGGCGGGCGTTCGGGCGGTTCGAGGGCCGCAGCTCGCTGCGCACCTGGCTCTACACCGTGGCCACCCGCACCAGCCTCGACCTGGCCGAGGCGCGGGGCAGGCGGGCCCTGCCGATGGACCTCGGCCCGGCCAGCGAACGGGCGGTGGTCGAGGGCAACGACCCGGTCACCGACGTGGCTTGGCTCGGCCCGTATCCCGGAAGCGCCGCCGACGACCTCAGCGACCGGTACCTGAGCCGCGAGTCGGTGGAGCTGGCCTTCGTGGCCGCCCTGCAGCACCTGCCCGGCAACCAGCGCGCGGCACTGGTGCTGGCCGAGGTGCTCGGCTTCTCCGCGGCCGAGATCGCCGGGATCATGAAGACCTCCGCCACGTCGGTGAGCTCGGCCATCGCCCGCGCCAGGCGGACGCTCGAGGCGAAGGTGCCCCGCTCCTCGCCACCCTCGGCCGGCGACGCCCGGCTGCGCCACCTGGCCACCGGCTTCGCCGACGCCCTGATCAACGGCGACCCCGACGCCCTGCTCGCGCTGCTGTGCGAGGACGTCACCTGGACCATGCCGCCGCTGCCGCACTGGTACCGCGGCCGCGCGGCCGTCGTGGACTTCGCCGTCGCGGTCCCCATGACCCGCTGTCCCAGCTGGCGCTACCTGATCACCACCGCCAACGGACTACCCGCCGTCGCCTTCTACCTCGGCGAGCACCCGGAGGCGAGCCACCAGCCGTGGTCCATCACCGCCTTCACCGCCCAGCACGGCCTGATCGCCACGATCACGTCCTTCATCGGCGCCGACCACTTCCCGCCGTTCGGACTGCCCACCGCACTACCCGGACCGGCCTAGTCCAGGCGCAGCACGGTTTCCTCGATCTCGGCGTCCCTGGCGGCGGCGTAGCCGACCTCCGTGCCGATGACCGCGAAGCCTGCCTTCTGCAGCACCCGCAACGAGCCCAGGTTGTCGCTGGCCGCCCGCGCGTACACCGGCCGCACCGGCAGCCCGGCCAGCACCAGGGCCAGCGCCTGGCTGGCGATGCCCTGTCCCCATGCCGAGCGGTCGATCCAGTAGGTGACCTCGGTGTCGCCGTCCATCACGAAGTTGCCGATGGTGCCGACCAGCCGGCCGTCGCTGGTCACCGCGCGCAGGGCGACCTCCGGCGAGGTGCGCAGCTTGCGCATGTGCGCGTCGAAGGCGGCGCGGTCGTTGGGGTCCCTGGCGGTGAAGGCGGCCATCCGCACCGCTTCGGGGTCGCGCATCTGCTCGAACAGCGCGTCCAGGTCGGTGTCCTGGACCGGGCGCAGGGCCACGGTGCTCACAGCGTTCTCCTTCAGGCGTCGAAGCGGCGGCGGGACTGCTCGATGTGGCCGAGGAACCGGCGGGTCCAGTCGCACATGCCGTCCACCGTCTTGCGCAGCCCGTGCCCGGCCTCGGTGAGGGTGTACTCGACCTTCGGCGGCACGGTGGGGTGCACGAACCGCTCGACCAACCCGTTGCGCTCCAACAGCCGCAGGTTCTGGGTGAGCATCTTGTGGCTGATGCCCTGCACCCGGTCCCGCACCTCGCCGAAGCGCAGCGTGCCGTCCCCGATCACCTCGATGATCAGCAACGCCCACTTGTTCGCGATGTCGGAGAAGATCTCCCTGGCCAGCGAGTCCGCGCGCATCAGGTCCGCCTGCTGCTCGGGCGTGCCCGCGTATTGCTTGGTCACCGAAAAGTTCCCCAGTCACTCGAAAGTGCGTTCTTCCAGGTCAGCGGTCACTCTCCTACGGTTCTCCAGTAACCGCAAGAGAGCACGGAGGAGCGAGCATGACCATCACCCTGGTCAACCCCAGCGGACTGCCGGAGGTCGACGCCTACCATCAGGTCGCCGTCGCGACCGGGTCCCGGCTGGTCTTCCTGGCGGGCCAGGTCGCCTGGGACGCCGACGGGGTCACCGTCGGTCCCGGTGACCTGGCCGCACAGGTCGAGCAGTGCTACCGCAACGTCGCCACCGCGCTGGCCGAGGTGGGTGGCACGTTCGCCGACGTGGCGAAGATGACCATCTACGTCGTGGACTGGACCCCGGAGAAGATGCCGCAGCTCATGGACGGCATCGGCCGGGCCGCCGCGACCCTTGGCGCGACGCCGGCGCCACCGGGCACGCTGATCGGCGTGGCCGCGCTGGACGTGCCCGAACACCTGGTCGAGGTGGAAGCCACCGCCGTCCTGGACTAGACAGATCCCATGGCAACCCCACAGCACGCCGCCCCGGTCTCGGTGGTCACCGGCGCGGGCTCGGGCATCGGCCGCGCGGTGGCCCGCGAACTGCTCGCCGCCGGGCACCGGGTCGCGCTGGCCGGCCGGCGGGCCGGGGCGCTGCGGGAGACCGCGGCGGAGTCGGACTCGGTGCTGGTGGCCCCGACCGACGTCACCGATGCCGAATCGGTGGACGCGCTGTTCGACGCGGTGCGCGGGCGCTGGGGCCGGGTCGACGTGCTGTTCAACAACGCCGGGGTCAACGCGCCTGCCACCCCGCTGGCCGAGTTCTCCCTGGAGCAGTGGCAGCGGGTGGTGGACACCAACCTCACCGGCGCGTTCCTGTGCGCCCGCGCGGCGTTCCGGGTGATGAGCGAGCAGCGTCCGCGCGGTGGCCGCATCATCAACAACGGCTCCATCTCCGCCCAGGTCCCCCGGCCGAACGCGATCGCCTACAACGCCACCAAGCACGCGATCACCGGCCTGACCAAGTCGATCTCGTTGGAGGGCAGGGCTTTCGACATCGCCTGCGGGCAGATCGACATCGGCAACGCGGCCACCGAGCTGACCGAGCGGATGAGCTCCGGCGTGCTCCAGGCCGACGGTTCGGTGGCGCCGGAGCCGACCATGGACGTGGCGCACGTGGCCGAGGCGGTGCGCTACATGGCCGGACTGCCGTTGTCGGCCAACGTGCAGACCATCACCGTGATGGCCACGACCATGCCGCTGATCGGCCGCGGCTGACCCCGGACCGCCCGGGGTCAGCCGACGGGAGCTACCAGCGGTCGGCGATCTGCGGCGCGATCAGCTCGTCGTAGACCGCCCGCACGGTGGCCAGCGTGTCCTCGCCCAGCGGAGCCAGCTCCGCCGCGGCCGCGTTGCCCTTGGCCTGTTCGGCGTTGCGCGCGCCGGGGATCACCACGCTCACCCCCGGCTGGTCGATGATCCAGCGCAGCGCGAACTGGGCCATGGTCGCGCCCTCGGGCACCAGCGGGGCCAACCGGCGGACCGCTTGCAGGCCAACGGAGAAGTCCACGCCGGAGAAGGTCTCGCCGACGTCGAAGGCCTCGCCGTGCCGGTTGTAGCTGCGGTGGTCGTTCTCGGCGAAGGTGGTGTTCTCGTTGTACCGCCCGGAAAGCAGGCCACTGGCCAGCGGAACCCTGGCCAGGATGCCGACCCCGGCCGCCCGCGCGGCGGGCAGCACCTCGGCCAGCGGGCCAAGGCGCAGCATGTTGAGGATGATCTGCACACTGGCCACCCCCGGCCGGGCGATCGCGGTCAGCGCCTCGGCGCGGGTCTCCACGCTCACCCCGTAGGCGGCGATCCGCTTCTCCTGCACCAGGGTGTCCAGCGCGTCGAAGACCTCGTCGGCGGCGAAGACCGCGGTGGGCGGGCAGTGCAGCTGCACCAGGTCCAGGGTGTCCACGCCGAGGTTGGCGCGGGAGCGGTCGGTCCAGGCGCGGAAGTTGTCCAGGGTGTAGTTGGCCGGGACCTGCTCGACCCGGCGGCCCATCTTGGTGGCCACGGTGATCCCGTCGCCGCCGTGGGACTTCAGGAACTGACCGATCAGGCGTTCGCTGCGGCCGTCACCGTAGACGTCGGCGGTGTCGATCAGGGTCACCCCGGACTCGACCGCGGCGGCCAGCACCGCGAGGGCCTGGTCCTCGTCCACCTCGCCCCAGTCCGCGCCCAGCTGCCACGCGCCCAGTCCGACCACGCCGACCTGCCTGCCGGTGCGGCCCAGTACTCGCTGCTCCACCGTGTGTGCTCCTTCGTCCGCCCGGATGCGGCCCTCATTATCAAGCACCGCCGAGATATCCAGGTAAACCACACCACGGTGCGACCTCACCCGCTCCGGCGGCGGGCCGAGCCTCCACTGTGGAGTTCAGCCACCGGGCGTGAAAGCCGTTGTCGCACGGGCGATCCAACCTCGTGCTCGGCCGGGTTGACCTCCGTGGGGACACCTCCCCCGCCGGAGAAACCGATCCTACTGTGCGTGTCAGGCCGGTCACTCCCAGGGAGGAAGAGTCATGCGCAGGTCGCTGTCCACGGCGTTGCACGCCCGTGCCGGTGCGCCCGGATCACCGGGATCAGCTCCTCGGCGCAGGTCTTAGCCGCCTTCCTGGATGTACCTGGCGATCCGCAGGATGTCGCCACCCCAGTCGGTCTTCACGCCGTTGGCGTAGCGGAAGGTCAGCTTCGCTGGACCAGCCGTGGACGACGTGCCACGGAATGCCTCCCCCATGTCAGGGATGGGACGTGGTTCGCCACGGGCGAGCCCATCCGGACGAACGCGCCGCCGCGTTCGCGCAACCGAGCTGATCCGAAACCGATATTCGCGATCTTGTGATTCCCCCGCGTCCGGCGCGCTAGGCTCCCCCGTTCCGGGTGGGCGGCACGGGAGGCAGTGGTGGAACCGGAAGGCACAGCAGGCCGGGAACTGACGTTGCCCGCGCGGCGGGAGCTCGCCGACGCGCTGGGCCGCGGCGGACAGGCCGGGGAGGCGGCCTCCGCCTTGCACCGGCTGGTCGCCGAGTGCGAGGACCGCTTCGGCGCCGGGCACCAGCAAAGCCTGCTGACCAGGGATCTCTCCGCGCGCTGGGCCGGTGAGGCCGGTGACCCGGTGCTGGCCAGCGCGGAGTTCGACGAGCTGCTGCCCCGTTTCCGCGCCTGTTTCGGCCCCGAGCACCCGCACACCCTGCGCAACTGGCACAGCCTCGGCTACTGGAGCGGCGAGGCCGGCGACGTGCACCGGGCCGCGGAGCTGTGCCGCACCCTGCTGCCGGTGCGCGCCAAGGTGCTCGGCGAGCAGCACCCGGCCACCCTGCGCACCCGGCACCGCCTGGCCTACTGGCTAGCCGAGACCGGCCACGAGGGCCAGGCCCAGGAGATGCTGGCCGGACTGCTCGCGCTGCGCACCGAACTGTTCGGCCCGGACCACCCCGACACCCTGGTCACCGCGCGCGAACTGGCCAAACTCCAAGGCAGGCTGGGTGATCCCCGGTCCGCGGCCGCCCGGCTGCAACGGATCTGCCGGGCGCAGGGCCGGGTGCTGGGCACCGAACACCCGACCACGCTGGGCAGCTGGCACGAGCTGGCCCGCTGCCTCGGCCTGGCCGGCAGCGCGGACCGGGCCGCCGCGATGCTCACCGATCTGCTGGCGCGCCGTCGCAAGTCGCAGGGCCCGTGGCATCCGCGGACCCTGCTCAGCTGGCACGAGCTGGCCTACTGGGAGGCCGCCTGCGGCCGGACCGGCCTCGCGGTGGACCGGCTGCGCGAGCTGCTGCCGATGCGCAGGCGCGTGCTGGGCGAGCGGCACCGGCACTGCCGGGCCAGCGAGGAGCTGCTCGCCGAGCTGGGCGCGCGCCGCGGCTGATCTCAGGCGTTGTGGTCGGCCACCATCCGGACCTTGGCGCACAGCTCGATCATCAGGTGCTCGGCGGCGGCCATCCCGCCCTCGGCCTTGGCGTGCGCCACCAACTGCCAGGCGCGGGCGGCGTCCCCGCGCTCGACGGCGGCGACCAGCTCCTCCGCTCGGCCGTGCAACCAGGCGAAGTCCGCCACTTCCGCTCTCCCCAGGGTCGATGGTCTGACCATTGTGGGACAACCCGGACCTGGAAAGCCCTACCGTAGTGACTTCATCGTCCGTCCGAGCAGGGGGTTGTTGTGGCTGAGGTAGTCCTGTTCCACCACGCCCTGGGCCGTACCCAGGGGATCACCGGTTTCGCCGACCAGCTGCGCCAGGCCGGGCACACCGTGCACACACCGGACCTGTTCGAGGGCCACACCTTCGCCACCCTGGACGAGGGCATGGCGCACGTGCGGCAGATCGGGTTCGGCGAGGCCATGAACCGTGGCGCGGCGGCGGTGGCGGACCTGCCTGCCGAGCTGGTCTACGCCGGGTTCTCCCTGGGCGTGCTGCCCGCGCAGATGCTGGCCCAGACCAGGCAGGGCGCCCGCGGCGCGCTGCTCTACTACTCGTGCGTGCCGGTCACCGAGTTCAGCCCGGCCTGGCCGGCCGGGGTGCCGGTGCAGGTGCACGGCATGGACGCGGACCCGTTCTTCGCCGATGAGGGCGACCTGGACGCGGCCCGGGACCTGGTCGCCTCGGCGGCGGCCCCGGCCGAGCTGTTCCTCTACCCGGGCGACCAGCACTACTTCGCCGACGCCACCCTCGACTCCTACGACCCGGCCGCCGCCGCGCTGCTGATGGAACGCACGCTGAACTTCCTGCGCTCGGTGCCGTGACTCATCAGGTCGTGCCCCGATCCGACTGCGGCAGTTCGGATCGGGGCATGTCCTCGGCGTACCCGTGCAAGCGCAGGCCCTCGGGTGCCGCCCTGGGACCCCTCCCGAGGGCACCCAGCCACAGATGGTCGTCCGGTCCCGGTGACTGCACCTGGATGAGATGGCCTGTCCAGGAGATCCCCTGCCACCACAGCACCTCGGTGTAGAACCGGCTGGAGACCACCAGCGCCACCGGCCAGTCCATCCGGCCGTACGGCAACTGCCGGTGCACCACCGGACTGTCGGCCACCACGGCCAGCCGCTCCAGCTCCGAACCGACGGCCAGCACCGCCCGCAGCCTCGGCCCCAGCCCCTGCTCTGTCAGCACTTCGTACAAGCTTTCCAAGAATCGGGCCAATCGCGTGGACAACGGCGGCAGGGCAACCTGGACGCGCGCATCGTGGATCACGACCTCGCCCGGTGGCCACTCCAGTCCGGCCCGTATGGTTGCCTGCGCCAACGGGCCGTCGAGGATCTCGCGGTACGAGTGCTGGCCAGGGGACGCTGTGGGGAACTCCAACAGGAGTGTCAGCCTGCCGCCCAGTTCGCACGGGCCTCCGGCGGCCAGGTACTCCCGGAAAGTGTTGTGCGCGAACCACAACCGGCCGGGTTCGACCTCCCTGAGCAGCTGCCCGCCACCGGAGAGCTGGCTGACCACCTCGGCCTCCGATTGCCGCACTCTGGGCATGGTCGCCAGCGTCTCGGACAGTCCGGCACCCTTGGCGTATCCGCTCAGCAGCGTCAGTTTTTCCGTGCGGGACAACGGTTCCGGCCGCTCCGCCGGGGTCCGGGTCGGCGGTGGTTCAAGCCACTGGTCCAGCAGCGCGGCGCGGATGTCGCCGTCAGCGGGCAGCCGTCCGCCCTGCCGCTGGTACAGGGTGCACAGTGCGGCGCACAGCATCCGGTCCGTCGCCAGCCAGGTCAGCCGCGGGCTCGCCTGGATCGCCGACAGCAGCGACGCACCCGGATCCGCTTCTCCGGCAACGGGTTTCCACGGCCACGACCGCACGAACCGGGCGAGTTCCGCCGCTGCCATGGGCTGCAACCGGGCCACCGCGGGTTTGGCGAGAGGTAGGTCCGCTGGGTAGTTCCTGACCGCGAGCACACATCGCAAGCCCGGGTGGTCATTCATGACCCGCCTGAGCCGGTCGAGGATCTGGGATCGGATGCCGGGCTCCTCGTCCAGACCGTCCAGCAACAGCAGGGCCCGGTCCCCAACCCGTGCCGGGAGTCCGTCCAGCGAACCCCGCAGCGCGCATTCCCGCAGCGGGACGTACACCGGAGTCCGCTCCGTTCCATGCGCACCGGCCAGCCACCGCAGCGCCGCGGTCTTCCCGGCCCCCGGCGAACCCAGCAACACCACCATCCGATGCCGATCAACCACCTGGCCCAGCGGCACCATCTCGTTGCGCACGAACACAAACGGCTCGACCAGCTGGTCCAGGTCCCGGTCGTCATCGATCGAGACCGGCAGTGGCTCGCCGCCGCGCAACGCGCTGACCACCGAGGCGACCACGGCCTCGAACTCCTCCGCCCCTGGCGACGGTCCAGCCCACGCGCGCATCCCGAGAACTTCGGCGGTCTCCGCCAACTCCCGGCACAACCGCCGCCGGACAAGGGGATCCGCGATGTGCCTGGCCAGCCCGTCCGCCAGGTCCTCGGTCCGTGCCAGCGCCTCGTCGCCGAGCCAGCGGGCCAGGGCGGTGCGGATGATCCGGTCGCCGGTCGCCAGCTTCTCCTGCTCAGTCACCAGCGCCACCTCCCGGCACCTTGTCGGCCACCGCATCCTCCCGCAGTCCGGGCAGGAAGAAGCGCAAGTCCACCGGATCGAACCACCGAGGATCCGGGCGCAGCACCTCGGTCACCTCCGGCCCGCCGTTCCTGGCGAGCCTGGCCAGCAGCGGCAGCGCTTCCCAGTGCTGGATAGCGGAGGCCAGGCGAGCCACCTCCGCCGCCCGCTCAACCGGTTCCCGGGCCAGCGCGTCCACCAGCACCGCCGGGTGCTCGATGGCCAGCTGCGCCAAGGCATCCTCGGGCAACTGGGGGCCTGGCCGGTGCGCACAGGCGTTGACCAGCAGTTGCCAGGTCCAGCAGGCGCTGTTCTCGGCGGCCTCGCGGGACAGCTCGGCCAGCAGTTCCGCCGCCCGGTCCCCGGTGAGCTGGGCGGCCACCATCAGCACCAGCTGGTGCAGGTCGAGCCGGTGCGCGGCGCGTGCCAGCGCCCGCACGTAGTTGCCGGCCACCACCTCGCGCGAGACCAGGTAGTCCCGCAGCACCGGCGACGGGAAGGTGAGGCCGCCCTCGGCGTCCAGCCGCACCAGGCCGCTGCGCTCGGCCAGGCCGCGCACCAGCCGCGCCGGATCGGTGCTCGCCAGCTGGGTCCCGCCCGCGTAACCAACCCGGTCCAGCAGCTCCGCCGGCTTGGCGCGGGCGATGTCCTGGCTGCTCATCCAGTAGGCCAGGTCGGCCAGCACGCGCAGCCGCTCCTCCCTGGGCACCGGCAGCTCGTCGGCGATCCCGCGCACCCGGTCGCGTTCCTCGACCAGGATCTCGGTGATCATCCGCAGCAGGTCGACCCAGGAGTCCGGCAGCCGGACCAGGCGGTCGCGGTGCAGCGCGCACATCAGCGCGCAGGTCAGCGGGTTGCCCGCGAGCACCCGCAGGGCGTGGCAACCCGCCAGCGCGTCCAGCAGGCGGCGCTCGCACTCGGCCACCCAGGCCCGCTCGGCCGGGTCGAGCAGCTGAGCCAGCACCGCGGCGTGCCAGCGCTGGATGAACTGGTGCGCCTCGGCCGGGCCCATCGGCGCCAGCTCGGCCACGGTGAAGCCCGCGCCCGCGGCCCAGCCGGGCAACATCGGGTCGGGGCGGCTGGCCAGCACGACCGTGGCCCGGCTGAACTTCGCGCACAGCTTCTCGATCCAGTCCAGCACCGCCCGCCGGTGTGCCGAGGGCACTTCGTCGAATCCGTTGAGCAGCACCAGGCTGTCGCCCTCCCGCAACTGCCGCTGCACCCACCCGGCGGGCATCTCCGCGGCGATGTCCTGGCCGAGCGCGGTGAGCAGGTCATCCAGCCTCGGCGGGCGGTCGGTGTAGCGGTGCAGCGGCAGGTAGAACGGGACCAGGTGCTCGAACCCGGCCAGGCCGCGCCGCGCGATGCCGGTGAACAGCCAGCGCAGCAGCGTGGTCTTGCCGGCACCGCACGGCCCGGTCAGCAGCAGCCGCGAATGACTGAGCAGCGCGGTCGCCGGGACCGGCGCGCCCTGCCAGTGCACGGACTGGGCGAGGTAGGCGGTGTCCAGCGAGTAGCGGCAGCTGGTGGGGGTCAGCCGGTCGCAGTCGAGATCGGCCCCGGCCAGCTCGTCGGCGACGAACTCCCGGTATATCCGGGCGAACCGGGCCTCCCCCGCCTCGGTCGCCGCCGCCAGCGCGCGCACCGGCGCGGTCCGGACCTCCTCGGCCAGCCCGGAAAGCTGCCGCAGCACCTCGGGCACGGCCAGGTTCGCCAGCCCGTGCAAGCCTTGGCAGATCTGGGTTATCTCCGCGCAGGCGGTGTCCAGCAGCAGCTCGAACAGGTCGGTCTCGGCCCGCCCGAAGTAGCGCCCGCGCACCAGGTCCCCGGTCAGCTGCCGCACCCGCGCCGCCAGCCGATCCGGCCGGCAACCCGCCGCCAGCACCAGCTCGGTCAGCGGCGGCAGGGCCTGGCAGGCTTCGGCCACCGCCTCGACCACCACCGCGCGGGACTCCTCGTCCAGACCACGGAACTCCGTGCCATAGCGGGTCATCACCCGTCCGGCCACGGTGTCGGCCACGGTCTCCAGCTGCCTGCGGGCCCGCCGCTGGTCCAGCTTGCCAGCCCCGTGACCGCCCAGCACCGCGGTCAACCCGCCCGCGACCTCGCCCGCGGCCTTGGACCCGGTGACCGCCTCGCAGGCGAGCTTGACCAGGGTCTCGCCGAGCTTCACCGCAGCGGCCGCCAACACCCCCACTACCGGAGCTCACCTCCCTGGTCGCACGGGAGTATCACGCTCAGTGGCGGCCTTGTCACCTTCGGACTAGGCAACTGGGCCAACCGTGCGCCGAGCCGTCCTCGCTCCGTTTCCGCGAATACTTGGCTAGCCACACAAGTGTGTTACGGTAGTTATGTGGCCAGCCACACTTCTGGTGGCCACGGAAATGGAGTCATCATGAAGGCGATCGTTTTCGACCAGTTCGGCGGCCCGGACGTCCTGCACGAGGCGGACATCGAAGTCCCGCGGCCTGGCCCAGGCCAGGTTCGGGTCCGCGTGAAGGCAGCCGGGGTGAACGCGCTGGACGGCAAGATTCGCGCCGGGATGATGGCGGCCATCCGCCCGACGACCTTCCCCGCCGTCCCCGGTGGCGAGCTCGCCGGCGTGGTCGACGCCCTGGGGGAGGGCGTGCGCGACCTGCGGGTCGGCGACGAGGTGCTGGGCTGGTCCGACACCGGCTCGTACGCCCAGTACGCGCTGGCCACTGCCGTGGCCCCCAAGCCCTCCGGGCTCGGCTGGCAGCACGCGGTGGCGCTGCCGGTGGCCGGCGAGACGGCCGAGCGGGTTCTGAACTTGCTGGGGGTCGTCGCCGGGGAGACCGTGCTGATGCACGGCGCGTCCGGGGCGGTGGGCACCCTGGCGGTCCAGCTCGCCACGGCCCGCGGAGCGCGCGTGATCGCCACCGCGGGCCCCGCCAACCAGGACTATCTCGCCTCGCTCGGCGCCACCGGGACCGTGTACGGCGACGGTCTGGTCGAGCGGGTGCGGGCGCTGGCCCCCGAAGGCGTGGACGCGGTGTTCGACCTGGCCGGGAAGGGCGCCCTGGAGGACTCCATCACCCTGCGGGGCAGCACCGACCGCATCGTCACCATCGCCGACTTCGGTGCACGGCAGCTGGGCATCACCTTCTCCCAGGGGTTCCAGGAACGATCGACCGACCGCTTGGCCGCCCTGGCCCAGGACGCCGCGGCCGGCAAGCTCGTCACCACCGTCACCGCCTACCCGCTCGCCCAGGCGGCCACGGCCCAGCAGGTCAGCGACGCCGGGCACGTGCGGGGCAAGCTCGTCCTGACCGTCGACTGAGCACGATGACCCGCCGCTTTTACGGTGACCGGCCGGTCACCGCCATATCGAAGGACGCCCTCATGCTGGATTCTCGCCTCGCGCTCGCCAACCCGGCCGGCTGCACCGACTACCCCGCCCACACCGGCTGAGGACCGAACCATGCCCACCCCCGGACCCCGCATCCCCACGACGGCCGGTGCAGGACCGATGAGCTACGCGATCTTCCAACTCGCCCGCGCCCACCGCGCCTACGCCGCCACCCTGCTGCGCGAGGTGGACCTGCATCCCGGACAGGAACTGCTGCTGATGCACCTTCTGGACCGGGACGGCCAGTCCCAGTCCGAGCTGCTCGAAAGCCTCGGCGTGGACCACTCCACCATCTCCAAGGCGCTACGCCGCATGCAGGACGCCGGCCTGGTCATCCGCGAGCCCGCCGCACATGACCGGCGCGTCATGGTGGTCCACCTCACCGACAAGGGCCGGGCGATGCGCGAGCCCATCGCGGCCCTGTGGCAAGCCCTGGAGGAGACCTCCGCCCGGAATCTGTCGGAGCAGCAGGCAGAGCTCTTCGTCGAGACCGCGTACGCCATCACCGAGGCGATCGGCGGCCGCGCGCTGCCGGCAGAAGAGTCCGCGTGACCTCGCCGGTGGACACCCCAGGCCCGCGTACGCCAACGGAAAGTGAGGCCCCATGCCGGCCACCGACTCAACCATCCTCCCGGTCCTCGTCGTCGGGGCGACCGGCTTCCTGGGACGCAAGGTCGTCGACGAACTCCTGGGGCGCGGCAAGAAAGTCCGCGCCCTGGTAAGGCCGGCCAGCGACGCCAGCCAGCTCGAAAGCCGGGGCGTGCAGATCGCCCGCGGCGACATGCTCGACGTCGACTCGCTCGTGGCCGCCATGAACGGCGCCGACGCCGTGATCACCACCGCCGCCGGCTACACCCGCGGCGGCAAGAACGCCAACGACATCGACACCCTCGGCAACGCCAACCTCGCCGAGGCCGCCCACCGCACCGGCATCCGGCGGTTCGTCCTGACCAGCATCCTCACCAGCGACCAGACGCCCGATGTCCCGCACTTCTGGCACAAGAAGCTCGCCGAGGACAAGCTCGAACAGCTCGGCGTCCCGTTCCTCGCCCTGCGCCCGGGGGCGTTCCTCGACCAGGTCGCGAGCCTGGCGGGCGACCCGGTCGGCAAGGGCCGCATGGTGTGGATCGGCAAGGCCACCGTCCCCCTGACCTTCGTGCACACCTCCGATCTCGCGGCGTACCTGGCAGCCGCGGTCGACGTCGAGGCCCAGGCCGGTGAGCGGATCGACATCGGCTGGGACCGTCCGGTCAGCATGCGAGAGGTGGCAGAGGTGATGGGCGGCCGGACCGGAAAGAAGATCAAGGTGTGGGCCGTCCCGTCCGCCGTCGCCCGCGCCACCGGAGCCGTCGCCGGCCGCTTCATGCCCGTGGTCAAGGACATGGCCGCGATGTTCCGCTGGTTCGAGACCGGACGCTACGTCGCCGATCCCGGCCGCCAGGAGCAGCTGTTCGGCCCCGTCCCCACGGCCGAGGAAGCCCTCGCCCGGTTCACCGACGAGCTGCGCACCGCACCGCACCGGTGACAGGCCCGCGTCCCCTTCTCGCCGAGGAAGGAAACACTCATGAACGGATCGACCCTGCAGACCTTCGCCGCCCAGTGCGCGGACGAACTTCCCGGAGCCCGGCTGGAGCATCCCTTCGGCCCGGACTGGGAGGTCTTCAAGGTACGCGGCAAGGTGTTCATGCTGATGACCGAGGTGCCCGGGCGCCCCGTGGTGATCCTCAAGGCGGATCCCAGTGAGGCCCGCGCTCTCCGGGAACACAACAGCCACATCACCCCCGGCTACCACATGAACAAGAAACACTGGATCACGCTGGAGGGCGGGACAGGCGTCGACAAGAAGCTGGTCAGGGAACTCGTCACCGACTCCTACCTGCTCGTCGTCTCCCGCCTGCCCAAGGCCGAGCAGCCCGTCGACCCGCACACCTACGGCACCAGCACGCGGGCCGGCCGGTGAGCGCGGCCGGCGACCCCACGACAGTCACCGGCGCGGTGCCGACCTGCTCCACCGGCCGTACCACGCCAGCCGGCCCGTGCCCGTGACCAGCATGTTCCAGAGCTCCTCAAAGTTCCTTCACACCCTGGTTCGCACCATGGGCCGCGGTGGACCAGCCGGCACGGACTGGGCGCCACAAATGGGGAGGAACCATGAGACGCACGTTGTCCTTGCTCGCCTGCGTCCTGCTGGCGGGCGTGCTGACCGCGCAGCCCGCACAGGCGGAGCAGCGCTTTCCCGACCAGCACTTTCCCAAGCACGGCGACATCACCCCGCTGGTGAACGTCAACAGTGGCAAATGCCTGGAGATCGCCGACTACGGCACGCACAACGGGGCCCGCGCGCAGCAGTGGCGATGTGAGGGCGTGCACAGCCAGCACTGGGTCTGGCACTACCTGAGCAACTCGACCCAGGGATCGATCGAGTGGCGGCACTACTGGCTCAAGAACCGGCACAGCGGGAAATGCCTGGAGATCGCGGACTCCTCGACCGCCAACGGGGCTCGGGCACAGCAGTGGGACTGCGACGGCCGGGCCGGGGGGCAGATCTGGACGATTGCCTACACCTCGGGCAGCACCTTCCCGCTGCGGCGGGGTTCGCTGGAGAACGGGTTCGTCTCCACCCGCTGTCTGGAGATCGCCGATTCCTCGAAAGCCAACGGGGCCCGCGCCCAGCAGTGGCAGTGCGCCAACATCAACACCATGAACTGGGACTGGTGAGTGTCCGTGCCCAGGCTGCGGTGGCGCGTGGCGTGTCTGGTGATGGCGTTCAGCACGCTGCTGCCCGCTGCCGCCCACGCCGCCATTCCGACCCCGAAGAACAACGCCGAGGCATCGCGGGCCGAGCCCGTGGACTCCGCCGTGGCCGCCGAGCGGCGCGATGAGCTGCTCGGCGGGGCGTGGCGCTCCTCCGACGATCGGGCGTGGACGGTCTCCGGCGACGCCGATGGGCTGCACGTGCTGGTCGCGGAGGCCCGGACCGGCTACCAGTGGCGCACCGCGTCCTCGCTGTCGGAACCGGGTTTCGAGGTCGACCAGTGGATCGGCCACGGCTGTGTGACCGGCTCCGGGCAGCGCCTGGTGGTGGTCTACGCGCCGCGCACCTTCACCAACCGCGCGGAGCTGTTCGACCGCGGCGCCTTCACCGCGGTGGTGGACCTGGAGTCCGGGCAGGTGCGCAAGCTGCCGGTGCGCTCCTCGCTCGCCTACTACAACCCGGGCTGCGGCGCGGGCGAGAAGGCGATCGTGACGCAAGAAGGCGGGGACGCCCTGGACAAGACGCGGGTGCTGGAGGTCGACGCGGTCACCGGTGCCCTCGGCAAACCCATCGAGACACCGGGGCAGCTGACCTCGGCCGTGCCCACGCCCGCGGGCATCGTGGCCGCGGACCGCCAGGGCCTGGTGCGGCTGGCGGCCGACGGCGCCCGGCGGCTGGTGGCCCGCTCGGCGAGTGTTCCCTTCCTGCTTCGCCCCGACTCCGACGGTGGCGTGGTGTACCTGGACCGCGAGGGCGATCAGGGACTCGTCCGGCGGCTCGCCGCCGACCGCGGCGGCAGCACGACCCTGGCCAAGGGCGAGCTGACCGAGATCGGGCTCACCGGCGGGCCGACCGGCTCCGTCGTGATCACCGGCAAGGCGCAGCCGCTGACCAGCCTTCCGCGCACGGTCAGCAGACCGGAGGTGCCCAAGAACACCGAGCTCTCCACCCGGGGCGGACTCGCGCTCACCCGCGTGGCCGACGAGGAGCCCGCCACGCCCGGACCGCACCGGGTGCGGATCTCCGCCACCGTGCCGCAGACCGGGAAACAGGTCGAGTTCAGCGTCGATCCCGCGGCCGTCCAGGCGCCGCGGGCCGGCAGCGGCCGGCTCGCGCACCCACACCTCGATGGCGGTGCGCCACCGCCTCGTGGGCGCGACTCCGGCGAGCCGGTGGAGGCCGAGCGGACCTGCTCGGTGCCGCGCAACGATGTGCGCAACCAGGCGATGCAACCCAAACCCCGCCAGGTGGAGTGGGCGGCCAACCAGGCGGTGCGCAACGTGCTCACCGTCGCGCGGCCGGCGAACTGGAAGAACCTCGGCATGCCCGCCTACTCCCCACAGGGTTTGTTCCCGCCCAGGGAGCTCCTCGGCGGCGGCTTCATCCCGGCCCAGGTCATGTTGGGCATCCTGGCCCAGGAATCCAACCTGTGGCAGGCATCCCGGCACGCGATGCCAGGGGTGACCGCGAATCCGTTGATCGGCAACTACTACGGCATCGACTACTACAACCGGGGTCCGGACGGAAAGCCGATCGAGACTGACGACTGGGACATCCGCTGGGCTCTGGCCGACTGCGGCTACGGTGTCTCGCAGTTCACCGATGGCATGCGGCTCAAGGGAAAGGAGAAGGAGGGGGAGACCGCGCTGCCCTACCAGACGCAGCGGGCGGTGGCACTGGACTTCGCCGCCAACATCGCCGCTGGCGTGCACGTGCTGCAGGACAAGTGGAACCAGACCAGGGGCGCGGGCCTGGTGATCAACAACGGGGACTCTCGCTACTTGGAGAACTGGTTCTTCGCGGTGTGGGCCTACAACTCCGGGTTCCACCCCGACCGCAAGGACGGCTCCCCCTGGGGAGTCGGCTGGTCGAACAACCCGGTCAATCCGAAGTACCCGGCCAACCGCACCCCGTTCCTGGAGGTCAGCTACGACGACGCCAGGGTTCCGCACCTGTGGCCGTACCCGGAGAAGGTGATGGGCTGGGCCGGGCATCCGCTGCAGTCCTTCGAGGGTCCGGACAAGCCGATCGTGGGCTATCGGCAGGCGTGGTGGCTGGGCGACTCCGGCACGGCGGTGCAGAACCGCAAGCGGGTCAAGCCACCCGCCACTCTGTTCTGCGATGACACCAACTGGTGTCAACCTGGACAGAAGTTCGTCCCTGACGACCCCGGGGAACCCGGCAAGCCCGGCAGCGGCGTGATCGGCGAACCTGCTGGTCCCTGCGCGCACAAGAGCGTGCGGGACAAGTACGACCTGAAGTGCTGGTACAACCGCCCGGCGACCTGGAAGCAGTACTGCGACCAGGAATGCGGCCGGGAGACGCTGCGTTTCGACCCCGGCTACGCCTACCAGGAGGACGCGGCCAGCTATCCACCCAAATGTGACCGCGGGGGCCTGCCGGACAACGCGATCGTGGTCGACGACGTCCCAGACGACGCACCCGTGGTGCGGCCGGAGTGCGCGGCGCACCAGTGGCGGAGCGAGGGCGAGTTCACCCTGGACTTCGCCTCGGACGCCAAGGGACTCTATCCGTCCAAAGTGGACTTTCATCAGATCGGCGCCGGGTTCGGCGGGCACTTCTGGTTCGGGCACACCCGCAAGAGCGGCGACGAGGGTGGCAAGCTGAAGACCACCGGGACCTGGACGCTCAACCGCGGGCTGCCCGGCTGGACCCGCGTCCTGGTCCACCTGCCCGATCACGGCGCCCACACCCAGCAGGCGCACTATGAGATCGACACCGGGACCGGGAGCTTCACCAAGGACCGGTACCTCTCCCAGGCGGGACTGGCGAACCGGTGGGTTTCCCTTGGCGTGTACCAGCTCTCCGGCACACCCCGGGTGCGCCTGAGCACCGTCACCCAGGACGGCTACGGCAAGGAGGACGTCGCCTACGACGCGGTGGCCTTCCAGCCACTGCCCGGCAAGCCACGGCACATCGTGGCCGCCCTGGGTGACTCCTTCAGCTCCGGCGAGGGCGCCAAGGACTACTACCGTGAGACCGACAACAACCACGGCACCGCGCAGTGGGCGGCCTGCCGCCGCAGTCGCAACGCCTGGGCGCGCAAGCTGGTACTGCCCGGCTTCTCCGGCGGCCTCGGCAAACTCGCCGACGAGTGGCACCCCAACGCCGAGCTGGGTTTCATCGCCTGCTCCGGGGCCAAGAGCTGGCACGCGCGCGGCAAGGCGGGAGTCGAGGTCGTCAGGGACGTCTTCCCGACGTCCTGGCTCAAGCCCGCGGAGTACGAGACGGGTGACGGCCAGTTCCGCGAGATCGCGCAGGTGAAGTCAGGGGTGCTCGACGAGCACACCACCCTGGTGGTGCTCTCCATCGGCGGCAACGACGGCGACACCTTCGCCAAGGCCCTGGCAACCTGCGTCACGCCGGTCTCGCCGTGCCAGGACACTCTGGTGCGCGACTGGGGTCCGGTGATCAGGACTCACATGCCGGAGATGGTGGCCACGGTCAAGGAGATCGCGGCGAAGGCGCCCAACGCGCAGATCATGTTGATGGGCTATCCACCGCTGTTCAGCGACAAGACCACCTGCGCGGGCGCCCAGACGGTCAGCCTGGAGGAGGCCAAGGCCGCCAACAAGCTGGCCGAGGAGATGGCGAACATCCAGCGCGCCGCGGTGGAGGAAACCGCCAGGCGTGGCATCAAGGTCGCCTACGCCGACTCCGCCGCGGAGTTCAAGGACCACGGCGGCTGTGATGAGACGCCGTACATCAACAACATCTCCATCGGGCCGAACGGCCCCGGGGATTTCCACTCCGGCGACAGGAGCAGTCTGTTCTGCATCCCGCTGACCGGGAAGTGCATCAGCCGGGAGAGCTTCCACCCCAACGCGGTCGGCACCACCGGTCTCGCCTGGGCCATGGAGGCAGCGCTCCGACGGGTCCGGTACGGCGAGCCCGGGCCGCCGGTCTTGGGCGCGGGCTGACGGTGGCTCGGCATGGCTTCCGGCGTGTCCTGGCCGGGAGCCATGCTGGGCGCCCAGCGCCGGAGCTGTGGTGGTGATCGCGCATTCCCAGTCGTCGCACGGCATCCCGGCTCCCGGGCACCTGCTGGGCCCCGGCAAGCGGGAGCAGCGACCGGTAGACCAGCGCGAGCCGTTCCGGCTTCACCAGCGCCCCCGATCCGGCTTGTTCGTGTCCCCTGACGCCCGCTGACCCCTGCCCAGGAGCCCCGCGTGTTGGTCCGGTCGGACGTTTCACCGCGCCCAGTAGTTCCATCAATCGACTGTGTCAGTTAACACGATCGAATGACATGGTCGGTCGACAAGGTCGCTTGTACGCTGCTGGCAAGCGACCCTGCGCCGGAGGAAAGGCAGCTCATGACCCACGAGGCCCTGCGTGGAACCGAACCGGTTCCCCAGCGTCCCGCCCTGCCCCTGGTCGGCCACGCGTTCGACATCCCCAGTGGCGTCGACGGCCTGTACTACCTGATGAAGCAGGCCACGGAGCTGGGGCCGTTGTTCAAGCTCCGCGTCTTCGGCAACGAGATCAACTTCGCCTCCGGCCTCGACCTGGTCACCGAACTGGCGGACGAGAGCCGGTTCCGCAAGAACGTGCACGACACCATCGTGATCCTCCGGGCGATCGGTGGCGACGGGCTCTTCACCGCGTTCAACCACGAGCCCAACTGGCGCAAGGCGCACGACGTCCTGATGCCGGCGTTCTCCCTTGGCGCGATGCGCGGCTACCACGCGACGATGCGCCACGTCGCCAGGGAGCTGATCGGAAAGTGGGACCAGGCGGCGGGTACCGAGTCCGTGGACGTCCCCGACGACATGACCCGGCTGACCCTCGACACGATCGGCCTGTGCGGTTTCGGCTACGACTTCGAGTCGTTCAGCCGAGCGGAACCGCATCCCTTCATCGCCGCCCTGTCCCGGGCGCTCGGCTTCGTCCAGAACAAAGAGGAGTCCATCCCCGGCACGGAGCTGTTCAAGTGGAAGCAGGCGGAGCAGTTCCGCGAGGACGTGACCCTCATGGAGCAACTGGTCGACGAGGTGATCCGGCAGCGCCGGGCCTCCGGTGATCAGCGCACCGACGACCTGCTCGGGCGCATGCTGCACACCCGTGACCCGGTGACGGACGAGACCCTGGACGATGTCAACATCCGCTACCAGGTGATGACGTTCCTCATCGCCGGCCACGAGACCACGAGTGGCGCCCTGTCATTCGCCATCTACTACCTGACCAAGCACCCCGAGGTGCTGGCCCGAGCCCAGGCCGAGGTCGACGCCTTGTGGGGTGACGCGGACCTCCCCGAGCCCGACTACGGGGACATCGGCAAGCTGTCCTACATCCGGCAGGTGCTCAACGAGGGCCTGCGGCTGTGGCCGACGGCGCCCGCCTTCGCGGTGGAGCCGATTGAGGACACGGTCGTCGGCGGCAAGTACGCCGTGCGCAAGGGCGGTCCGATCCAGATCCTCATCCCACAGCTGCACCGCGACCCCGCCTGGGGCGAGAACGTCGAGTTGTTCGATCCCGACCGATTCCTGCCCGAGCGCGAGCAGGAGCGTCCGGTCCATCTGTTCAAGCCGTTCGGCAGCGGTGAACGGGCCTGCATCGGCCGCCAGTTCGCGCTGCACGAGGCGACCCTGGTGCTCGCGCTGGTGATCCACCGCTACCGCCTGATCGACCACACCAACTACCAGCTGAAGATCAAGCAGACACTCACCCTCAAGCCCGACGAGTTCACCCTGAACCTGGCCCGGCGCACCAGCGGCGAGCGGCGCCTGCCGACCGTCACCGCGAGCAACGCCCCCGCCGCCGGGGACCGTCCCACCGCCCGGCGCGCCAAGGGAACCGCGCTGACCCTGCTGCACGGCTCCAACCTGGGCACCTGCGCGGGCATCGCGGGCGATCTGGCCGTGGACGGCGAGGAACGCGGGTTCGCCCCCGCCGTCGCGGCCCTCAGCGACGCCGTGGGCAAGCTCTCGGCCGACGGCGGACCGGTGGTGATCGTGGCCGCCTCCTACAACGGCAGGCCCACCGACGACGCCACGGAGTTCCTCACCTGGCTGGCGGACCTGGAGCCCGGCTCGCTCGACGGCCTGCGGTACGCCGTGCTCGGCGTCGGCGACCGCAACTGGGCCGCCACCTACCAGCGCGTGCCCACCCTCATCGACGAGCGGCTGACCGCGGCCGGCGCCACCTCATTGCTGGAGCGCGGCGCCGCGGACGCCGCCGGAGACTTCGCCGGCACGGTGGACCGGTGGTCCGGCGAGCTGTGGACCGCTCTGCTGGAGCGGTACGGGGTCGCCGGGGAAACGACCGCCGCGGAGCCGGAGGCCGACCAGGAAGCGGGACTGTACGAGCTTCAGGACGCGACCGACTCGGTCATCGGCGGCCTCGCGGCACGACACGGCCTGGCGCCGATGGAGGTG
Source organism: Crossiella sp. NPDC003009 (assembly GCF_053591555.1). Classification (NCBI taxonomy): domain Bacteria; kingdom Bacillati; phylum Actinomycetota; class Actinomycetes; order Pseudonocardiales; family Pseudonocardiaceae; genus Crossiella; species Crossiella sp. NPDC003009. Next base: position 103,132 of record NZ_JBSFUA010000001.1, on the reverse strand, counting down.
CTCGACGCGTACGAACTCGTCGACATGAGCCGCGAACTGGGCCGCTCCAAGCGTTTCCTGCGGCTGCGGCTGCCCGAGGGCGTCACCTACCGCACCGGCGACCACATCGCCGTGCTGCCGAGCAACCCCGGCGATCTCGTCCAACGGGTCGCCGACCGCTTCGGCCTCGACCTGGACCGCACAGTCCGGCTCCGTGCCCGCCGTCGCAGCCGGGGCGCCCTGCCCGTCGACCGGCCGCTGACCCTGCGGCGCCTGCTCACCGACTTCGTCGAACTACAGGATGCCGCCACCCAGGAGCAGGTCGCCGTGCTCGCCGAGCACACCACGTGCCCGCCCGAGAAGCGGCCCCTGGCGGAGCTCGCGGCGGCGGACGCGGAGACCTTCCGTGCGCAGGTGACCGTCGCCGGACGCAGCGTCCTGGACCTGCTGGAGTGCTACCGGGCCTGCGAGCTGCCGTTCGAGGTCTTCCTGGAGCTGTTGCCGGTGCTGCGCCCGCGCCACTACTCGATCTCCTCCTCCGCCAGGGCGGCACCCGGCGAGGTGGACCTGATGGTGTCGCTGCTCGCCGCGCCCCACCGCGCCGGCGAGAGCACGTTCCGCGGCGTCGCCTCGCACTACCTGCAGACCGTGAACGCCGGCGACACCGTCCAGGCCCGGGTGCTGCCGTGCAGCGAGGCCTTCCGGCTGCCCGAGGACGAGTCGGTGCCGGTGATCCTGGTCAGCGCGGGCACCGGCCTCGCCCCCTTCCGCGGCGCCGTCCTCGACCGCCGCCACACCAGGTCGACCGGAACGCTGCTGTGCTACTTCGGCTGCGACCACCCCGACGTCGACTACCTGCACCGCGCGGAGCTCGAGGCTGCCGAGGCCGCCGGAGAGGTGAGCATGCGGCCCACCTTCGCCTGCGCCCCCGAGAACGGTGCCCGCTTCGTCCAGGACCGCATCAGGCAGGAGCGCGAGGAGGTCTGGGCAGTGCTGGAGACCGGCGGACGTGTCTACGTCTGCGGCGACGGCCTCCGCATGGCCCCCGCGGTGCGGGAGGCGTTCATGGCGATCTACCGAACGCACACCGGTGCGGGCGAGGAAGAGGCCACCGCCTGGCTGGCCGCGCTGATCGAGTCCGGCCACTACGTGGAAGACGTCTGGGCCGGCTGACCACCCAGGTCGCGATGGCCGACGCCCCTGTCCCCCTTCGAAACGTGTTTGTCGCACACTCGGCGCTCCAGCGAGGGCGGTCGCGCTCATCACCGGAGTGACCCTGTTCCAGCCTGCCGTCAGCTCGTCGGCAGCGTCACGAGCTCCATTCGGCCTCCGGCGAGCGCGACGACAGCCGAGACCAGGGCCTGCAGACAGGTGAGTTCGGCCGCCTCGTCGGGCAGCGAGAGATGGTGCATCGAGAGGCCGTCGAAGCCGGCCAGGAAGAACCGGGCGAGGGTCTCCGCAGGCTGGGCGAGCTGGTGACCGGTGCGCTCGGCCGCCTCGGCCACCAGCTTCGCCGTCACGGCCGTCACCTCGCGATAGTGGCTCTCCAGGGCCTGCTGCAGCCGCGGTGACCGGAGCGCGAACATGAACAGTTCGCTGAGCAGCTGGTGGGTGGTCGGTTGCTCGCGCAGGGTCCGCCACAGGGCGGCGGCGAGTGCCGCGACCGTCTCCTCGAAGCCGCCGTCCCCGTGCGCCGCCCGTTCGACCTGTGCGATCAGATCATGGGTGAGCTGCTCCATGACGGCCCGGTACAGATCTTCCTTGGTGCCGAAGGTGTAGTGCACCGTCGCCTGGGCCACGCCCAGCTCGGCGGCGATGGCACGAGTGCTTCCGGCAGCTACGCCTTCCCTGGTCATGAGGTCGACGGCGGCCTTGATCAGCTGAGGGCGGCGCTCTGCCGCGGAAACATGGGCCATTGAGGCATTATATTGACTTAGTCCAGTGAGCAAGTCGATCGACCAAGTCATGGCTTTCGGACACTCGATCGCCGCGACACAAGAGAACCTGGTCACTTCCAGGCCTGGATGAGGATGCGGTTCTGGGTGGTCCTGATTCCTCGGCCGGTAGCCCACCGCTGACAGATCCGGTCGATGACCGTCTTGTCCGCAACCGGGTCGAAGCCGCGGATGGTCGAGGTCTGCTCCAGCAGCAGCTCCAGGCCGGCACGGGCGTAGTAGGTCGCCCAGAACCCCTGTCGCACTTGGACTTGGTCGAAGAACCCGGCGAACTCTTCTTCGTACCCGCGGGCGCGTTCGCCGGCGGCCAGGTCGGCGAACTGGCCGCGGAGGCCGTGCTCATCGGCGCCGAACTCCGTCTTGAGGTTCGACTTGTCGCGGTCGCCGATCTTCTCCAGCACTGCCCGGCCGCCGGGGCGCAGCACCCGGCTGATCTCGCTGGTGTCGTGCGGGGCCAGCATCACCGTGACCAGGTCGAAGGAGGCGTCCGGGAACGGGAGCTGCTCGGCGCGGCCACCTACGACGAGCGCGTTGTCAGCCGTGCCGGCCGCGATGTTGGCTTGGGCCTGGGCCAGCATGCGCGGGTTGGGCTCGACGCCGACGACCTGTCCGACCAGCGGAGCGAGGGCGAGGGTCTTGAACATCGTGCCGCATCCGATGTCCAGCAACCGGTCGGTGCTGCGGGCCAGCGCGGTGATCTCTTCGCGGAGTTGCCAGGGCGGGGGTTCCTGGTCGCCGCGGAGCAGGTCGGACTCGTACGCCTCGGTGTAGCCCATCCCGGCATCTTCTCAGCTCGTACTTGAACCGGTGCCACAGTGGAACCGCGGTGACTGGGTGAGGTAGGCGGCGTGGTCAGAAGGGGGCGGCTTCGGCGATCCTGACCTGCCGGTAGTCGCTGGCGCCGCTGGGGGTCAGTCTCATCAGCATGCTTCTGCCGAGGGTGCTCTCGCTGATCCCGGCCGACCAGCGGCCCGGGGTGTCGAGTGCGCCGTAGATCCTGCGGTACTCGCAGTCCCGGGTGAAGCCGCGGCGCTGGGAGTCGAAGTCGTTGCCGAACTTGTAGTACAGCTCGAACGGGACGGGCAGGCCGGAGAGGGTCACCGTGCTGTCCCTGCGCACGAAGACGCTGGCAAGCGGACGGGCGGGGTCCTCGCCGGCCACGGCGGAGACCACGGCGTCCAGCTTGCCGTTGTTGTTGGCGATGGTCACCGTGGTGGGGCCGCCGGGGCCACGTTGCAGGAGCTCGCCGTTGCCGGGCCTGCGGGTCTCGAGCTCGGGCATGGCCGGTTCCGGTGGCACCGGCCAACCGGCGAACTGGACGTTGACCTTGGCGAATGCCTCGGGCAGCGGCGAGGTGGTGGGGCGGCCCAGGGTCCGCCGGGTGGCGACCTTGGCCTCGTGCAGGCTGAGCGCTTCCGGCGAGGGCACGCCGCAGGAGTTCTTGCCGGTGCCGGAGATGGGCGTGCGCAGGTCGTTGCCGAAGGAGGACAGGTCCTCGATCAGGCTCCGGTGGGGCGCGGCGGCGGACTTGGGCGGCGCGAACGCGCTGAAGGCGGTGTGCTGCTCGCGCAGCACGGTGCTGAGCCGGCCGCGGATCTGGTTGACCTGATCCAGGGTGGTGGCCGGGTTCAGCTGCTCGGTGAGCGGACGGATCGCCGCCACCAGGCCATCGAGCTTCTGCTGGTAGTCCGCGACGCTCAGCTCGGGCGGGGCGGACGGCTTGGGCGGCTGTTGGGACCCGCCGCAGGCGGTGGCGACCAGCATCAAAGCGCAAGCAGCGGCGGCGGCCCGGACGAAAGAACTCCCCATCCGCACAGCCTAACGCGCTAGTGCGTTTGCCGTCCGGGGGTGCGCTGCCGCGGTGATACGCGCTTGAGAACGAGCGGATAACCGGTCCGCCCAGACTGACCAGCGTGGCTGAGAACCCTGGGTACCCCGCGCCACTCCTGCGAGGGAGCGGCCTCACTCTCGCGGGTGACCCCGTGCCGGGCGGCTGAGGAGATGGTGGTCCAGTGACTGGTGACGGATGCGAAAGGCATGGTCAATGAGGCACGGCAACAAGCTTCCGCCGGGACAACGCCGGGTCGAGGGGTTCCCCAGGTTCGGCACCCACCTTTCCCGGCCCGCCCCGCCCGTTCCGCTCGACCCGGTGATCGAGGTGCGCGGGGCGGTGACCAAGGAGTTCGACCTGTCGCTCGGCTCGCTGTTGTCCTTGCCCCGCAAGGAGATCACCGCCGACTTCCATTGCGTGGCCGGCTGGTCGGCAACCGGCCTGCGCTGGGAGGGTGTCTCGTTTGCGACGTTCTACCGCGCTCACCTCGAACCGGCGTTGCCGGCCGGAACATCGATCACCCACATCACGTGTCGCGGACTCGACGGGTTTGCCGCCACGGCGACGATCGAGGACATCCTGGCCGAGGACGTGCTCATCGCGCAGAACCTCAACGGCCGCCCGCTCGACAGTGACCACGGCGCACCGGTCCGCCTGGTCAGCCCCAGCCAGTACGGCTACATCAACGTCAAACACCTCTCCGGCATCGAACTCCTGACCACGGCTCCGGCAAATACCGAAGGCCCTCTGCTCAAGAGTCATCCCCGGGGCAGGGTGTGGGAAGAGGAGCGGCACGGTCTGCTCCCGGGCCGGGTGGTGCGACCCTTCTACCGGGCGTTGATTCGTCCCATCAGGTTCCTCAGTGCCCGTGGCGCTCGCGACCGTCAGCCAGAGCGGCCCCGCTCCTCGAACTGACGGCTGCGCACCCTCCACAGTGGACACCTCAAGCGCCGATGGTGGCCCAGAAGGCGCACTGATGTGCGCTCCAGGCGTCCACCGGCCCGACACCGTCGGCGCCAGTGCGGAACTCCTGGGAGCGCGGTGCGTCCCGGTGCACTGGCCGCCAGCGCGGAGCCTGGCCGTTGGGATCGCCGGTGCGCGCGAACCGGGTCCAGTAACCGATCATGGTGGCGGCCAGTGCCCGCTGGGGTTCGGTGTGCGGCACCAGTTTTCCGTTCCAGTCCACGGGTTTCCCTGCCATGTCGAACAGGTAGGTCAGTTCCGCGCCGTGCCCGGCGCCGTCGGGCATCGAACCCGGCGGCAGCGGTGCGTACGCCGGTGCGGTGCGGTCGGCGAACTCGTAGGCATAGGCGGGCATCCGCGCGGCGAACGCGCGTGCGTCACGCAGCTGCGGGCAGGCCATACTGCGGTCGGTGTCCAACGCCGCCCAGGCCAGCGCGGGGCTGTCGTGGTCCGCCAGCGGATAACGTCGCCGCACGAGCTCGGCCTGTGCGCCGAAGGCCTGCTCGGTGAGTGCGTGGAACCGCTGCTCGGTGATCGGCTTGTCGGGCAGCTCGGACCAGGCGGTGACCAGCCGGGCCTCGTCGCGGGTGTGCCCGGTGAGCACGGGCACCCGGTGGAAGGCCCCGGCCGCGACCGCGTGGCCGGGGTCCAGCGGCAGAGTGGCGGTGCCTGCGGCCGGTGCGCCGAACTCGGTCATCCTGCCCAGCAACGCTTCCGCCGGCAGTTCGCGCAGGCATGCCAGCGCGTCAGGCCCGGCCGGGCAGCCCAGCTCGGTGGCCGCCTTGGCGCCGCTGGCCACCACCTCCTGCCGGGTTGGCCAGTACGAGCGCGCCCCGCCCCCGGCACGGGCGGGTTCCGGCGTCGTGCCCCAGATCTCCGGCACGATCCCCCAGCCGGGGAACGAGCAGCTGCCGCTTTGCAGGATCACCTTGTCGAACAGGCCGAGTGCCCGCGGTGAGGTCAGCTGGGCGCAGCCGTCGATGCCGCCCGCGGACTCCCCGAACAGGGTCACGTTGTGCGGGTCGCCGCCGAAGGCCGCGGCGTTGTCCCGCACCCAGCGCAGCGCCGCCTGCTGGTCCAGCAGCCCGAAGGAGCCTGAGTCGGCCAGCCCGGGGTGGCCGAAGAAGCCGAACACACCGAGCCGGTAGTTGATCGTCACCACCACGACGTCGCCGCTGGTGACCATCCGTTGGGCGTCGACCTCGTTGCCGGTGCCGCCGAAGTTGCCGCCGCCGTGCAGCCACACCATGACCGGCTTGGGCCAGTGCCCGCGCAGCGGTGTGGTCACGTTGAGGTGCAGGCAGTCCTCGCTGCTGTGCTGGATCTCGCCAACGGCCTGCCGGCACGGCGGCGCGAACTTGCCGGCGTCCCGTACGCCCGGCCACGGCCGCACCGGTCTCGGCGCGCGCCAGCGCAGCGGGCCCACCGGCGGCGCGGCGTAGGGCACCCCGGAGAACCGGCGCACGTGGTCGTCCACCACGCCACGGACAAGCCCCGCGGTGGTGCGCGCAGTGTCTCCCCCGGTGTGACCGGCGGCCGTCGGAGGTCCCGTCGGCAGCCCTGCCGCAAGTCCTGCCACCACCGTTGTGACCACCGCCGCGAGTCGCCACCTGACCATCGCCGTTCCCCCGTCCGATCGGTTCTTCCCTTGGCCTGCCCCGTGATCCGCGCGCTCCGTCAGCAGATCTCCCGGGCCACCCAGCCTGCTGCCCGGTCACCACCGCCACCAGCGGCGAACGGGCAACCCCGGTGCGCCACTCGGTCAGCCTCGCGCGACGAAAGTCAGTCCCGGCGCGACGAAAGACCGGTCCTGCGGCGCGGACGGCACACCCGCGGCACCGGTCGACCTACCATCGCGCAGTGGTCGAGAACCCCCGCCTGGTCCGCTGGCTGCCGCTGCTCATGACGCTGCTGGCCGTGCTCGGCGCGTGGTTCGGACTCGTGGTGCTGCCCGGCCCGCCCAGCTCCCGGGCACTGCCGATCGCGCTCGGGCTGCTCGCGCAGCTGGCCGCGACCGCCGTGGTCACCCGGTTCCGCACCTCGCCCCACCTGGCCATGGCGGCGGTGACGGTGGTCGCGACCTCGTTGCTGTTGCTGGACTCCCCGTGGCGACCGCTGCTGATCGCCCAGGGCGTGCCGTGGGTCCCGCTCGCCCTGACCTGGGCCACGGTGCTCACCGTGGAGCACGCGCGCACCCCGCGCCAGCTGCGGATCGCCGCGGCGTTCGCCTTCGGCTATCCGCTGGCCGCGGTCGTGCACACGATGCTGGACGGCGCGGGCCCGTCCGTGCTGAACCTGCTGGCCAGCACGGCCACTCCGATCCTGGGTGGCGTGGCGGTCAGTCTGGCTGCCAGGCTGCAGCGCGCCCGGCGGGACCGGGTGGCCGCGCTGGCCAGGGACCGGGCCGAGGTGGCCAGGCGGGCCAGGGAACAGGAGCGGCAACGGCTGGCCGCGGAGATCCACGACAGTCTGGGGCACGTGCTGACCCTGCTGGTGTTGCACGCCAACGCGTTGACCGTCACCGCCGCCGAGGCGCACGCTCGCGCCGCCGCCGAGCGGATGAGCCGGCTGGGCAACGACGGCCTGGCCGAGCTGCGCAAGCTGCTCGACCTGCTCGGCCCGCCCGAGCCGGCCACATCGACACTGCACACGCTGGTGGCCGACGCGCGTGCCGCCGGGCAGGACGTGCGACTGGACCTCACCGGTGGTCTCGACCGGCTGCCCCCCGCCCTGGCCCGTACCGTGGACCAGGTGGTGCGGGAAGGACTGACCAACACCAGACGGCACGCCCCGGGGGCGCCTGCGCAGGTGCGGATCACCATCGGTGACACCGTGGAAGTGTTGGTGCGCAACGAACTCGGCGGAGCCGGCCCCAACCCTGGCTCCGGTCGCGGACTGACCGGCCTGGACCGGAGCGTGGCCGTGCTCGGCGGGACCTGCGAGCACGGGCCCACTTCGGAGGGTGGCTACGCTCTGCGCGTCAGCCTGCCCATGGGCGGCGCTGCCGAGCCCGATGAGCGAGATTCTGCGGGGACGGTGGACCAGCGGTGAGCACGCATCCCGGACCGGTGCCGGTCGTGGTGGTGGATGACGAGCCCATGGTCTGTGAGTTCCTGCGCACCATCCTCTCGGCCACCGGCGAGATCACCGTGGTCGCGGTGGCCCACGACGGCGCGGCGGGCATCGCGGCGGTCCGCAGGCACCGGCCCGCGGTGGTGCTGATGGACCTGCGCATGCCGGGGCTGGACGGGATCAGCGCGACCCGCGAGATCAGCGCGCTGCCCGATCCGCCCGTGGTGGTCGCGATGACCACCTTCGACACCGACGAGCACGTGCTGGCCGCGCTGGATGCCGGCGCGCACGGCTTCCTGCTCAAGACCACCCCGCCGGCGCAGCTGGTGCCGCTGGTGCTGGCCGCGGCGACCGGCGCGTCGGTGCTCTCCCCCGAAGCGCTGGACCGGTTGCGCAGGCATCGCTCCGGCGAACCACCGAGGCGCTCCGACCCGGAGCTGGACGCGCTCAGCGAACGGGAACGTGCCGTGCTCGCGCTGCTGGCCGAAGGACTGTCCAACGCCGACATCGCCACCCGGCTGTATCTGAGCGAGGGCACGGTGAAAGGGCACGTGTCCCGGCTCATGACGCGGTTGCGGTGTGCCAACCGCACCCAGCTGGCACTGCGCGCCGACCGGCCCAGGTAAGGCGGGGCCAGCGGGACTAGCTCTCGTGGTGCGACTGGTTTCCGGCTGTCAGGGCTTCCTCGACTGTGTGGTACAGCCGAAGTAGCTCGTCAAGGCCGGTGAGCTCGATCGGCCGGATGACCGGGCGGTTGGAGTCCACCACGATGCGCAGCGGTTCCCGTCGCGCTTCCGCACGGGCGGTGGCCTCCACCAGGGCCGTGAGGCCTGCCGAGTTGAGGAAGGTGACCTCGGTCAGGTCCAGGATGCAGTCCTCGCCCGTGGTGTCGTCGATGGCGCTGGCTGCCGCGGCGTGCAGCGCCGGCGCGGTGTCGGTGTCGACGTCGCCGACAACCGAGATGACCACGGTTCCGGCCACCACATGGCGGACGATGTCCAGCCCCGGTGGTGACGGCTCGGCGTGCGGCGGATGACCCACGGCTGGACCATACCGGATCGGTGACCGGTCTCAGCAGGTCACAGCGCGATGAGGTCAACTCCGCCGAGGCCAGTCCGAGGCCGCGGCCAGGTGCGCGGCGTGGCCGCTGCTGCCCGCATGATCCAGCGCCAGCTCAGCCCAGACGGTCTTGTGGTGAGCGTGCCGCAACACGCCCCAGGCGGAGGCGAGCCGGTCGACCAGCACCAGCCCTCGCCCGCCGAAGCGGTCTGGAGTCCGGATCCTGGGCAGGTGCGGGGAGGTGTCGGCCACCTCGATCCGCAAGCAGCGGCCTTGGTTGACCAGGGTGATCCGGCACGTGCGCGGGCCGTCACCGTGCCGGTGGGCGTTGCTGACCAGCTCGTCGGCCACCAGGACGGCGTCGTCGACGATGAGCCCGTTGTGGCTGGCCAACAGGCCGCGGACCAGACGGCGGATGTCCCTGTTCGGGACCGCGTCCAGGTCGTGGGTCGCGCCGCTGGGGTTCGGTCCAGTGGGAGCCGGGCTCCACGACTGTGCTGACATCACCCACCCGCCTTCGTCGATTTCGCGCATTGGAGTGAGCCTCCACGCTGCTCGACTACCCGTTGGCCGGCCGGGCTACCCCTGAGATCAGTACCACTGTGGTCGGCCGAGGTGTTGACCAAGGCCTGGCGCACGGGGATCGGGTCGGGCAAGGACGAAGAAGTAGAGGCGGATCGTGCGCGTGACGAAGACCTCGAGGGTGCCGTGAATGCCCCGGTACACGTCGTCGATCACTCCGATGCCGTCGGGGTCGTGCCGGATCACCTGAATGCGGTGCAACTTCTCTCTGGGAAAGGCGGCCACGCGCCGAAAGCTCAGTCCGGACCTTTGCCAGAACTCCAGGTGAGCCGGGTGCACGAGGAGGTAGGACCGCCGGCTGAGCGAGGCCAGCTCGGCGGCCGGTACCCCACAGAGGTCAAGTCCGGGTCGCCTGCCGAGAAGCGACAGGTCGAAGCGGTCTGCCGCGCCGCCGGCGCCGGTGAGGCGGACCGGATGGACGAAGCGCGCGACCGTCTTGGTCAGGCGGAGGTAGTGGCCGATGCCGTCGTTGCGCATGGATGCGTGGGCGACCAGCAGGCGGATGATCCAGCGCCGGGCGAGCACCGCGAGCAGGAGCACCACCGCCGCGCCGATGAGGAGCCACATGGTCACCGGTTACTCCTGGTCACTTTGTCCAGGCACATAGAGGTTGGGAAAGAACTTGGTGCCGATCAAGCTTGGGTCCGGATTCCGCATCCGCATGATCTGCCCCTCAGCATTGCTTGCCGTACTGATATCTCGTTCGATTTCGCGAAATATCCGACCCGGGTTGTGATGATTAAGCGACTTCCGCACGGCATCGAAGGCCAGTCGCGACACCTCCGGATTATGGACCTTGCGCGCAATGGCCCCCACAAGGTCGACGTCGTCACGCGCGAAGGCGATGCGCAGCTGAATCGACTCGACGTGGTACAGGCATATTTCCATTCTCGGCACGGTGGCAACAGGCTTCAAGTCTTCCTCGAGCACCCTCGCCAGCGCCAGCGCCTGATTCCACTTGCCTGCGACATAAGTCAAGATCAGCTCGGCCGTGCGGTCTTCCAGTGCGGCCATCAACTTCTCGAATGCCGCACGCCGCCGCCTCCGCTTGCCAAACATGGACCTACCTCATGGTGAGAATCGCGCGATCATCGCTTGCTTGTACACCCACAAGCGCGGGCAGTGCCGACGGTGGCAGCAACCTGCCAGCGCGGCCCCGCTCCTCGCGCTGACAGTTTCGGTATGCTCGCGGCGTCTTCTCACCGGAGGGCTCGCTGAGTCCTCAAGGGCTTTGGCCTCGCTGATGGGTTCCCCGCCGCACCGTGGCGGGGAGGTGGGAGTCGGTACTCGACTCTGGCGAGGTCTGTCTTGACTCAGCATGTGATCGTGATCGGCGCCGGTCTCGGCGGTCTTTGTCTGGCGCAGGGCTTGCGCCGCGCGGGAGTCAGCGTCGCCGTCTACGAACGCGACGCCGCACCGGTGGTCCGCGCGCAGGGGCATCGGCTGCACCTCGACGCGCAGGGCCGCAGGGCACTCGCCGCCAGCCTGCCGCCGGAGCTGTTCGCGCTCATCGGGGCGATCGCCGGCCGTCCGGCACCGCGGGTGACCGGCTTCGACGAGCAGTTGCGGCAGACCGCGGTGTTCGAGCTGGCCGCGGATTCGGGCGTGCTGCCGGCGCACGTCGTGCTCGACCGGCATGTCCTGCGCCAGGTGCTCCTGCGCGGGCTGGACGAGGTCGTGGAGTTCGGCCGCCGGTGTGTGGGCTATCGAACCGACGGGGAGGTGGTCACGGCTCACTTCGAGGACGGCTCGGCCAGGCAGGGCACGTTGCTGGTGGGCGCGGACGGCATCGGGTCGGTGATCCGGGCGCAGCGCCTCCCGCAGGCCCGGGTGGTCGACTCGGGGGTGCGGTTGATCTACGGGCGAGTGCCGCTGACACCGGCGTTGCGCGCTGCCCTGCCGCCCGCGATGATCAGCGTCTTCAACTCCGTTTCCGGGCCGGGGCAACGGTTCCTCGGCATCGCGCCGGTGGAGTACCGGGCACGACCACGTGCGGCGGCGGCCCGGCTGGAGCTGCCGCCGGACAGTCTCGCGGTCATGTTCGGGCGGCGCCGCGAGTCGCTGGGCCTGTCCGAGGAGGACCTGCGCACGGCGGCGGGCACCCGGCTGCGCGAGGTCGTGCTCGACCAGATCACCGGGTGGCATCCCCTGTTGCGGCGCATCGTCACCGAATGGGACACCTCGACGCTGTACCCGATCACGGTGCGCAGCAGCGTTCCGCTGTCGCCGTGGGCCAGCTCGCACGTCACCCTGCTCGGCGACGCCATCCACGCGATGAGTCCGGCGGCCGGCGCCGGCGCGAACATGGCGCTGCGGGACGCGGCCGCGCTCTCCGCCGCACTGGCCTGCGCCGCCCCAGGCACCTCGCTGGTGGACGTAGTGCGGGACTACGAGCGGCACCTGGTCGAGGAGGGCTTTGACGCGGTGCGACGCTCGTCGGCGAACGGAGTCCGGCTACTCGGGGAGACCCCCCTCGCCACGCCATGATCACCGAACCTGCGGCACGCCCCACGCCGTGGCGACCCGCTCCGGGGTCAGCACCGTGCTCGGCGGCCCCTCCGCGACGAGCGCGCCCGCCCCGAGCAGCAGACAGTGGTCGGCGCGGCCGGCGGCGGTGAGGTCGTGGGTGACGCGCAGCACGGTCACGCCCTCGCGGCGGGCCTCGTCGAGCGCGTCCTCGATGCGGGCCTGGGCCTGTAGGTCCAGGCCCGCGGACGGCTCGTCGAGCAGCAGCAGGTCGGACTGCTGGGCCAAGCCCTGGGCGACGAGCGCGCGCTGGCGCTGCCCGCCGGAGAGGGTGCCCAGCCTGCGGCCGGCGATCGCGGTGATGTCCAGCCGCGCCAGGCATTCCTCGACCACCTCCCGGTCCTGCCTGGTCAGCCGGTGCCACGGGCGCCGGTGCGCCCACCGCCCCATGGTCACCGCGGCGCGCACGGTGATCGGCAGGGTGTCGGAGACCTCGCTGTGCTGGGTCACGTAGGCGGGGCGGCCGGAATCGGTGGTCGCCACCTCGCCCGAGGTCGTGGGCAGCACGCCCGCGATCACGTTGAGCAGGGAGGACTTCCCGGCCCCGTTCGGGCCGACGATCGCGGTGACCCGTGCCTCCGGCACCACCGCGGTGATCCCGCGCAGCACCTCCTGCCGCCCGTAGCTGGCGCTGACTTCACGCAGTGTGACCGCCGTCGCGTACTCGTTCATGCCCACCACTCTTTGGAATGAAAATCGTTGTCACTATAGTGACCGGCGTGGACTGGTTGCTCATCCCCTTCGAGGTGTCGTTCGTGCAGCGGGCGCTGGTGGCCGGGGTACTCGTCTCGGTGGCCTGCGCAATCGTTGGCACCTGGGTGGTGCTGCGCGGCATGGCCTTCATCGGCGACGCGCTCTCGCACGGGATGCTGCCTGGGATCGCACTCGCCTCGCTGGCCGGGGTGAACCTGGTGATCGGGGCCTTGCTCAGCGCCGGCGTCATGGCGCTGGGCCTCACCGCGCTGGGTCGCTCCCGGCGGCTGTCCCAGGACACCGGCATCGGGCTGCTCTTCGTGGGCATGCTCGCCACCGGGGTGATCATCGTCTCGCACTCCCGGTCCTTCGCGGTCGACCTCACCGGGTTCCTCTTCGGCGACGTGCTCGCGGTCGGCGCGGGTGACCTGGCAGGCCTGGCCGCGGCGCTGGCGCTGGTGGCGGTGGTGGCCGCGCTGGGGCACCGGTCCTTCGTCGCGCTCACCTTCGACGCCCGCAAGGCGCGCACCCTGGGCCTGCGTCCGGGGCTGGCGAACGCGCTGTTGCTGGCGCTGGTGACGCTGACCATCGTCGCCTCCTTCCGGGTGGTCGGCACGCTGCTGGTCTTCGGCCTGCTCATCGCGCCCGCGGCGGCCGCAACGTTCTGGGCGCGGCGGATCAGCACGATCATGCTGCTGGCCGCGCTGCTGGGCAGCCTGGCCACCCTCATCGGGCTGCTCGTCTCCTGGCACGGGGGCACCGCAGCCGGCGCGAGCATCGCGGTCAGCGCGGTCCTGTTGTTCTTCCTCTCCGCCGGGCTCTCCGCCCTCCGGCCGGCCCGCGGCTGAGCCCGCACATCCGTTGTCCCCCAACCGAGATCGAGCGTTCACCATGACACTGAGGACCTGCCGCAGCGCAGGCTTGCTCGCCGTCGCCGCCCTGCTGCTGGCAGCCTGTGGCGCGCGGCCGGAGACCAGCGATCCCGCCGGGGACGCGCCGCACGGCTACGTCGAAGGCGCCGAGGAGACCGCCGAGGCGCAGTCCAGGCTGGTCGTGGCCGACGCGGACACCGGCGCGGTGCACGTGCTCGACCTGATCACGGAGAAGGTGGTGCCCGCCGGTCGGGTGGACGGCGTGCGGGGCATCATCGGCGACGGCCGGTTCGGCTACCTGACCGGCCGGGACGAGTCGGTGCGGGTGGTCGACAGCGGTTCCTGGATGGTCGACCACGGCGACCACGTGCACTACTACCGCGCTCCGGCCCGCGAGGTCGGTGCGCTGCCGGGCAAGGAGCCGCTGGCCGCCGTCAGCGATCCGGTGGTCTCGGCGGTGTCCTTCCCCGACGGCACCACAACTCTGCTCGACCGGGCGAAGCTGGACAAGGGCTCCGTGGCCGAGCTGGGCAAGATCGTCCGCCCCGCGCACCTGAGCACCGCGGTGCCCTACCGCGAGCGCGTGCTGGCCTCGGTGGCCGATCCGGGGCAGCGGCACGCGCGCGGCGTCCGGGTGCACGACCGGCAGGGCAAGCCGGTCGCCGAGATCGCCACAGCCTGCCCCGAGCTCCAGGGACAGGCGGTCACCCGGCGCGGGGTCGTCTTCGGCTGCGCGGACGGGGCGCTGCTGGTGACCGAGAAGGACGGCACGTTCACCGGCGAGAAGATCCCGTACCCGCGCCAGGTCGGCCCGGCCGAACGCGCCACCCGGTTCACCCACCGGCCGGGCAGCGCCACCCTCGCCGCCCCGGCCGGGGAACGCGCCGTGTGGGTGCTCGACGCCGCCCGCCGGACCTGGCGGCAGGTGGAAACCGGTCCACTCGCCGCGGTGAACGCCGTGGGCGAGGGCGCTCCGGTGCTGGCGCTGACCAGGGACGGGGTGCTGCGCGCCTTCGACGCCGCCACCGGCGCGGAGCAGGCGCGCACCCAGCTGATGCCGCCGGAGGCGACCGCCCTCGCCACCCCGGGCATCCAGGTCGACACCACCCGCGCCTACGTCAACAACCCGAGCTCGGGAGAGGTGTACGAGATCGACTACAACGACAACCTGCGCCGCGCCAGGACGCTGACCGTCAGCGGCAAGGCCAGCCACATCGTGGAGACGGGCCGGTGAGCCGCGCCCTGCTCTCGGCGGCTCTCGCGGCGGTGCTGCTGCTCACCGGCTGCGCGAGCTCGGGCGGTGACCGCTCCTCGGTGGTGGTGACCACGAACATCCTCGGCGACCTCACCCGCACCGTGGTGGGCGACCAGGCCGCGGTGACGGTGCTGATGAAACCGAACGCCGACCCGCACTCCTTCGGCATCTCCGCCCAGCAGGCGGCCCAGCTGGAGCGCGCGGGTCTGGTCGTGCACAACGGACTCGGCTTGGAGGAGGGTGTGCTGCGCGCGGTGCAGGCGGCCGAGCGCAGCGGGGTGGCGACCCTGCCGGTGGGCGAGCGGGTCAACCCGATCAGCTACTCCGGCGGGGAGAACGCCGGGCAGCCCGACCCGCACTTCTGGACCGACCCCGGCCGGGTGCGCGAGGCGGTGACGGTGATCGCCGAGGAGGTCATCGCGCACGTGCGCGGCGTGGACGAGAAAGTGGTGCGCGCCAACGCCAACCGCCTCCGAGAGGAGATCGGCGCGGTCGAGACGACGATGAGCCGCCGGTTCGCCGAAATCCCGCCGCAGCGCCGGAAACTCGTGACCAACCACCACGTCTTCGGCTACCTCGCGCAGCGGTTCGACTTCCAGATCATCGGCGCGGTCATCCCCGGCGGCACCACGCTGGCCTCACCCAGCGCCGCCGACCTCAAGGCACTGGCCGATGCCGTCCGCGCGGCCGGGGTGCCCGCGATCTTCGCCGACTCCTCCCAGCCGGACCGGCTCGCCCGGGTGCTGGCCGAGCAGGCCGGGCTGCACGTGGCGGTGACGCCGCTGTTCACCGAGTCGCTCACCGAACCGGGCCAGGGGGCGCCGACCTACCTGGACATGATGCGCGCCAACACCGAGGCGATCGCGACCAGCCTGACGCGGCCCTGACCACCGGGGACGGCAGAACAAATGGACCTGACGAAAGGTGCAAGGAACATGGCAACACCGCTTCTCCCCCGGCGATCGACCGCCCGGGGCGCCGCGCTCACCGCGGTGGCCGCGCTCGCCCTGTCGGCCTGCGGCACCGAGCCCGCCGCGCCGCCGCAGACCAACGCCGCGGCGCAGCCCGAGGCCGTGGTGACCGATCCGATCGCGGTCACCTACGACGGCGGGATCCAGCTGCTCGACGGCACAACCCTCAAGGTGGCCAAGGACATCAAGCTGGAGGGCTTCAACCGGCTCAACCCCGCCGGGGACGACCGGCACGTGCTGGTCTCCACCGCCACCGGTTTCCGGGTGCTCGACGCCAAGGGCGCGGTGCTGACCGACATCGAGGTCAAGGCGGCCAAGCCGGGACACGTGGTGCGGCACGCGGGCAAGACCGTGCTCTTCGCCGACGGCACCGGCGAGGTCACCGTGGTCGAGCCCGCCGCACTGGGCGCGGGCAAGATTCCCGCACCGAAGCACCGGACCCCGCAGGCGCACCACGGCGTCGCGGTCCAGCTGGCCAACGGCGAACTGGTCACCACCATCGGCAACGAGGACGCCCGTCCCGGGATCGTGGTGCTGGACAAGGACGGCAAGGAGATCGCCCGCAACGAGCAGTGCCCCGGCGTGCACGGCGAAGCGGCCGCGCGCGGTGAGGCGGTGGTCATCGGCTGCCAGACCGGCGTGCTGATCTACCGCAACGGCGCCATCACCAAGGTCAGCAGCCCCGACCCGTACGGGCGCATCGGCAACCAGGCAGGCGCGGAGAACTCGCCGATCACCCTGGGCGACTACAAGGTGGACAAGGACGCGGAGCTGGAGCGCCCGACCAGGGTGTCGCTGATCGACACCGAGAAGGCGACGCTCCGGCACGTGGACCTCGGCGCGAGCTACTCCTTCCGCTCGCTGGCCCGCGGCCCGCAGGGCGAGGGCCTGGTGCTGGGCACCGACGGCCAGATCCACGTGATCGACCCGGTGGCGGGCGTGGTGACCCGCAAGATCCCGGTGCTCGGTTCCTGGCAGGAGCCGCTGGAGTGGCAGCAGCCGCGTCCGACCATCTTCGTCAGGGGCGGCACCGCCTACGTCACCGATCCTGGCAAGAAGGAGATCCACGCGGTCGACCTCGCCTCTGGTGCGAAGACCGTGACCGGCGCGCTGCCCGCCGTGCCGAACGAGCTCACCGGCCTGCCCGCCTAACCGGCTGCCCGCGGTCCCCGCCGCCGCCACGGTGGGGACCGCGCCGGCCAGAAATGGATCATTACCTCATGGCTGACACTCGACAGAACGATTTCCGCGCCGCCTTCGACGCGGCCGCGGCCGACTTCACCGCTCTTGGCCGCCACCTGTGGAACCCCATCGGCGCCGCCATGGTCGGGGTCGCCGCACCGGTCCCCGGCGAACGCGTGCTCGACGCGTGCTGCGGCACCGGCGCTTCCGCCATTCCCGCGGCACGGGCGGTCGGACCGGAGGGCCTCGTCGACGCCATCGACATGTCCGGTCCCCTGCTCGCCGAGCTCGGCAGGCTGGCCACCGGGCTGCCCCAGCTGCACCGCCACCAGGCGGACGTGACCACGTGGGCCACCGCGGACTACGACGTGGTCCAGTGCGCCCTCGGCATCTTCTTCTTCCCGGACATGACCGCCGGCACCGACCACCTGATCAGCCTCGCGCGCCCCGGCGGCCGGGTGGTCTTCACCATCTGGCGCGGCGATGCCATGGCCGCCGCCGGTCGCCATCTCGGCCGCGCCATCGCCGAGGCCACGAACACCGAACCCGCGGCGCCACGCCCACCGCACCTGATCGACCGCGTCAACCAGGCCGACAGCTTCGCGGCCTGGCTGACCGAACGCGGCCTGCGCGAGGTCGAGGTCACCACCGAGGAGAAGCGCCTGACGATGACCCCCGAGGTGGCGTGGCTGGTGATCCTGGGTTCCGGCTTCCGCGGTGCGCTGGCGAAGCTGTCCGCCGAGGTCGTGGCGGACGTCCGCCAGCGCTACCTGGCCTCGCTGCGCGCCGAGGGCGTGACCGAGCTGGACGCCACGACGTTGATCGGCTTCGGGCGGCGGTAGCCCGCGTTCACCGGGCCGTGTGGCCAAGGAAGTCGGTGATCAGCTTCAGCCATTGCCCGGGCTGCTCGGCGAAGGGCAGGTGCCCGGTGGCGATCTCCGCCGTCCGCGCGCCCGGGATGCCGGCCGCCAGCCGGCGCTGGAGCGCGACCGGGACGAGGTCGTCGTCCGCGGTGACGATCACGAGCGTCGGCACGGTGATCGCGGCGAGGTCCGCGCGCACGTCAGCGCGGCCGACCAGGTCGATCTGGGCGACCATGCCGGCGGAGATGCCCTGGGCGGTCTGGTCGGCGATGGCGAGGGCCTGCTCGAGGGTGCGGGAGTTCAGCGTGGGCGCGCCCAGGGCCAGCAGGGTCGCGTACTTGGCCACCAGGTGGTGCTGCCCGGTCGCCATGAGCTCGTGCCAGATGTCGATGGCCAGCTCGGTGCGGGTGTCGAGGTGGGCGAACGTGGCACTCAGGACAACAGCGGTGACGCGTTCCGGATGGCGCGCGGCCACCCGGATGGCGACCGGGCCCCCCAGCGAGAACCCGGAGACGGCGAAGGTGTCCAGCCCTTCCGCGTCCGCCGCCGCGACCAGCTGGTCCGCCAGTTCGTCCAGCTCCAGCGGGTTCTGCGTGGCCGGCGTGGCTCCGGAACCGGGGTAGTCGACGCCGACAACGGTGTGCCGGGCGGCGAGCCCGTCCAGGATCGGCCCGTAGTTGGCCTCGATGCCTCCGCTGGCGCCATGGGCGAGGAGCAGGCCGGGGCCGGAGCCGCGGACAGTGCGCGCGTACGAGGTCGCTGTGGTCATGAAGGATTCCTTTAGCGATCGCTACAACTGGGGAACGACGCAGACCGTAGCACGGATCTTTAGCGATCGCTACAGTCCGGCTACCATGTCCCTGTGACCCAGAACCGCCCCTCCGCAACGCGGTCCCGCCGCGCCTTCGACCGCGACAAGGCCCTGGCCACGGCGCTGCGCGAGTTCTGGTCGCACGGGTACGAGGCGACCTCGGTGGCCGCGCTGACCAAGGCCATGGGCATCAACCCACCCAGCCTGTACGCGGCTTTCGGCGACAAGCGGCGGCTCTTCGAGGAAGCGGTGCGGCTGTACCAGCGCACCCACGGCAGAGTGCTGTCACCAGAGGCCCCGGACGCGCGCACGGCGATACAGGACATGCTCCGCCAGCTGGCGACGGACTACACCGACGCCCGCCACCCGCCGGGCTGCATGATCGTCACCGCGGCGACCAACTGCGGACCCGAGTCGCACGAGGTGGAACTGGAGCTTCGGGCGATGCGCGAGGCGGGGAAGGCGGCCATCGCGGCCCGCATCCGCCAGGACGTCGAGGCGCGACGCCTGCCCCCGGAGACGAACGCCGCAGGCCTCGCGGCCTTCTACGCGTCCATCATCCAAGGCATGAGCCAGCAGGCGCGGGATGGAGCGTCCCGTAGCGAGCTGGAGCAGGTCGTGGACTTGGCCATGCGAGCTTGGCCAGACCCGGTCTAGGACTCCGCGGGCTCCTGCCAGCCCGCCGCGGCCAGGATCTCGAAGATCACCGGGCGCTTGGCCTCGGCGTAGTAGTTCATGTCGCGCCACTCCCGCCGCGCCAGCTCGCGCTTGACCGCCTCGTACCGCTCCCGGTCGGCCGCACTCGCGCGCAGCCGGTCGCGGAAGGCGAGGCACCGCGCCAGCTCCACGTGCCCGGGCGCGTAGACGTGCAGGTTCACCGGCTCCTCGGGGTCGAACCCGCGCAGGCACCGGTGTCCGGGTTCGCGGGCGCTGAGCCGGTAGCCCAGCGCGGTCAGCTCGGCGAGGTAGGCGGCTTCGTCCTCGGGGTCGGCGACGCTGACCATGATGTCCACGACCGGCTTGGCGGCCAGTCCCGGCACCGAGGTCGAGCCGATGTGGTCGACGGAAAGCAGCCTGTCCCCCAACGCTTCCCGGAGTTCTCCGGCCCGTCGTGCATAACGCCGCGGCCAGTCCGGGTCGTACTCGGCCAGCGTCACCTGGGCCGGTTGCAGGGGACGGAGGAGCACGGCTGCCAACGCGGCGTCGTCAAGCGGCTTGGACATGGTGGGTCCCTTCCGGTGGGCATCAGGCCAACGTACCTCAGCCCCGGCAGCTGACCCGGTACTCCGTCGGGGTGCGACCGGTCAGCTCCAGGAAGGCCGCGTTGAACGCCGACAGGGACGCGTAGCCGACCCGGAACGCCACCTCGGTCACCGGGTCGTCACCGGCCACCAGCTCCTCGATCGCGCGCGCCAGCCGCATCCGCCGCAGCACCGCCCGCCACGTCGTCCCGGTCTCCTCGGCGAAGCGGCGGGCCAGCGACCGCGGCGCCAGCCCCACCTGCGCCGCCACCTCCTCGAAGCGCACTTCCTCAGCCAGCCGCGCCTCGGTCAGCCGCAGCGCCAACCGCAGCTCCGGCGAACGCCCGGCCGGGATGGTGACCGGGCTCGGCTGCTCGGCCAGCCGCCAGGTCACCGCCGCGAGCGCGGCGAACATGGTCTCGGCGTAGGGCGAGAGGACCGCGTCGGGATCGCCCCACGCGCCGCACTCGGCCACCAGGCACCGGGCAAGTGGGCTGAGGTCGAACACGGTCAGCGGCGCGGGCGGGGGCGGGGCGAACCCGGTGTCGAACAGCACCGAGGCCGTCCGGACCGGCCGCGGAATGCTCACCTGGATGGGCCGCCCCGCCTCCACCAGCGCGGCCCTGGCCGGCGGCAGCAGCCACACCTGGCCCTGCGCCGTCAGCCGCAGGGCCCCGGCCGAGGCGTACAGCAGGTAGTGCCGGTCGGTGCGAAGCTCCCGTTCGGGACCGGCCTCGACCTCCCGCACAAAGCTGTACGCCTTGGCCGTCATCCGATCTCGACCGGCTCGGCCAGGAAACGCCGGCTCACCGGCGCCCCCACGGTGAGCGGCCGGACCACCGCGCCGAAGCTGGCGAAGGACTCCGAAGCCAGGTAGCCGCGGAAGGACTCCTCGTCCACCCACTCGTGCAGCACGGTGATCTGCCCTTCGTCCTCCCGCGAGGCGAAGACCCGGAAGTCGCGGTTGCCCGGCATGGCCCGCACCCGGTCCCGTTCGGCGTCGAACTGGGCGAGCGCGGCGGCCCGGTCGGCGGGCGCGGTGCTGAAGTCTACGGTGGCGATCAACATGTGGCGTCTCCTCTGTCGTGGTTGCTGAGAAGATCCTCGCCCGAGCACCACATGGCACGCTGCCGTCAGTCGGACAGCTTCACGCTCCTATCGGACAGCTGCTCGGACCCGCGATGCGGCAGTCGAAGACGAGCCGGTCCGGCCTTGGTCGAGACCGCGGTTCAGCCCTTCGCCTCGCGGACGTCCTTTCCGTGCTCGGCGAAGGCCTTGAAGTCCCGCATGTGCTGTAGCGACTGCTTGCGGAAGGTGCCGGGCATCAGGAGCCCCACCAGCCGCATCAGCAGGCTGCTGAACCGGTACTCGTTCTCGCTCACCCAGAGCGTCGTCTCCGGGCCGGTTTGGGTCAGGCGCTCGCGCGCGGCGCTCCACATGCCGTTGCCGACGATCTCGCGTTCGTAATGGACGACGCCCATCCCGTCCAGGTCCACCAGTTCCCGGCGGGTGATGGTCTCGGTGCACTCCATCTTCTGCTGCCCGGTCTGCAGCACCACTCGCGACGTGGTGCCAACCTGCCCGTGCACCCCGCTCAGCGGCTCGTGCAGCACCAGGCCCCGCAGCCACTTCGGCAGGTGTTCCGGGTCGGCGAGCAGCTGGACCACCCGCTCCCGCGGCAGGGCGATCTCCATCGAGACGGTGTACTTCATGGCGGAGCGCTCCAGTTCTCGAGGGAACGGACGCACACTAACAGCTCCGCCTTGGATGAATTCACGCTAATTCATCGTCGCGCCGGCGAGCCAGACCAGGACGGGACTACTGGTACCAGTGCTGATAGGTCTGGTTGAGGCAACCCTGCTGGATCACCGGCGCCCCGTCACTGACACTGCCATCGCGGACGGTGACGCACTTGCCGGTGACTCGATTGCGCATCTCGAAGGCGTCCTCGCCAATGGCATTGGACTTCCAGTGCTGATCGGTCCACTCTTCGTGACACTCGAACTGGATGACCGGGACTCCGTCTGCCGGATTGCCCTGCGCGATGGCCAAACACTTGTTCGTGCGCTCGTTGCGCAGCATCGTGTATTCGTCCGGGGCCGGATCGAAGAACCAGTACTTGTCACTCTCTGCCTGGTCACAGGGATACTGGATCGCGCCGAGCCCGTCCGCGGGATCTCCGTTCGGGATGGCGAGGCACTGTCCGCTGTGCACGTTCCTCAGCCACGGCGGCGCCTTCGTGCCCCGAGTGGGCGGATGCGCCGCGGTCGTGCTCGCATCGCTGGTGAAAGCAACAGAAGTCGGAGCGGTCAGTAACGCGAGCGCAACGGCTGCGGACATGGTGACCACAGCCAACGACGCACGAACAGATGACACTTTTCCCCCTTGAACAAACATCCGCGATTCGCTAATGGATTTTTCCGGCACCCGGAGCAGTAGGCAGCGACATGGCGCTCGTCGCGATAATCAAACGCCCCCGTTATGCCGCATTCCTTCCGCAGGAAAGCAACTATTTCTATCGTTGCCATCGCAATGAAGTCAAGGGACACCTGCCGCATCACCGATTTGGAGCAGCGACCGCCGCCGGTCGCGGCGTCGCCGTCGAAGTTGCAGCTGCGGCACGACGGAGGAACCGTTCGTGCTCGATGGCGGCCGCCCGCGGCACACCGATCACGGCAGCGGCACCTTGGCGGCCACCGACCGGCCGTGCGCCGCTTCCTGACCACCTTCAGGTCCCCACCTTCTCGGGCGGCTCAGGAAAGGCGCGGCAGTTGGTTGCCGTGGCCACTCCCTCTTCCGGGCCAGGCTGACCGGACCACCGCACGCTGGGAGGCGTACATGACTGACGCCATCAGCAAGTGGTTGATCCAGATCGCCCAGGCGAACATCGAGTTCCTCAGCAGGTACGCGGAGAAGATCGGCGAGCTCGCCAGCAAGTTCGTTGCCGCCCTGGTGTCCGCTCCCGCCCCGTGCCCGCGGGACGGGGCGGTACGCATCAACATCTCGCTGTCTCCTTCCACACCAGTCGGGTCAGCGCGATGCCCGCCACGGCAACGCGCACCGTGGCGGGCAGGACGGACTCAGCTGTCGAGCGGAAGCAAAGGGAGTCACACCGGCACCAGAGGGATCGACGGCCACCGCCGCGAGCGCTGCTGGGTACCTCGCCTGGTCACGTCGCGAGACGCCGGGCCGGCTTCCTCGCGGGTGGATGCCGGCGAACGAAGCGGGGCGAAGGCTGCCACCGCAGGCTCGCGGGCCGGTTCCGTCACACCTCCTGACACCACCTCCTTTCGCTGGCCGGTCACCTGTTCCGACGGCCACACCGCGCGCGGCGGAGGAGATCGCTCCCGAGCCCTGACCCGGCGCGCCGTCCGCGCGAGATCATCGGGAGATGTCCGTGCTGCCGGGCCGCGCCCCTGGGTCTGGTCACCAGGCCGGTCGCGGGCTTCCGGTGCGGGACGGGGCGAACCGCGCAGCGGCGGCTGTCCTGCCGCGACACCGAAGTTGGCGGCGATGATGGCGTCGAACTCCGCGTGCAGCCAGGCCGGGTCGGCGCAGATGAGGTCGGCGAAACCGGCCCGTCCGGTGCTCACGCCACGCATCTCGATCACTCCCAGCTCACCATCACCAGGTCCTTGACCGAATACTTTTCTTATAGCCACGACTGTAGATCGTGTCAAGTATGTGCTGGAGCGAGCCCACCGCCCCTCGGCGGGCTCGCTCCGGTTCAGCTGGCCGGGGTTACCTGTAGGTGATGTCCGAGGACTGGTACAGGCAGTGCGTGCCGTCCGCGCCCGAACCGATCTTCTTGGACGAGCCCTGGCCCTTGATCACGCCCTTGTACTTCTCGCACACCGTCAGTTTCTTGTTGCTGTCACCGACGATGGTGATGTTGCGGAAGCGCGCGGTGTCACCGTAGTTGGTGTTGATGCCGACCAGGGCGCTGCCCGGCACGACCGCGGTGATGTTCTCCAGCACCACCGAGCGCTTGTGCTGCGCCCGGCAGTCGCCGCAGGACCGGTACAGCTTGCCGAAGTCCTCGACCTGGAAGTTGCGGATGATCATCGTGCCGGGACCGTTGTGCTGGAAGACCTTGTCCGAGGCCTTGCGCGCGCCGCCGCCGTCGATGGTCATCGTCTGGTTGGCCGAGGTGCCCTTGAAGGTCGCGGCGTCCTCGCCGACGTCCTCCCACCACACGTTCCGCAGCGTGCACGTGCCGAGGCAGTGCACACCGTCGGCGGCCGGGCTGCCGAGCACGACGTTGCTCAGCACCGAACCGTCGGCCAGCTCGAAGATCGCGCCCTGGTTCTCGCTGCCGCCACCGGTACCGAGGTCGCCGGTGCCGTAGAACCGCGTGAGACCACCGTCGAACGTGCCGTTGACCTTGATCGTCTTCGGCACGGCCTGGGAACTGGTGGGCTTGGGCCACGGCGCGGCCGACGCGATCGCGGGCAGGGAGAGCGAGACCGCGGCGGCCATGGCGACCGCCGAAGCGGCCACAGTGGACAGTTTCTTGAGTGTTGCAGGGAACACCGTAGTACCTCCTTTGGTACTGGTGGGTTTTCAGTTCCGGCCGACACCCGCCTTGTCCCGCACCAGGCGGGGGACGGACCCGACCGGGTCCAGGTGGGCGACGAGGGTGGGCGTCCACCCCACGTCGGTGCCCAGATCAGGGTCGTAGGCGGCGTTGTGCGCCGCGACCACGTCGACCGCCCGCCCGTTGGCCACGGTTCCGGTGGCGTGCAACGCGATTCCCTTCCACCACTTGGCGAAGGTGGCCGGGGACACCGCACGGGCGGTCTCGAAGTAGTTGTTCTCCGCGTAGATCCTGGACTCCACGCCGACGCCCCAGGAGTACTCGTAGCCCGCCGCCTCCGGGATGACGTAGAGGTTGTTGTGCAGGTGGACCTGTCCGTAGCGGACCCGGGGGGCGCGGGAACCGAGGTTCTCGAACAGGTTGTGGTGCAGGGTGACCCGCAGCTTGCCGGCATCGTGCGCCGGGCGGTCGGTGTTGCCGATCAGCAGGGCCTTGTCGTGGTCGTGGAAGTGGTTGTACGACAGGGTCACCAGGTCCGCGCCGTTGACCACGTCCAGCAGGCCGTCGTGCACCTCGTACCCGCGGCCGAAGTAGGTGGGCTTCGAGGTGTTGCCGCCGTCGCTGAACTCGCAGCGGTCCACCCAGACCCGGGTGGCGCCGGTCAGCACCAGGTTGTCGTACTCGGAGTTCCAGTTGCCGGTGGGCCCGTCGGTCGGATCCCATTGCGGGAAGCAGTCGTGCGCGTCCTCGAACCGCAGGTTGCGGATGATCAGGTTGTGCGCACCGGAGGCGCGCAGGGTGAGTCCGCGCAGGGTGGCGTCGTCGCCGAGCCCGATGATCGTGGTGTTGGATCCCACCGGCACCACAACCCGGCGGGCCTGGTTGGCCTGGGAACGTGCCCTGGCTTCCTCCAGCGGTCCGGAGGGTTCGGCCCGGCCCCAGGTCGCCGGGTCGTACTGCTTGAGGTAGGCGGGCAGGCTGTAGCCGGGATCGGCGTACTGCTCGCAGCTGATCGAGCGACCCGCGTCGTCGGTGTTGCCGTCGATCGTGCCGCGGAGGTAGACGATTTTGCTCTGGCCACCGGCCAGCGCGGCCACGAGTTCCGCACGGTTGTCCACGTACGCGACCTGGTCCCGGGTGGCGGCCGAACCGCCGGTGGTGCCCGCGCCCCAGCCGTCGCGCGGACCGGCCACCTGCCTGCCGAGGTGTTCGAAATCGCCGGCGCCGGCCGGCCCGGGTAACAGCATCAGGGCGGTCACGACCGCCAGCAGCCGGTTGAGCATCAGGCGTTCTCCTTGTCCCAGCGGGGAACTACCCGCAGCACGAGGTAGCGCTCGATCCGCTCGGGTTCCCAGTGGCCGTCGGCGATGATCGCGTGGTGGGTCAGTTCGAGCGTCGCGCCGGGTTCGATGAACAGTGGTTCGTGGAAGGTGGCGGCGAAGCTGACCACCGGGAACGGTTCGGTGCGCACGTACCAGGGCGTCGGGTAGCGGATGTTGGCCGGGCAGTCGACGAACACCACCGTGGACTGCCGCAGGCTCACGTCGTGCCTGCCGGTGAAGGCCAGCCAGGGCGCCCGCACGCCCATGGCCTCGTCGTCGTGCACACCGGTGGCGGTGACCACGGAACCACCGGTGAAGGACCGCGGGCCACGCCAGAACAATCCGCCGTACCCCGCGGTCGGCCTGCCCTCCGTCACCGGACTGCCCCACCGCAGCCGCCGCCCGCTGGTGTTGTGCAACCGGGTCCGCCAGGTGAGCAACCAGGAACCGTCGAGCGGGTCGACCTCGTCCACCTCGATGGACCGGTCCTCCACCAGCCAGCACTCGCCACGCCGGGTCAGCCACTCCAGCCGGTGCGCCAGCTCGGCGCGGCCGTCCTCGCATCCGGCCTCGTGCCAGCGGATGTGCTGGATGGAGCCGTTGTTGTCCAGGTCTGTGTAGCCCTGGCCGCGGACGAACGTGCGGCCGCCCCAGAAGTTCTCGCCGGAGAGGTTGGCCGCGGTGAACTGGAGCCCGTTGTGCCAGGTGTGGTCGTGCGGCCGGAAGGCGCTTACCACTTCGCCGGCAGTGGTGCGGAGGGGATGCAGATAGGGCTTGGGTGAGTCGGCGCGGGGGCTGCTGGGGGTGACCACGTACTCGGCGAGGTCGATCGCGCCCGCCCGGACGCGCACCTGGCCGTCGTCGACGACCAGCCGCACAACTCCCGCCGCGCCGCTCACGCTGGCGGCCGTGGCGGTGCCGGCCGCCGCGATCACCTCGACTCCCCCGGCCGTTTCGGCCCTCGCCGTGGCCGCGGCCACCTCCGCCGCCTCGTTCACCCCGCCCATGGCACCCCCTGCTCCGAGAACAGCCGCAGCCGCTCGGCCGCGGACTCGATCGCCTCGCCGATCCCGCACACCGCGTAGCGCCGCTCCGGCCCGCTCTCCAGCTGCTCGGCCCACTCCGCCGCGATGGCCTTGGGCTCCGGCGCGTCCCGCACCGCCTGCACGAACGCGGTGAAGGCCCGGGTCTGGTCCAGCGGCGCCGCCAGTGGCGTGCCCTCGCCGACGTGCCGCACGAGGTCGCGCAACAGGTCGACCGGCGTGCCCAGTGGCACGCGTTCGCCGTTGAGCGCCAACAGGTCCGTCTTGTACCACCACCTGGCCTTGCCCCTGCTGCCGTGCAGCACGACGCGGGGCGCGCTCTCCAGCTCCGCGCACAGGGTGGCCGCGGCGACCACGGGAGGGCCGCCGGGCAGCAGGACCCGGGCGCAGGCGGTGTCGTCGGCCTCGATCGGGCGGGCGTGGTGCAGCTCGACCTCGATCTCCGCCGGGAGCTGGTCGGCCCGGCCGGTCAGCAGCAGCGCGGTGGCGATGGCGTGCGCGAACGGGTTGGTCAGCGCACCGTCCACAACGGACATCCCGTTCAGCCGCCTGCGACCCGCCCACGGGTTGCGCGCGTAGTAGGCATCACGGCGGATCCACGCGCCCGCCGTGCCGATGCCGATCAGCTCGCCGAGCGCCCCGGCGCCGATCGCCTCGCGCAGCACAGGCAGTGCCCTGGACCCGAAGCTCTGGAAACCGACCTGGACCCGCACGCCCGCGCGCTCGGCCCTGGCGGCCAGCTCGCCGAACCCAGCCAGGTCCAGCACGGGCGGTTTCTCCACCAGCAGGTGGCAGCCGGCCTCCACCGCGATCAGCGCGAGTGGCAGGTGGGTCTGCGGCGGGGTGGCCACCACCGCGATGTCCGGGGTGGTGCGCCGGAGCAGTTCCGCCGCCTCGGCCGCGAACACCGCGCCGGGTGGCAGCAGCTCCCTGGCCTCCGGGGCGGGATCCCGCACGTCGCAGGCGCCAGCCAGCACGAGTTCGCCCGCCTCGTGCATGGCCCTGGCCCGGCGCAGGTGCGTGGTGGCGTATCCCGCGGTGCCGAAGACCACCACCCGGGGCGTCATCGGGTGGTCCCCACGGCGGCCAGCGTCAGCGGCCCACCGACCAGCAGCAGCATCAGCGGCTGCAGCCACACCAGCACCCCTGCGGTGGCCACCGCGGCGGCGAGCAGCAGGGATCCCTTGGGGTTCAGGCTGAAGTCGGCCGCCGCACGCGCCGCGGCCAGCCAGCCCCGCTGTGCGCCGACCAGGGCGCAGGTGCGCACCGCGACCACCAGGAGCACCGCCAGCAGCACCGGCAGGGCGACGGAGAGGACCCGTGCGCCAGGCAGGCCGTGGCCCAGCAGCGCCAGGTCCACGCTCAGCGCCAGCACCACCGCGAGCACCCCGGCGGTGAACGGGATCCCGCCGCCCGCCTGGCGGCGGAACTCCGCGGCGAAGGTGCGCAGCAGCGGCGGCGAGTCACCGTCCCGCCAGCGGCGGACCACCTGGCAGCCCGCCGCCAGCGACGGCCCGATGGTGACCACCGGGACGGCCGCCACGCACACCAGGATCCCGAGCTGCAGGCAGTCGGCGAACTCGGTCAGCCGGTCCCGCCACATCGCACTCACCCCTTCAAACCGCTGGTGCTCACGCCCTGCACCAGCAACCGCTGGAAGGCCAGGAAGAACAACACGATCGGCACCAGCGCGAGTGCCGACATGGCGAACATGGCGCCGAAGTTGGACTGGCTGCTGGTGTCCACGAACAGCCGGAGTCCCAGTGGGACGGTGAACTTCTCCGCGTCGTTGAGGTAGACCATCTGCGTGAAGAAGTCGTTCCAGGTCCAGATGAAGGTGAAGATCGAGGTGGTGACCAGCGCCGGTTTGGCCAGTGGCAGCACGATGTGCCAGAAGGTCCGGTAGACCCCGCAGCCGTCGATGGTGGCCGCCTCGTCCAGCTCGCGCGGGATGCCACGCATGAACTGCACGATCAAGAACACGAAGAACGCCTCGGTGGCCAGCAGTTTCGGCAGCACCAGCGGGACGAAGGTGTTCACCAGCCCGAACTGCTGGAAGATCACGTAGTGCGGGATCAGGGTGACGTGGTGCGGCAGCATCAGCGTCGCGATCATGAACACGAACAGCGGCCCGGCGAGCCGGAAGCGCAGCCGGGCGAAGGCGTAGGCGGCCAGCGTGCAGGAGAACACGTTGGCCAGCACGGAGGCGAAGGCCACGATGAAGGAGTTCAGGAAGAACGTGCCGAACCCGATCCCGGCCGCGCCCTCCCAGCCCTGCCGGTAGCCGTCCAGCACGAACCGGCTGGGCAGCAGGGACAGGCTGGAGAGCACCTCCTCCGGCGGTTTCACCGACGCGAAGGCCAGCCACACCAACGGGTACAGCACCACCGCGACAGCGGCAAGGCACACCAGGTGCCAGAGCACCGCCTTGGCCCTCATGACCGGTCTCCGTAGAACACCCACAGCTTCGCGCTGCGGAAGATCACCGCGGTGATGATCGCGATCACCACGAGCAGCGCCCAGGCCATCGCCGAGGCGTAGCCCATCTCGAAGTCCTCGAACCCGGCCTGGTACAGGTAGAGGGTGTAGACCAGCGCCGAGTCCGCCGGTCCGCCGCGGCCGCCGCCGATGACGAAGGCCGGGGTGAACACCTGGAAGGCGTGGATGGCCTCCAGCACCAGGTTGAAGAAGATCACCGGGGACAGCATCGGCAGCGTGATGTGCCAGAACCGGCGCACCGCGCTGGCCCCGTCCACCTCGGCCGCCTCGTACAGCTCACGCGGGATCTGCTTGAGCCCGGCCAGGAAGATCACCATCGGCGCGCCGAACTGCCACACCGCGAGCAGGATGATCGCCCATATCGTGTAGCCCGGATCGTCCACCCAGCTCGGCGTCTCCAGGCCGATCGAGTCCAGCAGTTCGTTGACCGTGCCGCCCTCGGCGAACATCGCTCGCCACACCAGCGCGGCCGCCACACTGGCGCCCAGCAGCGAGGGCGCGTAGAACGCGGCGCGGTAGAAGCCGCTGGAGGCCACCTTGGTGTTCAGCGCCATGGCCACCAACAGGGAGACGATCATCTTCAGCGGCACCGCGACCAGCACGTAGACCAGCGTCACCTGGACCGAGCGGAGGTAGCGGTCGTCCTCGGTGAACATCCGGACGTAGTTGTCCAGGCCGATCCACCGGGGCTCGGTGAACAGGTCGTACTCGGTGAAGGACAGGTACAGCGAGACGATCATCGGCCCGACGGTGAGCCCGATGGCGCCGATCAGCCAGGGGGTGAGGAAGACGTAGGCCTGTGGCTGGTGACTCCGGCTCCGGCCGGGCACACGGGGACGGCGGCCCCGTGCGGCCGGCGGCGCGCCGGCGCTGGGCGGTGGCGTTTCCTGCAGGAGCGACATGGGCTACTTCAGGTCCTTCTGCGCTTCGGACATGAACCGGTTGACCGCGTCGTCCAGGCTGAGGCGCCCGAAGGCGATCTCCTCGTAGGAACGCTGCAGCAGCTTCTGGATCGCGCCCGCGCCCTTGGGCGGCACCGCGGGCGCCGGGCCGAGCCGGCTCTCGATGCGGGCCTCGTAGTCGAAGACCGTCTTGTTGGTGCCAGTGGCCTCCGCGGCCAGCTGCCCCCGGATCTTCAGGTTCGGCGGCAGGCCGCGGTCGGTGCCGAGGATCTTGCCCGCTTCCGGGTCGTTGATCAGGAAGTGCACCAGCTTGGCCGAGGCTTCCTGAGCCTTGCCCCTGGCCGAGACGGACAGGAACATCGCCGGGCGGCGGTACTGCCCGGTGCTAGCCGGGTTGTCGGTCGGGTAGGCGGTGACCATCAGCGGTGAGCCGTGCGCCTTCTCGTAGCTGGGGTACACGCTGTCGTAGGCGAACTCGGCGCTGGTGAGCTTCTTGCCGAGCGGGGACTGCTCGGGCGAGGTGTTGTTGGAGGCGGTGACCTCGGCGGTCGAACCGGCCTTGCTGGTGCGGAACTGGCTCGCCAGCTGCCAGAACCGGCGCAGGTCCTCGGCGCCGAAGCCCAGCTTGCCGTCCTGGGTGTAGAACGTCTTGCCGTTCTGCCGCAGCCAGATCTCCAGCGCGCTGTCCAGGATGCCGAAGTCGGTCACCCCGCGCCGGTTGAACCCGTTGGCGGCGCTGACCTTCTCGGCCGCGGCGCGGAACTGCTCCCAGGTCATCGGCTTGCTCATGTCCACCCCGGCCGCCTGGTAGGCCGCCGGGTCGTAGACCAGCGAGGAGGCGTTCTGCGCCCACGGCACCGCGTACCGCTTGCCGTTCAGGGTGCCGGTGGCGGCCAGCTCCGGGTTGATCTCGGCCAGCGAGACCTGCTTGCCCGCGCCCTCGTTGAGGTCCAGCAGCACCCGCCGCTCGCCGTACTCGGACAGGTAGCGGGTGTCCATGGTCATCACGTCCGGCGGGTTGCCGCCCGCGGTCTGCGTGGCGACCTTGTCCCAGTAGGCGTTGTAGGCGGCGAAGGTGGTGTTCACCTTGATGCCGGGGTTGCGCCGCTCGAACAGTTCCACGGCCTGCTTGGTGATGTTGGCCCGGCCGTCACTGCCCCACCAGGCGAAGGAGATGGTGACCTCACCGCCGGCGCCCCCACCCGCCGCCCCGCCGCACGCGGCCAGCAGCGGTGCCACCGCCAGCGCGGCGACCACCGTCCGCCACCTGAGTCCTGCAGCGACCATCACGTGGCTCCGTTCGCTTGCATGATTTGTGGATTTTCAGCAAACTCTGACATTGGCTCGAAACCGTAAGACCCGGCTTCCTTGCCTGTCAACGGTTAGTGAGTGGCTGAGCACTTTCTGAAAACGACGTGAGGTGGGCATGCGCGGGGATCACAGCCGGCCGGCGACGGTGGTCGACGTGGCCACCAGGGCCGGGGTCTCCACCGCCACGGTGTCCCGGGTGCTCAACCGGAGCGCACCGGTCTCCCCCGAGGTCCGGGAGCGCGTCGAACAGGCGATCACCGACCTCAGATACGTGGTCAACGGCCACGCCCGTGCCCTGGCGGCCGCCACGTCGGACCTGGTCGGCGTGCTGGTCGGCGACCTGTCCGACCCGTTCTTCCCGCCCATCGTGGCCGGGGTGCAGGAGGAGACGATGACCTCCGGTCAGCTGGCGCTGGTGTGCGGCACCGGCGGCGACCCGCACCGGGAGATCGACCAGCTGGAGCAGCTGCGCAGGCTGCGCGCCCGCGGCGTGATCCTGGTCGGCGGGGCGCTGCGCGAGGCCGCGCACCAGGTGGAGCTGAACCGCCAGCTTGGCGAGTTCCTCCGGCGCGGCGCGCGCGTCGTCCTGTGTGGGCGGCCGCCGATCCCGGGTGTGCCGGAGGCGACCGCGATCACCTTCGACAACACCGGTGGCACGGTCCGGCTGGTCGAGCACCTGATCGACCTCGGCCACCGTCGCATCGGTTACCTCGCAGGGCCCGCGCTGCGCAGCACCGCCTGGGAACGGCGGCACGGCTTCCGGCTGGCCGCCAGGGGGCTGGCGCGCAGGCTGATCATCGAGGGCTCCGGCACCAGGGAGTCCGGCTACGCGGCAGGCCTGGAGTTGTTGCGGCAGGAGGACATCACCGCGATCGTGGCGGCCAGCGACCTGATGGCCGCGGGCGCACTCGCCGCCGCCGCGGCCCAGCGCCGCCGGGTGCCGGCGCAGCTGTCCGTGGCCGGGTTCGGCGACACGCAGTTCTGCCAGGACACCAATCCGCCGCTGACCACGGTCCGGCTGCCGCTGCGCGAGGCGGGCGCGCTGGCGGGCCGGATCGCCTGCGGCCGGGACGCACCACCGGCCGCCGGCCGCATCGCACTCGGCGCGGAGCTGGTGGTGCGCGAGACCACCGGGCGGGTCAGGTGATCGCGGGCTGGCTGGGCGACCCGCGCCGCCGGTGGTGCGGACCGGCCCAGGGCACACCGATCTCGGAGAACAGCGCGAGGCGTTCGGCGGCCACCGCCACCTCCTCGCCGATCCCGCGGACCACCGGATGACGGCCCGGGCCCACGCCCACGGTGCGGATCCAGCCCTCCG
This sequence comes from Crossiella sp. NPDC003009, assembly GCF_053591555.1. Taxonomy (NCBI): domain Bacteria; kingdom Bacillati; phylum Actinomycetota; class Actinomycetes; order Pseudonocardiales; family Pseudonocardiaceae; genus Crossiella; species Crossiella sp. NPDC003009. Next base: position 70,345 of record NZ_JBSFUA010000001.1, on the reverse strand, counting down.
GGATGGGCACCGGTTCCGGGGCGTCCCGCACCGCCTGCGCCAGGCAGGTGAAGGCCCTGGTGCGGCTCAGCGGCGCGAGCAGCGGGACGGTGTCCGGATCGGCGCGGTGCGCCAGCAGGTTGCGCAGCAGATCCGCCGGCGGGGCAACCGGAATCCGCTCGTCGTTGATCTCCAGCCGGTGCGTCTTGTACCAGAACTTCGCCCTGCCCTCGGTGCCGTGCACCACGACGTAGGGCTCGTGGTCCTGTTCCGCGCACAGCGAAGCCGCCACCACGACCTCGGGCCCGGTCTCGAAGCACAGCCGCACGCAGGCGGTGTCGTCGGCCTCCAGGTCCCTGGTCCCGAACAGCTCGACCGCGATGTCCGCTGGCTCGGACTCGGCGACCCCGGCCACCAGCAGGGCGGTGGCCACCGCGTGCGAGAACGGGTTGGTCAGCGCCCCGTCCACCACGGCCTGGCCGTCCAGCCAGCGCCGCCCGGCCCAGGGGTTGCGCGCGTAGTAGGCGTCGGTGCGGATCCACGCGCCCGCGGCGCCGACCCCGGTCACCAGGCCGAGTTCACCGCGCTCGATCGCCTGGGCCAGCACCGGGATCGCCGCGGAACCGAAGCTCTGGAAGCCGGTCTGGCAGACCCGGCCGGCCTCGGCGGCCAGCCGGGTGAGCTCGGTGTGCCCGGCCAGGTCGAGCACCGGCGGGGTTTCCACCAGCACGTCCGCACCGGCTCGCAGCGCCGCGCCGGCCAGCGGCACGTGCGCGTGCGGCGGCGTGGCCACCACGACGACATCCGGCTTCGCCCCGCGCAGCAACGCCTCGACGTCGCGGTACACCCCGGCGCCCGGCGGCAGCAGCGCGCCGGCCTCGGCCGAGGGCTCCCGGATATCGCACCCGCCCACGAACTCGGCGCGGCCCTCATCGTGCAGATCCCGCGCCCGCCGCAGGTAGGTGAAGGCGTACCCGGCCATGCCGATCACGGCAAGACGTGCGGTACCCGCCATTGGGTCTCCGATCCTGCAAACGTCCGGCTACTTTCTGCAAACGACGCTAAGTGCGCACCGGAAGCGCTGTCAAGAACAAAGGGGCAGGTAGAAGCCTGATCGTAGGCAGCGCGAAGTCAGCGGTCCGGGCGCGTTGAATTGACAGGAAAGCAGACGGTTTACATGATGAGCGCAAGTGCGCGCCGGAGGAGCCCTGTGACTGTCACCATCCACGATGTCGCCGGCCGGGCGAAGGTCTCCATCTCCACGGTCTCCCGCGCGTTCACCTCACCCGAGGTGGTCAAGCCCGAGACCCGCCGCCGCATCCTGGCCGCGGCGGAAGAACTCGGGTACCAGCCGCCCGGCGGGCCGCGCAAGCTCACCAGTCGCACCGGGCACATCGGGATCATCGTCTCCGACCTGGACAACCCGTTCTTCACCGGCGTGCTCAACGGGGTCCAGGCGCGGGCCAGGCAGGACGATGTCGCGGTGCTGTTCGCCAACAGCGACGAGGACCCGGTCGTCGAGGAGAACCTGGCCCGCAACATGGCCAAGCAGGTGGACGGGCTGGTGCTGTGCAGCCCGAGCATGTCCGACGAGCAGGTGCACGACCTGGCCCGGCAGACCTTCCTGGTGCTGCTCAACCGCGAGATCGAGGACATCCCGTCGGTGGTGATGGACAGCCCAGGCGCGATGCGCCAGGCCGTGCAGCACCTGGCCGCGCTGGGCCACCGGCGATGCGCGTTCATCGGCGGCCCCAGGGACTCCTGGCCCAACGAGGCCCGGCTGAGCGGGTTGCGGCCCGCGGCCGAGGAGTACGGCATCGAACTGGTGGAGTTCGGGCCGTTCCCGCCCCGGTTCGAAGGCGGGTTGCAGGGTGCCGATCTCGCGCTGGCCGCCGGGGTCACCGCGATCATCGCGTACAACGACCTGGTCGCCTTCGGTGTGCTGGCCAGGCTGAACGCCCGCGGCGTGCCGGTGCCGGAGGAGGTCAGCCTGGTGGGTTCGGACGACCTGGTCTTCGCCGCGGTCTCCGCGCCACCGTTGACCACGGTGGCCATGCCCGCGGAGGCGGCCGGGCGCGCCGCGGTCAACGTCCTGCTCGCGCAACTGGACGGCGAGCACCGGGTGAGCATGCACCAGTCGCTGGACACATACCTCATCGTGCGCGCCACCACCGCCCCTCCCACCGCCTAGAGGCGTCCGCCATGCCGTCCCCCTCCTCGAGAACCGAGCATCGGGAAAACCGGGAGCGCTCCCACGCCGCACTGTAGCCACTGACGGCCTGCGGTGAACCCGCCGGCCAGGTCGAGGAACACCTCGTGCAGCCGCCGCCCGCCGCGGACCTCATCGAGCCCCCACCATCGACTGGTTCGTCAGTCGTCGGGCTCGGCCCCGTGCCGCAGCAGCTCGAACGCCTCCCCCAGCGTCGCCACCGCCTCCGTATACACCTCCGCCGCCGACCGTCCCTCGGCCATGGCCCGCGCGTTCTGCCCCATCAGCAACTCCTCCAGCGCCACGACCTGCACGGCCACCAACCGCGCCCGCCGAAGCGGATAGCCGGCCTCGGTGAGCGCCTCCGCCAACATCGCCTCCGACTGCTCGGCATACCGCCGCAGCCGCGCGGTCAGGCTCTCCGTGCCGGTGATCAACTGGTAGAAGCGGACCACCTCCGGCTCGTCGCACAGGCCGCTGATCGGGTCTTGGCGGCGCAGCGCGTCCAGCCAGCCCCGGTGCAGCGCGGCCAGCGGGGACTCCCCCGGTTTCCGGGCGCGCACGTGGCGGGCCGACTCGTCCTGGTGGTCGGCGAAGCGTTGCACCACCAGGTCTTCCTTGCTCGGGAAGTACTTGAACAGGGTGCGCTTGGACACCTCGGCGGCCGCGGCCACGTCGGCGACCGAGACCTGGTCGAAGCCGCGGTCCAGGAACAGCTCGATCGCGGCCGCGGCGATGGCCTCGCGTGTCCGCTGCTTCTTGCGTTCGCGCAGTCCCGTTGGCTCACTCACCCGCCCATCCTAGCCAGCTCGTACACCGGGGCGATAAGTAAACCTGGTATATATTTCTACTGAGTGGACCTTTTGGAGGGAGAGTCATGCGAACTCAGGTGATCGTCGTGGGCGCCGGGCCGACCGGCTTGATGCTGGCGCACGAGCTGCTGCTGGCCGGGGTGTCGACGGTGGTGGTGGAGCGACTGCCCAGGGCGAACGTCCAGTCCAGGGCGGACAGCCTGCAACCGCGCACCGCCGAGGTGCTGGACCTGCGCGGACTCCTCGCGCCGCTGCTCGCCGGCGTGCCGCTGACCGGGCTGCTGGGCGGGCACTTCGCCGGGCTGCCGGTGCCGCTGGACTGCACGCCGTGGCAGACCCGCTACCCCGTGCCGGTGCCGGTCTCCCAGGGCACGCTGGAGGGCTTCCTGGCACAGCGGGTCAGCGCGCGCGGCGGCACGGTGCTGCGCGGCACGGCGGTGGTCGAGGTCGGCCAGACCGCGCACGACGTCCAGGTCAGCACCGACACCGGCCGCACCCTGTCCGCCGAGTACCTGGTGGCCTGCGACGGCGCGCACAGCACGGTGCGCAAGCTGCTCGGCCTGCCCTTCCCCGGCCAGGCCGCCACCGCCCGCTCGGTGGTCGCCGACGTGGTGCTGGCCGCGCACCCGGACACCCTGGCCGAGGGCAGGCGCCACTTCAGCGAGCGCATCCGCGCGGCCAACGGCTACTGGACCGTGCTACACCCGTTGGGCGACAACGTCTTCCGGTTCATCTTCGGCAGCATCGCCGACCCGAACCCGCCGCGCGAGCAGCCGGTCACCGAGGCGGAGGTGCGGGCCGCGCTGCTCGCGGTGTACGGGCCGAGCGCCGAGCTGACCGCGATCCGCGCCGCCTCGCGGTTCTCCGACGCCTCACGGCAGCTGGAGAACTATCGCCAGGGCCGGGTGTTCTTCGCCGGGGACGCCGCGCACATCCACCTGCCGGTCGGCGGCCAGGGCATCAATCTGGGCATCCAGGACGCGATGAACCTGGGCTGGAAGCTCGCCGCCCAGCTGCGCGGATGGGCGCCGGAGGGTCTGCTGGAGACCTACCAGAGCGAACGCCACCCGGTCGCCGCGGGCGTGCTCGCCAACACCCAGGCCCAGGGCGTGCTGCTCAACCCCGAGGGCAGCGCGGACGTGGCCCAGCTGCGCGCGCTGATGGCCGAGCTGATGCGCCTGCCCGAGGTCAACCGGCACCTCTCCGGCATGATGTCCGGCCTGGACATCCGCTACGACCTGGCCGGCGCGGACCACCCGCTGACCGGCCGCCGGATGCCCGACCTGGACCTGGTGACCGCCGGCGGCGCGGACCGGGTCTCCGCGCTCACCCACACCGGCCGCGGCCTGCTGCTGCGCTTCGACGACCGGACCGAGGTCACCGCCGAGGGCTGGGCGGACCGGGTCGAGGAGGTCACGGCCAAGACCGCCGAGGACCCCGGCGCGGCCGCGGTGCTGCTGCGGCCGGACGGGCACGTGTGCTGGGCCGGATCCGATCCCTCGGCGCTGACCACGGCGCTCACCCGCTGGTTCGGGGCCCGGACCGGCTGAGGTTCAGGCGGCGCGGCGGGGGCTGGTGGCCATGACCACGGTCGCCCGGCTCGTCCAGCCCAGCCGGGTGTAGAGCCGCTCGCCGTCGGGGCTGGCGAACAGGATGCCGGTGGTCGCGCCCCTGGCCACCGCCTCCGCCATCAGCGCCCCCATCACCACGCTGCCCAGGCCGCGGCGACGGTGCGCGCCATCGGTCTCGATCTTGTCGGGGATGGCGTCCGTGCCGATCACCGCGGCCAGGCCGCTGGCGGCCAGTGCCCCGGTCTCGTCCCGGACCTCGGCGCGCAGCACCCGGCCGGTCACCGTGGTGGCGCAGGTGTACGGCGCGGCGGCGGGCGGACGCGGGTGGGTGCCGAGCTCGCGGGTCATGATCCATTCGCGGTAAGCCCGCAGGGTCAGTCCCGCCGCGCGCAGCACCTGCTGCACCTCCTCGGGCCGGTGCGTCGGCACCGTCAGCAGGGTCGGTTCCGCTTGCGCGGCAACCTCATCCGCCAGTGGCCGCACCGAGCCGGGGTCCGCGTCGACGTCCAGCGCGATCAGCTCACGGTGCCGGTCCGGCTGGCCCAGCAGGAAGTCCATCGCGCCCCGCGCCTCCACCGGCTCCGGCCAGCCTCGGCACTCGCGCCAGCCGCGCTGCCAGCGGCGGACCAACTCCGACATGTGTTCTTGTCCTCTCGTCCACTTCGGACTCAGCCGGACCAGTGCGGTCCACGTGCGATAGTGGTGGCCGCGAGGTCCGGTCAGCAAGACGCCCACCGAGAGGGCTCCGATGGCATCCGGCGATTCCCAGCCACCACAGCTCCACGGACCCGAGTTCGACGCGGACCCGGCCCCGGCCTACCACTGGCTCCAGCAGCACTCGCCGGTGCACCGGGTGGAGTTCGCGGCCGGCCTGTCCGCCTGGCTGGTCACCCGCTACGCCGACGTGCACGCGGCCCTGACCGACCCCCGGCTGGCGAAGGACCCGGCGCGCGGCTGCCCGTTCTGGCGGAACTCGGGCATGGGCCTGCCGCTGGACCACCGGCCGTCGCTGGCCCAGCACATGACCAACGCCGACCCGCCCCGGCACCAGGACCTGCGGCGGCTGGCCAGCGGCATGTTCAGCCCAGAACGCCTGCACCGGCTGGAGATCCGCGTCCGGCAGGTCACCGACGAGCTGCTGGACCGCATCGCACCGCACGGCCAGGCCGACATCGTCAACGACCTGGCCTACCCGCTGTCCACCACGATCATCTGCGACCTCATCGGGGTGCCTGCCGAGGACCGCGCCGAGCTCCAGCGCCAGGCCGCGGTCATCGACGCCTCCGACGCCACCGACCGCGAGGACCTGCTGGCGGCCACCGACGCGATCGACGCGTACCTGGCGGACCTGCTCGCCCGCAAGAAGGCCAAACCGGGCGATGACCTGATGAGCCACATGATCCAGCGCCAGCACCACGGCGCGATGACCGACGACGAGCTGACCTCCACCGCCTTCCTCATCCTCATCGCCGGGCACGAGACCACCACCGCCCTGGTCGGCAACTCGGTCCTGGCCGCACTCACCCACCCCGACCTCGCCACCCGGATCCGCGAGGACGAGATCCAGCTGGCCGGCTTCATCGAGGAGTCGCTGCGCCGGGACTGCCCGGTGCGCAACGTCAGCTGGCGCTTCCCCACCGAGCCGATGCGCCTGGGCGGCCAGGACCTGATGCCCGGCGAACCCGTGCTGCTCTCGATCCTGGCGGCCAACCGGGACGCCGAGCAGTTCACCGACCCGGACACCTTCCGGCTGGGCCGCGATCCCGAGGACCATCTCGCGTTCGGCCGCGGCAGGCACGCTTGCCTTGGCGCAACGCTGGCCCGGATCCAGGGCGCGACCCTGCTCGGTGCGCTGCTGTGCCGGTTCCCCGACCTGGCCCTGGCCGAGCCGGTGGACCGGCTGCGCTGGTGGCCGAGCCCGATCATCCGCGCCCTCTACGCCCTGCCGGTCACGTTCTGAGCCGACCGGCCCTCAGGCGCGCTGCCACAGCCAGAACTCGATGCCCTGGTTGTCGGCGCACTCCGCGGTGAGCCCGTAGGACTCCCGCTTCGGAGCGGAGGCCTGGCCGCCGTACCTGCGCACGGTGCGCGCCGCCGCTTCGATGTCCTCGACGGCGTACATCGGCCGCCAGCCGCTCTGCCGCTGACCGCCCCACAGGCCGGCCACGGTCAGCCCGGCGCCGTCGACACCCCAGGCGCGGGCGAGCTGCCCCGGCTCGAACCGCCAGCCGAAGACGCCACCGTAGAACTCCTTCGCGGCCTCGTCGTCGGCCACGGTGAGGGTGAAGTTGCCCACCTCCCCGTGCGCCGGTTGCACCTGCTCCTCCGCCGCGGCCGGCTCGACCGAGGTCACCGTCCACTGGTGGCCGAACGGGTCCCGGACGGTGGTGGTCCCCACCAGCTGCCCGCCATGCTCGACGAGCCGACTGATCAGACCGTCCACATCGGACTCGGCGATGCGCAGTGCGGAGCCGGGACCGCCGTCCGCCGACTGGACCACCGCGGATCCGGGGCGAGCGGACGTACCGGCTCGTGGAGGGCGTCGAACGGATCAGTCATGGCCACCCTCCCGTCCCTGGTAGACGCGCCGGAACGCGTTGCGCGCCCGCACCAGCAGCGATTCCGTGGCGTGCACGGTGCGGCCGAGGTGTTCGGCGACTTCCGCGACGGGCAGCCCGTCCAGGTAGCGCAAGGTCAGCGCGGCCCGGTGCTGGGCGCAGAGCCGAGCCAGCACCCAACTTGACCTCCAGCGCGTCCTGGCGGCGAGCGGCGCCAACGGCCGCGAGAAACGTCTCCGCCGTCAGCTCCTCGGCCACCGTGTCGTTGCCGCACCTGGACCGCAGGTAGCCGTAGACCTGGGGCAGCGCGGCGTCGTAGACGTCGAGCAGCGCCAGCGCCGGATCTGGCTGCACCCGCGGCTTGCTCACATCCATACCGTCGTCGCCCGGACCGGAACTCCGTCGGGTGGTCACCAGACTTTTTTCCGGCCATCCCGGCCACGGCTCAAGATGTGGCCAGGATCGGTCGATCCATATCGGTATGGCCGCGTCCACTGATTTCGAGGCGGTGCACTTCACCTCGGACCACAACTGGGTCCGCTTCGACGGCGGCACCGCGCGGATCGGCCTCACCGCGTGCTTCGCCGAACGGCTCACCGGCCTGCGCCAGCTGACCCTGCCCGACCCCGGCGCCCTGGTGCGCCAACGGGATCCGTGCGGTCTGCTGGCCACCCGCCACTGGTGCGGGGACCTGTTCGCCCCGGTGACCGGCACGGTGACCGCGGTCAACCACCTCGTGCTCGACCAGCCGGGCCTGCTCCGCCGGGAGCCCTACGGCGCGGGCTGGCTGTTCGAGGTGCGCGTGACCACGGTGCCCCACCGGCTGCTCGACGGCCTCGGCTACCTCGAGCTGACCAGCCAGCAGGGCTGAGGCGGGCAACGCCGCGCGGTGCGGTGTCCGCGCGGGCGACATTTCCGGCACCCGGCTCCCTTCACTCCGGACCGACAACCCGTACGGGTAACGTCCGGCGGTACTGACCATGGCCGACGGGGGTGGAACGGGTGATCCGCTGGGGACGCGCTGGCGGCCGTTTCGTCGGCATCACCCAGCCGCAGCGCATCCGCTGGCTGCACGCCCGCCTGATCCTGTTGCGCGAACTGGTGGACCGCCGCACCGCCGAGTACTCCACCGACTACCCCCTCGGTGACCGCCTCGGCCTGCCCATGCCCTGCGCCCCGCCCGCGGACCCCGCCCTGGCCACCCTGCTGCGCACCGGCCTGCTGGACCCGGACGAACCCCCGGAGATCCAACTCTGGCACGAACCGGAGTTCCTCGCCTGGCTCCAGGACGGCATCACCGCCACCCTGGCCACGCTGGAGGACCAGTACGGGTTGATCACGGTGGCGGTGGACCCGGAGGCGGTGCGGCAGTGGAGCTCGGTGCTGCTGAACCTGCGGATCGCCTACGCCGCGGCCCGCACCCCGGAACTGCTGACCGCCGGGGAACTGCCGGACCCGTCCGATGATCGGCGGCTGGTCTATGAGCACGCGGCCTGGTTGTGGGACGCGGTGAACACCTTGCACGCCTTCGCGGTCAGCTGACCACCCGGCCGGGAGTGCGAGCATGTGTGTGTGGACGCGCCACTGCGAATCGTTCTCGTCTCCTTTTCCGCCGACCGGTTCGCCGCCCTGCACGAGACCTGTGCGCGCGGCGGCCACATCCCGGTCGCCTACGCCTACTCACGTTCCCTCAAACCCGGGACTCCCACCGATCCGGGCAGCGCGAAAGCGGCCGCGGAAATCACCGACGCGCTGCCGCCGGGCATGGACCTCATTCTCCCGGGCAGCGCCCAGGGACTGGCGAAAAGCATCGCCGGTCACCGTCCGGACCTTCTTGTTGTTTACGGTTTCTCCTGGAAAATTACCGCCGCGGTACGCAAGATGACCCGACTGGGCGCTATCAACATCCATCCCTCGCTACTCCCGCGCTATCGCGGTCCCGCGCCGCTGCTGCACGCCATCCGGAATGGCGACCCCGATATCGGGCTGACCGTGCACTGGATGGACGAGGGCTTCGACACCGGGCCGGTGCTGGCCAGCCGGGGCGGCATTCCGCTGGCGGAGGAGGTGACCGCGGCCGGGCTGTGGCAGCTGACCCGGCCGGTGCTGACCAAGCTGCTGACCACCGCGCTGGACCGGGTGGTCGCGGGTCATCCCGGCGAGCCGCAGCAGGAGGCCGGCGCCTCCTACGCCGGGCCGCTGGGTGCGGACTTCGGCGAGGTCGACTGGTCGGACACCGCGGCCGCCGTGCACAACCAGGTGCGCACCCACCGGTTCATGGGGCCTGGGCGCGGTCCGGTGGCCGAAGTGGACGGAGCGCGGATCCGGTTGCTGCGCACCAGTCTCACGCCTGCCGAGGGCCTGCGGGTGCGGTGCGCGGACGCGCCGATCTGGATCACCGAGTCCGTTCCGGCCACTGAGCCAGCCTCGTCCTGATCCGCTCGCGCAACGCCGCCGCGCGCTGGTCGCCGAAGCGGTCCAGGTTGGCCAGCGCGTCCGTCCACAGCGGAACGGGATCGCCGGGCGGGTCGGTCTCGGCGTGCGCGTCGGCCAGGTTGGTCAACGTGACCGCCAGCTGCCAGTCCTGGCCCAGTCTGCGCCGGGTGACCGCGGCGACCTGGTGGAAGCGCACCGCCTCGGCCGGGCGGCCCAGTGCGCGGTAGGCCTCGCCGGTGGCGTTGAGCGCGATCGCCTCCCGGCCCTGGTCGCCGAGCTGGCGCTGGATGGTCACGGCGTGCTGGCAGGAGGTCAGGGCGAGCTCGGCGGCGCCCTCGGCCACCTGGAGGCGGGCCAGCTCGATCAGCCAGTGCGCCTCCCACAGCTGGTTGTCCGCCTGCCGCGCGATCTCCAGTGCCTCCTCGATCGCGGCCCTGGCCTCGGCGAGCCGTCCGCGTTCCCGGTGTGCCCTGGCCAGCAGGTGCAGCGCGTTGCCCCGGCTCACCTGGTCGTCAAGGTCGGCGTAGACGGCCAGCGCCCTGGTCAGGTGGTCGGCGGCCTGGTCGAGGTCGCCTTCCTCCAGGCACGCGTCGCCGAGGTTGCCGCGCAGCACCGCGGCCCAGCGCCGCTCGCCCAGTGCCTCGAACGCGGCGAGTCCGCGCTCGAACTGCGACCTGGCCTCGGTCAGCCGTCGCTGGCGCAGCGCCAGCAGGCCGAGGGAGTTGATCGACCGGGCGGCGCCGGGTTCGTCGCCAGCGTCGCGCCGCAGGGCGAGTGCGGTGCGGTGGCAGTCCGCGCTCTCGGCCAGCCGTCCGCTTTGCAGGTAGGCCACGCCGAGGCTGGTCAGGGTCTCGGCCTCGCCTGCCCGGTCGCCGAGGCTCCTGGCCGCGTCCAGGCCGGTCCGCGCGGTGTCGATCCAGTCGTCGAACATGTTGCGGTGCTGGTAGAACTCGCGCAGCAGCGCGGCCAGCCGCCAGGCCGGCCCTGGCAGGCCGTGGTCGGCGGCGAGCCGGGTCATCGCCACCAGCGCGGCGCGCTCCTCGGCGAACCAGCGCAGGGCGTCGGCTTCGGTGGCCAACCGCGGCGACGGGGTGGTCAGCGCCTGCTCGGGCAGCGGGTCCCGCGCGGCGAACGGGGTCAGCACGGCGACCGCGGCATCGGTGGTGCGCAGGTACCACAGGCACAACCGGGTCAGCGCGGCCAGCCGGGTCGCCTCGCTCTCCATCCGCTGTGCCTGGTCGGTGGCGTAGGCGCGGAGCAGGTCGTGGAAGCGGTACCGGTCGCCGGGGCCCTGTTCGATCAGGTGCGCGCCGGCCAGCACGTCCAGCAGCCGGCGGACCTGCGCCAGCTCCGTACCGGCCAGCGCGGCCGCCGCCGCGTCGCTGAACTCCCCGGCCGGGCACAGGCCCAGCAGCCGGAACAGCCGGGCCGCCGCAGCCCCAAGCGCTCGGTAGGACCAGGCGAAGACGGTGCGCACGGCATCGGCTTCCTCGTCGTTGTCCGCGGTCAGCGCGTCCCACAGCCCGGACTCGTCCCTGAGGTCGTCGATCAGCTCGGCCAGGCGCCGGTGCGGACGGCTGGCCGCGCGTTCGGCGGCGATGCGCAGCGCCAGCGGCAACCGGGCGCACAGCCGGGCCAGCTCAGCCAGCTCGGCCGCCTCGTCCTCGGCGCGGTAGCCCGCGGTGACCTTGCGCAGCAACGAGACCGCGTCGGCCTCGCGCAGCACGTCCACCGGCACCCGCCAGGCCCCGTCCCTGGCCACCAGCCCGGACAGCCTGCTCCGGCTGGTGACCACCACCAGGCTCGCCGGGGTGCCCGGCAGCAGCGGCCGGACCTGGGCCGGGGTGGCCGCGTTGTCCAGCAGCACCAGCACCCGCTGGTCGGACAGCAGTGACCGGTACAGCGCGGCGCGGTCCTCGACCCCGGCCGGGATGCCGGTGACCGGAACGCCGAGCGCGCGCAGGAACCGGTCCAGCGCCTGCCCGGCGGTGACCGGCGGACCAGGGTCGTAGCCGCACAGGTTCACGTACAGCTGGCCGTCCGGGAACCGCTCGCGCACCCGGTGCGCCCAGTGCAGCGCCAGCGAGGTCTTGCCCACGCCCGCGGTGCCGGTGAGCACCAGCAGCCCGGCCGCGGCGGGCTCGTCCGGGTCACCGGTGAGGATCTGGGTGAGCCGGTCCAGCTCCGGCTGCCGGTTGACGAAGCCGCGCACCTCGCCCGGCAGTTGCCTCGGCATGGGACCCGGGGGCCGGGGTGCGCCGTGGAAGTGCACACCGCCGTGCACCGCACCGGCCTGCACCACCTCCGCGGCCGGACCGGACAGCTCAGCCCGGTTCTCCGGCCGTGCCCGGTCCTGCTCCTCCGGCCCGCCGTGGCTCACCGGGTCATCCTCCGCACGGCGCCCGGTGCCGGGCGACCTCCCGGTCGAAGAAGGCCGCCAGCTCCTCCCCGGTGTCGTACAGCTCCTGGATCAGCCGCTGGCAGCGCCGGACCAGGTCGCAGTCGGTGAACCGCCTGCCACCGGCCAGCCTGCCCTGCTGGTCGTAGACCGCCTCGTACATCACCTCCGTGCCCACGGTGAAGACCTCCGGCAGCGGCCCGGCCCGCTCGAAGGGCTCGACCTGCTCCGGCCCGACCACCCGGATCCGCGCGCCGCAAGCCGCCCGCAGGCGCAGCACCTCCAGCTCCCAGCGCAGGTAGGGGGTCAGCGGCGACTCCACCACCCGGACCCGCCAGTACCGCGACCCACCGGCCGCGGCCCGCCGGTAGTAGTCCAGGAACCCGGCCCGCTGCCGCGCCACCAGCCGCAGCGCCTCGGCCCAGTCGCCGCGGTCGAAGGCCACCCAGCTGTCGTTGTCCGGTTCGGCGAAGCTCTGCTGCCGTTCCAGCTTCCAGAAACCCGGCGGCCCGATCCGTCCCATGTCCCGCTCGGAGAGCCGGTCGAACTCCGCCAGCGTCAGCTCGGCGCCGGGTGCGCCGGCGAGCAGTTCACGCATCGGGGATATCCCCCTTCGCGGCCAGCATCGTAATCCGCGGAATGACCACGAGTCGCTCATCCTCCGCAATGGACACTCCGGCCGGCAGCCGCGACCGGTGCGCTTCGGTGAGGTCGCGCCCGATCACCGCGACATCACCGTTGTCCAGTTCCCAGATGTCCGGACAACTGTTCTCCCCGCTGGTCGTGCCGAGATCTCCCGGTGGCCTTCCCCATCTCCGGTTCAACAAGGCCGCCGGATCAGCTTCCCACCTGCGTTGTGGCATGCCACTCCCCCCTCTTGGAAAAAATCCACGACAACACGCAAATTGTCGCACGTAATCGCTGCACACATTGGGGGGAGTGTATAGACCGAAAGCAGTAATCGCCGATCGCGTGCAGTTGTAATAACTGTCTTACAATTGCCGATTTGACGGCGAGTTCACTCCGTGTGGGTCCCGCGGCCGCGTCCGGGTGGAACATCCGCGGTCAGTTCCAGCCACAGGGTCAGGCGCAGCTCCGGGCTGGCCAGGTCCAGCGCGAAGAGCTCCTCGGCGCGGCGCAGGCGCTGGCGGACGGTGTTCTGGTGCAGGTGCAGGGTTTCCGCGACCGTGCTGATGTCGCCGGCGGCGCGCAGGTAGGTGAGCAGGGTGCGGGCGTAGTCGGCGCCGCCGCGCTCGTCGTGGGCGCGGATGCGCTCGGCCAGGCCGGTGCGCAGGTCGGGGCGGGTGCGGACCAGGGTGGCCAGGCGGTGCAGCACGAGCTGGGTGCGCACCGAGTCCAGCTCGACCAGGCCGGTGATCCCGTTGTCCCGCAAGTGGTCCAGCGCGGCGTCGGCGTCGGCGCGCTGGGCGGGCAGCTGGGCCGGGGTGGTCACCGCGGGGCCCAGCACGGCGCGGGCCGGGGTGCGCAGGCTGGCCCCGGCGCGGTCGAGCAGCTGCCTGGCGAAGATGGTGGCCTGGGCGTGGCTGCCGGGCAGCAGCAGGTAGAGCCGGTCCTGGACCAGGCTCGCGGCGATCTCGACGCCGATGGCGCGCCCGGCCAGCACCGCCAGGTCGAGCAGCTGGCCGCCGGTGAGCCTGCGCTGGATCGGGTCGGCGGCCACCGGCGGGGCCAGCGCGAGCAGGTGCGCGGGCAGTTCGAGCCCGGCGGCCCCGCCCGCGCCGTCCAGTGCCGAGCCCAGGACCGCGTTGCGGCGGTCCTGGTCGGCGTCGGCCTGGCGGCGCAGCCGCACCAGGTGCAGCGCGGCCAGTTTCGCGGCCTCCTGCAGTGCGGGCGCGCACCGGGACAGGTCGGCGTCGTCCTCCACCGCGACCCAGATCGAGCCCAGCACCTCCGGACCGGCCCGGATGACCAGGCCGAAGCGCACCATGTCGCCGGGCCTGGCCAGCCGGACCGGTTCCTGGCTGTTCCACACCTCGGCCAGCAGGTGGTAAGGCAGGGCATCCTCGGGCACCCGGCGGAGCAGGATGCCGCGCCGCCGGGTCTCGTCGATGCGCTGGCCGTCCAGGCTGGAGTAGGCCAGCATCACGTGGTCGGTGTCCATGATCGCCACCGCGCCGCCCGCCAGTGCGGCGGTGGCGTTGGCCAGCGCGAACAGGTCGCCGGTGGGCACCGTGGCCAGTGGCGGGCCGAGGCCGGCCGCACTGGCCGGTCCGAAGCGCAACACCGCGCCGCAGAGCACCTGCAGCCGCGGCCAGGGCATCTCCGCGGCCGCGTCCAGCACCGCGAGCCCGGCCTGCTCGGCCACCGCGCGCACCTCCGCCAGCGGCAGGCCCCTGCTCTTGATCACCAACGCGGCCGCCTGCCCGGCCGCGGCCCGCCGGATCGCGGTGCTCAGCCGATCCTGGCCCGGGGAAAGCCCGATGCCCAGCAGCAGCGCGGCGGGTTCGATCTGGGCGGGGTCGGTGATGTCCAGCAGTTCGGGCGCGCTGACCGGGCGGTCCAGGCCGCGCGGCGCGCACACCACGCTGAGCACGGCCGGGCCCAGCACCTCGACCAGCTCGGCGAGTGCGACGCGGGCCGTCATGCCGCCTCCCGGCGCGGATGTCGGATCCGACAGTGGTTGTTTGGTGAAGTATGGCGAGTCCGCCATTGCCCGGCGTCCTGCCGGAGTAGGAAGCTGCGTACACCCTGCACTCACCGCCATGAGGAAGGGTCCGCCCATGTCCGCTGCCGCCGATGCCGACGGTCCGCTACCCGCGCGCCCCGGCAAGGTCATCGCGGTCCGGCTCAACCACCACGGCCGCGCGGCGGAGCTCGGCTGCGCGCCCGCGCACCCCGCCTACTACCTCAAACCGGCCACCTCGCTGACCGGCGACGATGAGGTGGTGCTGCGGCCGCAGGGCTGTGCGGCCTTCGGCGCGGCCGCGCAGATCGCGCTGGTGATCGGCAAACCCGCCCGCCGGGTCACCGAGGCCGAGGCCCTCGACCACATCGGCTGGCTCACCCCGGCCCTGGAGCTCACCGTGTTCGACCTGCATGCCGCCGACGAAGGATCAGCCTTGCGCAGCAACGGTTCCGACGGCTCCACCCCGATTGGACAGTCCTTTGTGGACTTAAGGGCGGCCGGCGTCCCCGGACTGGAGCTCACCTGCCACGTCAACGGCGAACCGGCGCAGCGCGCCACCGCCGCCGAGCTGATCTTCGATTTCGCTTACCTGGTCGCGGATCTGTCCCGCACCCTCACCCTGGAACCCGGCGACCTCATCCTCACCGGCACCCCGGCGGGCGTCCCACTGGTCGAACCCGGCGACCGGATCGAGGTCACCCTCACCGGGTGCCCGCCGCTGCGCACCCGGATCGAACAGGACCCCGAACCCCTTGGCGTGCCGGGCGCGCAACCCGTCTTCGGCGACCGGGAACGCCTGGCCGCGCACGGTCCCGGCGGCCTGCCGCTGACCGCGGAGACCGCCGCCCGCTTCCGCGAGGTCCGCACCGCCACGGTCGCCGCGCAGCTGCGCCAGCACGGCGTCACCAACCACCTCATCACCGGCGTGCGCCCCACCCGGGGCGACCTCCGCCTGGTCGGCGTCGCCCGCACCCTGCGCTGCCTGCCCCAACGCGAGGACATCTGGCACCTGGACGCCACCGGCCTGGACCACCGCGCCCGCACCATCGAACAGCTCGCCCCCGGCGAGGTCCTGGTCATCGACGCCCGCCAGGACCCCGGCGCGGGCACCCTCGAGGACATCCTGGCCCTGCGCGCCCACCACCGCGGCGCCGCGGGCATCGTCACCGACGGCCCCCTGGTCGACCCGGACTCCTTCACCGGGCTGCCGCTGCCGGTGTACCACCGCGGCGGCCATCCGGCCGAGCTGGAGACCCGGCACCTGCCGTGGGAGTCGCAGGTGGCGGTGGCCTGCGGCGGGGTGCTGGTGCGGCCGGGGGACGTGCTGGTCGGGGACGCGGACGGGCTGGTGGTGGTGCCCGCGGAGCTGGCGGCGGAGGTGGCGCGGGAGGCGGTGGAGCGGGAGGCGCGGGAGGAGTTCGTGCGCGAGCAGGTCGGCGACGGGGCCGGGCTGGCCGGGCTGTACCCGATGAACACGGTGTGGGCCGGGCGGTTCCGCGCGGCCGGCGGATCGGGCGTGGTGCCGGACGTCCGCGGCTAGCCGCCCGGTCGGTCGGGTGCGGCGAAGGGGTCAGCGGGTGAGCGTGGTCAGCTCGATGTCCACCGGGACGGCGACCGTGCTGCGGAACTGGCCGTGGTGCGCGCCGGTCTCGGTGTAGGCGGCGGAGGCCGGGTCCAGTTCGTAGGTGTGCATCACCGGGGCCAGCGCGCCACTGGCCTGGCTCTCCAGGCGCCAGTAGTGCGGGACACCCGCCTCGGCGTAGGCCAGCGGTTTGGAACCCCGGTCCTCGCGGCGGGAACCCTTGGAGACCACTTCGACGACGAGCAACACGGTGCTCGCGGGGATGGGGCGGGTGGTCAGCGGGACCTCGGCGGAGAAGACGACGATGTCCGGGGCCACGTAGTCGAGGGGCTCCTCGGCGAGGAGGACGTCGACGTCGACTTCCAGCTGCCACTCCGGCGGCAGCGCGGGTTCAATGGCCGCGGCGAGCCTGCGCATGACGCGCTGGTGGATCGGCGGCGGACCCGGCTTGCGGATGAGGGTTCCGTCGAGCACTTCCACTCGGCGACGCTCTGGGAGAGCGAGCACGCCCGCCAGCGTCCAGCCTGCTGTCATCGAACCCCGCTTTCGGTAAGGCACCAACAACCTTAGGTGTCGGTCAGCGCGACTAACGCTGGGCCGGGCGAGGCCGGGGTTCAGCTCCGCCCCGGCCACCCCGCCCCCGGCGCCGCCACCGAGGTGGTCAGCACCTGGCCGGTCCGGGGCCCGCCGAACGGATCCTCCGGGTTCCACCGCGCCGCCATCACGAACAGCGTCCGCCCATCCGCCCCACCCAGCGCGCACGCGAACGGGTTGCGGTCCAGTTCGATGGTCCGCACCACCTCGCCGCCCTCGCGGACCAGCGCGCAGTCGTGGTCGGTGCGCGAGGTCCAGATCGCGCCGTCGGCGTCCATGGTGATGCCGTCCGGGCCGACGCCTTCGGCCCAGGTCCTGCGGTTGGTCAGGGTGCCGGTCTCGGTGATGTCGAAGGCGGTGAGCCGGCCGGCGAAGGACTCGGCGATGACCAGGGTCGAGTTGTCCTGGCTGACCACCATGCCGTTGCCGAACTCGATGCCCTCGGCCACCTGCCGCACCGCGCCGTCCGGGGTGACCAGGGCGATGACGCCGGGGACGAACTCCGCTTTCCCCTCCAGGAAGCCGAGGAAGTCGAAGTCGCTGCCGTTGACGTAGGTGTTGCCCCGGCCGTCCACCACCAGCTCGTTCCAGCCCGCGGCCAGTGGGCGCAGGTCGGCGTGGGTGACCAGCGAGCCGTCGGGTTCCTGGCGCTGCAACAGGCCCTGGTAGGCCTCGGCGCGCGGCACGATCAGCAGCCGGCCGTCCGGGAGCCAGTCGATGGAGTGCGGCACGATCTCCGGGTCGTGCCGGATCACCTCGGCCCGGCCGTCCAGGTCCACCGCGACGATCTCGTCCGCGCCCCAGTGGCAGAACCACAGCCTGCCCTGGTGCCAGCGCGGTGACTCCCCCACCGCGAGCCCGTCCAGCAACACCGTCGTCATGGGACCTCCCTCGTCCTGGCTTCGCCCCCGACACGAACGGCGGGCCGCCGGATCGACGCAAAACCGCCAACCAGTCCGGTCACCCCCTGATCCTGTCGCACACTGGCCGGGGGCCACCCGAACCTGAGGGATGCGGCATGTCTGTCTTCAGTGACGCCCTGCGCGCCGCGATCGACGCCCGCGGCCTGACCCTGGAACGCCTTCGCCACCACCTCCGGCTACAGGACGTGCGGGTCAGCGTGGCCACCCTGAGCTACTGGCAGCGCGGCGCCTGCCGGCCGGAACGACCGGGCTCGCTGCGCGCGGTGCTCGTGCTGGAGGACATCCTCGGGCTGCCGCGTGGTCAGCTGATCACCCTGCTGGGGCCGCGCCGGCCGCGTGGTCGGTGGCTGGACCACGTGCCGGGTTCGCTGCCGCTGGAACGGGTCTGCCCGGTGCACGCGGGGGTGCGCAGGCTGCTGGCGCGGATCCAGGACCGCACCGACGGCGGGCTGGGGCTGCTGAGCCACCACGACCGGATCGTGCTCGGCCCCGACCGGGAGGAGCTGGCCATCCAGGGGCAGGTGGTGCTGGTGGCGCGGCGGGACGGGGTGGACCGGCACATCGCGGTCTACCACAGTGAGGCGCCGGTGCTGCCGGACATCCGGCTGGCCCGGCAGTGCCGGATCGGGCGGGTGCGCGAGGACCGGGCGAACGGGCTCACCGCGGTCGAGCTGATCTTCGAGCGCAAGCTGATCGCCGGGGAGACCTACGTGCTGGAGTACGAGCTGGCCTACAGCGCGGGCGGGCCGAAATCCACCGACTACCACCGGGGTGTGCGCTTCCCGATTCGCAGCTACCTGTTGCAGATCCAGTTCGACCCGGCCGCGCTGCCCGCCCGCTGCTTCCGGATCTGGCAGCCCGACATCGGCACCCCGTGGACGGATCTGGCTGAGCTGCCGCTGACCCGGTGGGGCGCCACGCACCTGGTGCAGGCCGACGCGCCACCGGGCTGTCACGGCATCCGCTGGGAATGGGAGTGACCGGCTCAGCCGGGGTCGTCGGGGCCGTAGTTGGTCAGCTGCTGCCCAACGTTGCGCCGCACCGTCTGGTGGGTGGCGTAGCCGCTGTAGGCGCGGCTGCCCTCGCGGAAGGTCCAGCCGCCGATGGTGAGGCCGTTGAGCGCGGTCCACGCGGTGCCCTTCTTCACCGCGTAGTGCACGTGGTTGCTGCCCGCCGAGCCGCCGCAGGGGATGCGGGTGCTGGTCAGGCCGAGGTAGTCGCCGAGCTTGATCGGCGCGCCGTCGGGCTTGATCTCATCGAGCAGGTGGTAGTACTCGGTGGTCCAGCCGTTGTCGTGGATGATCCGGATGTGCCCGCCGTTGCGGCACATCCAGTACGCCCGGCCGCTCTGCCCGGCCAGCACCCGCCGGTCGCCGCCGTTGAGGTCCACCGAGCTCCACGGCCGCGGCTGGCCGCTCCAGCCGTGCGGGCCGCCGATCATCGTCCAGGAGACCCCGGTCGGGTAGGGCAGGGCGAGGCCGGTGGGCGCGGCGGCGTTGCGCGCGTTGGCCGCGAAGGTCTCCTTCTCCCCCAGGGACAGCACGGACTCCGGGGCGCGGGCGGCCAGCGCGGCGAACCCGGTTCCGGTGTCCAGTGCGACCTGCCAGCCGTTCCCGGTGCGGCGGCCCAGGAACAGCCAGGCATCCGGCGCGGCCCCGTGCACCGGGGGCGCGGTGAGCACCCCGGAGCCGAACACCCAGTCACCGGCGCGCCGCCGCACGTCGACCTCGACCGTGCGGCCCTGGGCGGCCAGTCCGGTCGCGGTGGTGGCCCGTTCGGCCAGCATCGCCTGTGCCACCGCGGGTTCTGCCGCGGCGGCGGGTTCGGCGGCCGCGGGCGGGGTCAGGCCCACCGCGAGCAGTGCCGCCAAGGCGGCCGCCGTCCTGCGCAGTCTTGCCATGTCGTCGTCCTCTCGAACCACAAGCAGGGAATGGTCCGAGCCCAGGCTCACCAGCGGCGGCGCGGCCCGTCAACGACAGCGGTCAGTTCCCTGGAGACCGCGGCCAAAGCTCTGAACGCCGCGGCGGATCCGCCCTGCTCACCACCATTTTCTGGCCGCGGGGCCGGTCAAGACTCTGATGGTTCACCCCGCAGTCCGGACCGCAGGCCGTCCCACAGCGCCCGCTTGACCTCGCTCAGGTCCTCCCCGGCCGCGACCTCCTCGACCACTCGGTTGAGCGACTCCCACAGCACGCCGGTCTCCTCGTAGCCGATGAACCCGGTGCCGTTGTCCAGTCTGTGGAAGGCCGCGCCGTAGGCCTGCCCGAGCTCGGTCAGCCGGTCCGTCCCGGCCGGACCGGCCAGCGCGGCCAACAGCGCCTCCCTGGTGGACCGGTACTGGGCCAGGCAGCGCTGGTAGGTGTACTGGTCGAGCTCGGCGCGGCCTTCCCAGTCCCGCAACGGGTTGTCCCGGTTGGCCGCGAACCACTCCGGCGACATGGCCCGGCCGATGCGCAGGTCGACCCCGTGGCGCACCTCGCCCTGCCAGTCCGCGGCCACGGCCTCGGCGTAGTCGATCGGCACCCGGTCCAGGGACAGCCATTCCAGCGCGGGCAGCTGGCCGGGCAGCACGCGGTCGGCCGCGGTCGGCCCGGACAGGTCGGTGATGGTCAGGCGGCGCAGCGAACGCAGCCGGTTCAGGCTCGCCGGGTGCACCAGCCTGCCCAGGTCGCCGACCAGGATCAGGCTGGTGAGCAACGGAAACCGGGTGACCAGCCGGGCGCAGTCCAGCTCCTCGATCTCCCCGACGGTCAGCTCCCGCACCACCGGGTCGGGCTCGCCGTCGAGCATCGGCGCCAGGTCCTCGGCCAGGCAGTTGACCCAGCTGTCCTG
Organism: Crossiella sp. NPDC003009; assembly: GCF_053591555.1. Taxonomy (NCBI): domain Bacteria; kingdom Bacillati; phylum Actinomycetota; class Actinomycetes; order Pseudonocardiales; family Pseudonocardiaceae; genus Crossiella; species Crossiella sp. NPDC003009. The sequence goes on along the minus strand of NZ_JBSFUA010000001.1, from coordinate 49,804 downwards.
GTAGGGCCAGTGGGCACCGTGCCTGCGCCGCCCCAGGTCCAGCCCGAGTGTCCACATAGGACTCTCGTTGACCACCGGCCCGGCCGGCAGCACCGCGGCCGAGCCGATCACCTTGTGGCTGCGCGGCAGCACCCACGGCAACCGGCTGTGCACCAGCTGCCTCGCGCCCAGCGGCGGCGACGGCGTCATGGTGGCCGGCGTGAGCTCCGGCCCCAGGTCGGCCACCGAGAACGGCTCCGGGCCGGACCAGTCCAGCTCCAGGACGGCGACGGTCCGGGTGGCCCGCTCCAGCCGGGTGATCTGGGCCGCGGTCCACTCGCCCAGGTGCTCCGAGTAGGCCGCCACCACGTCCCCGCGCGCGATCGGCCGCGGCGGCCGATCCTCCGTGCTGCTCATCGCCCAGACCCTAGGAACACCGCCTGACACTCGGCTAACGCGCGCTCCACAGTGGATCCGGCGAAACTCGGTTCCGCCGACCGGCCGGGCGACACTAACCTCCGCGGCGAACGGGAAGGGGTTGCCATGCAGGAGGCCGTGCGCAGGGTGGAGACCGCGTTGAGCGTGCTGGCGCGGGAGATCAAGATCGTCACCCTGACCGAGGACGTGCCCACCGCCGCGGCCGCCGCGGCCCTGGTCGGCTGCCCGGTGGGGGCGGTGGCCAACAGCCTGGTCTTCACCGGCGAGCAGGGCCCGGTGCTGGTGGTCAGCAGCGGCGCGAACCGGGTCGACCTGCGCAAGGCCGCCGCGGAGCTCGGGGTGGCCAAGCTCAGGCGGGCCGATCCCGAGGTGGTGCTGGCGGCCACCGGCCAGCCGGTGGGCGGGGTCGCCCCGATCGGCCACCCTGCCCCGCTGCCCACGCTGATCGACGCCTCGCTGGCCGGCTACCCGGAGCTGTGGGCCGGTGGCGGGGCCAGGCACACCCTGTTCGCCACCACCTTCACCGAACTGGTGCAGCTGACCGGCGGCACACCGGCGGACGTCCGGCAGCAGCCCGCTCAGTAGGGGCGGTCAGACCCGCTGGGCCAGCAACGGCACCCCGGGACCGGACAGCTCGTCGAGCGCGTGCCCCCGCCCGCTCACCGCCATCAGCAGCGCCTCACCCGGTCCGCGCACCTCAGGCCCGGACCCCCGGGTGAAGTCGAGGTCGGCAGCCACCAGGCGGAGACCGCGGACCCGGCGGAAGGCGCCGATCGGCGGCGCCAGCAGCGCGCACCGCAGCGCGGTGCGCAGCCGCTCGGCCGGGATCTCGCGGGGCAGGCCGAGCGGGCGGCGGATGTCCTGCTGGTGGACCAGGCCGTCCACCAGCGCGATCATGCCGCCGAAGGCCGCGGTCAGCCCGCGCGGCCGCCGGTGCGTGCGCAGCAGGCCGACCAGTTCCGCGGGGCTCTTGGCCGAGTACTCGGTCACGCCGAGCTGGTTGGTCCGGGCCAGGGAGAACCGGCCGCGGGCCAACCGCCGGAAGGCGCCCGCGAGGCCGGCGTCGTCGTAGCTGATCACGTGCGCGACCAGCTCGCGCGTGGTCCAGCCGGAGCACAGGGTCGGCGCGGCCCACTGCTCGGGGGTCAGGGTGTCCAGGAAGTCGGCGAACTCGGCGCGTTCCTGGATCGCGAACGTCATCACCGTCATGCCAGGCGACCCTATTGGACGTACGGTGGCTGGGTGGCGACGGCTGAGCCCGCGCGGTACTGGCGGCATCCGAGCGTGCCCGGGCTGGATCTGCTGGCCGCCCGGTACCGCAGGCACGCCTTCACCCGGCACAGCCACGACACCTACGCCATCGGCGTGGTGCAGCGCGGCGCCGAGGTGCTGCACGCGGGTTCCGGCGCGCTGATGATCGGCGCGGGCGGCAGCGTGTGCGTGCATCCCGGCGAGGTGCACAGCGGGCAGGCCGCCGACGAGCACGGCTGGACCTACCGCGTGCTCTACCCCTCGGTCGAGCTGGTGTCGGCGGTCGTGCGGGAGCTCGGCGGCCCCACCGGCACCCCGGCCTTCCACGGCGATCCCAGCTACGACGCGGACCTCGCCGGTGCGCTGCTGGCCGCGCACCGGGCCGCCGAGCACGAGGCCCACCTCAGCTCGGAAACCCTGCTGTACCAGGCGATCCAGCTGTTCTGGCAGCGGCGGGGCAGCCAGCCGCGGGAGCAGTCGCCGGTCCGGGCGGACGTGCGGGGACTGGAGCGGGCGCGGCAGGTGCTGCTGGCGCGGATGGCCCGGCCGCCGAGCCTGGACGAGCTGGCCGCCGAGGTCGGGCTGGGGCGGTTCGCGCTGCTGCGCGGGTTCCGCGAGCGGTTCGGCCTGCCGCCGCACGCCTACCTCAACCAGGAGCGGGTGCGGCGCAGCCGGGCGCTGCTGGAGGCGGGCAGCCGACCGGCCGAGACCGCCGCCGAGGTGGGCTTCGTCGACCAGGCGCACCTGTCCCGGCACTTCCGGCGGATCGTCGGGGTCGCGCCGGGCGGCTACCTGCGCGGCCGGGCGCAATAACGTACAAGACCGGGCCGCCAGGCGGTTCCTAGGGTGCGCCCATGTCTTGGGACCCCTGCCCCGCGGAGCTGGCCGCGATGCTGACCGCCACCGGCGACCTGACCGCCGAGTTCCTCGCCGGACTGCCCTCGGCTCCGGCGTCGAGGACGACGGAGCCACAACCGTTCGACCCGCCGGCCGAGGAGCCGGGTGAGTTCGCCGAGCTGCTGTCGACCTTCCGCACCGCGGCGGCCAACGCGGTGGAGACCGCCGGCGGGGGCTACCTGGCGTACTTCCCCGCCGGTGGACTGGTTTCCGCGGCGATCGGCGAGTTCCTGTCCACCGTGGTCAACCGGTTCACCGCGATCAGCTCGATGGCGCCGGACCTGGTCGCGCTGGAGGACAGCGTGCTCCAGTGGCTGTGCCGGGAGTTCGGCCTGCCCGCCACCGCGGGCGGGCTGATCACCACCGGCGGTTCGCCGGCCACCCTGTCCGCGCTGGTCGCGGCCCGGCACGACCGGCTCGGTCCCCGGCACGAGCGGGGCACGTTCTACGTCACCGAGCACACCCACCTCAGCGTGGCCAAGGCCGCGCTGATCGCCGGGCTGCGCGCCGAGCAGGTGCGGATGGTGCCGGTGACCGCCGAGCACCGGATGGACCCGGCCGCCGCCGAGGAGCTGGTCCGCGCCGACCTCGCCGCGGGCCACCGGCCGTTCCTGCTGGTGGGCACCGCGGGCAGCACCAGCACCGGCACCATCGACCCACTGCCGGAACTGGCCGCGCTGGCCGAGCGGCACGGCCTGTGGTTCCACGTCGACGCGGCCTACGGCGGCGGTTTCCAGCTCACCGGCCGCGGCCGGGAACGCCTGCGCGGCATCGAACTGGCCGACTCCATCACCTTCGACCCGCACAAGGCCATGTTCCTGCCCTACGGCACCGGCGTCCTGCTGGTCCGCGACCCGGCCGCCCTGCGCGCCGCGCACACGGTCGAGGCCAGCTACCTCCAGGACCTCCAGCGCGATCCGTGGCCGCCGGACTTCTGCGACCTGGGCCCCGAGCTGACCAGGGAGTTCCGCGGCCTGCGGCTGTGGCTGCCGCTGCACCTGCACGGGATCGGCGCGTTCCGCCGTGCGCTGGCGGAGAAGCTGGACCTGGCCGAGCTGGTGCACCGCGAGCTGTCCGCACTGTCCGAAGTGGACGTTCCGCTGACTCCGGACCTGACGGTCAACGTCTTCGCACTGCGGCACGGCGAGGATGCGGACAACCAGCGGTTGCTGTCCCGGATCAACGCCACGCAACGGGTCTTCCTGTCCAGCACCCGGTTGGACGGCCGGTTCCGGCTGCGGCTGTGCGTGCTCAGCCACCGCACGGACGCGGAGCGGGTGGCCGAGGCGATCGAGATCATCCGGTCGGCGGTCCGGGAGTGACCGCGGGTTTGGTCCACACCAGCGAGTACCGGCGGAGCACGTGCCTGCGGTAGCGCACGCCGGGCAGCAGCCGTTGCGCGGTGGCCCGCACCTGCCCATAGCTCAGGGTCGGCTGGGCTCCTGGCATGCCGTCCGGGCCGTGCGCGCGGCGCAGCCGCTTCACCGTCCACACCACGGGGGTGGCCGCGACCGCGAACGCCCGCTCGGCCGGGGTCACCGAGCGGGCCAGCGCGACCACGACCAGGGTGCCGCCGGGGCGCAGCAGGTCGCGCAGCCGGATGAGGGCCTGCGCCAGGTCCACGTGGTGGACGGTGGCCACCGAGCAGATGAAGTCGTAGCCCGCCAACGGGAGTTCGGCCGTGCGGAAGTCGCCCTCGATGAAGTCCAGACCCGGCTGGCCGCCGGAAAGCTCACGGGCCAGCGCGATCATCCTCGGTGAGCTGTCCACCCCGGTGACGTGCTCGGCCCTGCCGGTCAGCTTCCTGGCCAGCAGCCCGTCGCCACAGCCCACGTCCAAGGCCTGACGACAACCCTCGGGAACCGCGCGCAGGATGTCCGGGTGCCGGGCGACATTGGTGTTCCAGTACGGCGGCACCCGGTCATCCTAGGCGTAGAGACCGGCCACGTCCTCGGCGAAGTCCTGCATGATCACCGCGCGGCGCAGCTTCAGCGACGGGGTGAGGTGCCCGGTCTCCGGGGTGAACTCCGCGGGCAGCACCCGGAACCGGCGCACCGACTCCGCGGTGGAGACGGCCTGGTTGCCGGAGTCGATGGCCTGCTGGATCTCCGCACGCAGGTCGGGGTCCTCGGCGAGCTCGGCCACGGTGGCGGTTTCCGGTTTGCCCGCACGGGTTTTCCACTGCGGGAAGTGCTCCTGGTCGATGGTGATCAGGGCGGCGATGTACTTCTGGGCGTCGCCGACGACCACGGCGTGCGCGATCAGCGGGTGCGCGGTGATCCGGTCCTCGATCACCGCGGGCGCGACGTTCTTGCCGCCGCTGGTCACCAGGATCTCCTTCTTGCGCCCGGTGATCCGCAGGAAACCGTCCTCGTCCAGCTCGCCGAGGTCGCCGGTGGCGAACCAGTCCTGGGCCGGGAACGCCTGTGCGGTGGCGGTTTCGTCGTGCCAGTAGCCGGGGAAGACCACCCCGCCCTTGATCAGCACCTCACCGTCGGCGCTGATCCGGATGGAGGTGCCGGGCACCGGGCGGCCGACCGTGCCGGGCCGGTAGGCGTCCAGGGAGTTGAGGGTGGCGGCCGCGGTGGTCTCGGTGAGGCCGTAGCCCTCGAACACGGTCAGGCCGATGCCGCGGTAGAAGTGGGTCAGCCGCGCGCCGAGCGGGGCGCCGCCGGAGATCGCGTACCGGCAGCGGCCGCCGAACGCGGCGCGTAGCTTGCGGTAGACCAGCCGGTCGAACAGCGCGTGCCGGATTCTCAAGCCCAGCCCGGGTTTCTCCGCTTCCGAGTAGGCGATGGCGGTGGCCACCGCGGTGTCGAACAGGCGGCCGCGGCCCGCGGCGTGCGCCTTGTGCGCGGCGGTGTTGTAGACCTTCTCCAGCACGTACGGCACCGACAGCACGAAGGTCGGCCGGAACGCGGCGAGATCGGGCAGCAGGGACTTGATGTCGCCGCTGTGGCCGAGGACCGCGCCGGAGAGCACCGCGCCCAGCTGCACCATCCGGCCGAACACGTGCGCCAGCGGCAGGAACAGCAGCGTCGAGGCCCCCTCCCCCGCCACGCCCTCGAACATCGGGCGCAGCAGCTCGAAGGCGTTGCCCGCCTCGGCGAGGCAGTTGGCGTGGGTGAGCACGCAGCCCTTGGGGCGGCCGGTGGTGCCGGAGGTGTAGATGATCGTCGCGACGTCCGCCGGGTCGACCAGGCGCCGCCGCCGGACCACCTCCGCGGCCGCCACCCGCTCGCCCGCGGCGACCAGCTCGGCCACCGCGCCCGGCGACGTGGCATCGGGCTCGATCCGCCACAGGCAGCCCAGCTCCGGCAGTTCCGGGCGCAGGCCGTCGACCACGGCCTGGTGCTCGGCGGTCTCCACCAGCACCGCCGCCGCGCCGGAGTCGGCCAGGATCCACTGGACCTGCTCGGCCGAGGAGGTGACGTAGACGGGCACCGGCACCGCGCCCACCGCCCACAGCGCGAAGTCCAGCAGCGTCCACTCGTACCGGGTGGCCGACAGCAGGCCGACCCGGTCCCCGGCGGCGATGCCGCTGGCCAGCAGTCCCCTGGCCACCGCGGTCACCTGCTCGGCGAACTCCCCCGCGGTGACCGGCACCCAGCGCCCGTCGACCTTGCGGCGGAAGGCCTCCCGGCCGGGCTCGGCGGCGGCGTTGCCGTAGACCAGCTCGACCACCCCACCGTGGGCCGGAACCGGATACCGCGGGGCGGCGGTGAACTCGCGCATTCCGTGCTCCCTCGACTCTGAGTGACGGCGATGTCATGATGAATCACGAACGGTCGGAGGCGACATGGGTGTTGTCCCAGAGATTGGCGCGGTTCGTTGTGACGGATAACAAACCGCGTGATCTGGTGGTGGGCGGTCGGCCACTGCACGAGCGCTTCACCGAGTCCCTGCCGGAGCTGGTCGGGCGGGTGCTGGCCGAGGTGACCGCCAGGGTGCCCGCCTACGGCCTGCTGCCCGAGGAGGAGCTGGCCGGGGACATCCACCAGGTCATCGAGCAGACCCTGCGCTCCTTCATCGCCATCCTGCGCACCAGGAAGCTGCCCACCCGCGCCGAGCTGGGCTTCCTGCGCGAGTCCGCGGCCCGCCGCGCCGAGGAGGGCATCCCGGTGGACGTGGTGCTCACCGCGTACCACATCGGCGTGCAGGTCATGTGGGACTCGCTGCGCCCGGACGCCCGGCCGGCGGAGATCGCGGACGTGATGACCGTCAACGACCTCGCCCTGCGCTACCTGGAGCTGGTCACCCCCGCGGTCGGCGCGGGCTACCTGGACGCCAGGCAGACCGCCTTCGACGACGACCACACCGCGCGGCACACCCTGCTCTCCGCGCTGCTCACCGGCACTCCCGCCGAGGCGGCCGCGGGCCAGGCCGGGGTGCGGCTGCCGCCCTGCTACCTGGTGCTCGCCATCGCCGTGGCCGCCCACCCCGACGAGACCGGTCCCGAGGTCGACCCGACCATCGCCGCCCGGCGCAAGCTGCGGCGGCTGCGGGCCGAGCTGGACCGGCAGCTGCGCGGCCCGGTGCTCTCCGCGCTGACCCCCGAGGGCGGCACCGTGCTGCTGCCCAGCCCGGCCTCCCGGGAGGAGCTGACCGCCCGCGACTGGACCTGGCTGCACCGGGTGGTGGCCGAGCTGAGCCAGGCCGCGGGCGCGGAGATCACCGTGGGCGTGGTGGCCGCCGAACCGGCCGGGGTCGCCGAGGCCGCCGGGGTGGCCAGGGAGGTGCTGGAGGTGGCCGTCCGCTTCGGCCGCCCGCCAGGGGTCTACCGGCTGGCGGACCTGCTGCTGGAGTACCAGCTCTCCCGGCCCAGCCCCGCCCTGGACCAGCTCGCCGCGGTGCTGGAACCGTTGTCCGCCAACGAGGAGCTGGTGCAGACCCTGGAGGTGTTCCTGCGCGCCGGTGGCAGGCGGGCCGCGGCAGGCGAGCTGCACGTGCACCCCAACACGGTGGACTACCGGCTGCGCAGAATCCACGAGCTGACCGGCCTGGACGCCACCAGCATCAGGGACATCGGCTTGATCCGGGCCGCGCTGGCCGCGCGGGCGGCTACCCGCCGATGACCGGCCACACCGGCCGCGAGCAGTCCGGCCGCTGCGCGGTGGCCGGGTCCAGCGCGTTGAGCACCTCGCGCAGTGCCACGTGGCCGAAGGCCAGTGCCAGGTGGTCGGCGAAGTCGTTGCGGCACAGGTCTTGCAGCAGGATGTTGGTCGAGCCGGGGCCGTGCGGGAACTGGGACTCGTACGGGGTCACCACCGGGTCGTAGCGGGTGGCGGTGGTGGTGTAGCGCACCCCGGGAACGGTGTCCGGCAAGGAGTTCAGCCGCGCAGCACGGTCCTGATCCACTCGTCCAGGCCCAGTGCGGAGGAGCCGTGGCTGGTCGGCGCGAGGCCGATCACGTGGTGTGCGCGAACACGCAGTACCCGTTGTTCTTCAGCAGCGGGGACAGGGTGTGCCAGTTGATCCGCATCCGGGTGGCGCTGCGGCAGGACCAGTCGTTCGCCCCGGGCGGCGCGGAACCGGGGTGGGCCAGCGAGGCGGCGACCGCGAGCGGCGAGTGGTAGACCACCGGCAGCTCCCGCGCGGCCGCCGCCGGTCCGGCCAGGGCGGCCAGCAGCACGGCGACCAGCGCGGTCAGCGTCCAGCTCCGGCGGCCCATCAGCGGGCCGCCGCCGCGACGGCCTTGCCGAAGGCGGCCATGCCGCGCGCGTTGGGGTGCAGCGGCGCGGCCGGGCTGGTCGGGATCAGGCCCTCCAGGTAGCGCTGGGTGGGAGCGGCGCAGATGTCGTGGCCCACGGTGACCGCGGCGAAGTCGACGTAGGTGGCGCCGCGCTGCTGGGCCTGGGCGCGGGCGGTCGCGCTGACCCGGTTCATCACGCTCTGCAGGTAGCGCCCGTCCTTGGCCCACACCGGCTGCACCGGGTGGCAGCCCTCGGGCCGGATGTAGGTGCCGTAGCCGGTGACCAGAATCTTGGCCTGGGGCGACCGTTTGCGGATCTCGTCGAGGGCCGCGCCGAACTTGGGCGCCCAGGCGTCCACCGCGGCGGCGAGCTGGTCCTTGCCACCGGCGGTGAGCCGGTCGGCGCAGGAAAGTCCGGCGGGCTCCGGCAGCAGGTTGATACAACTGAGCGCCTGCTGGAACAAGCCGGAGTCGTTCGCGCCGATGGTGACCGAGACCAAATCGGTGCTCGGCCGCAACGCGTCGAACTGCGCCGGAATGAACCCGAACCGCTTCCCGGCGAAATCCGCGGTCACCGCCCCGGAACAGGACACATCCCGGAGACTCGCGCCGAGTTCCTTGGCGGCCATCGCCGGGTAGTTCCGGTCCGAGCGCAGGCACAGCAGGTTGATGTTCTGGTGCGGGATCAGCGGCCCGGCCGCCGCCGAGTCCCCCATGGCCACGTACTCCAGCGAATCCGCCTGCGCGGCCGGTCCCGCCAGCATCGCGGCCGCCGTCATCGCCAGACCAACCGCGAGCCGTCCACGCATCCGCATTCGAACCTCCGGGTCAACGCGTCCAAAAGAACTGCTCATATGGTGGAGCCAGCACGCGGGAATCGGGGTGGCGAATTTTCCAGAGTTCCCCGGATCGGGTTGTGATCGGGCACAAAAACGTCGTTACCTAGTCAGGGCGCGGCCGGTCGCGGTGGTCCGGGTGAAGCCCGGCCACGGTCGTGTTGTGCGACGCGCGGCCGGTTTCACCTCGTCCCCCGCGACCCACCACAAAGGTATGAACGACAACGTGACGACACTGTGGATCCGCACCGGCGAGTGGCTGGTGCGGGCCGACCAGGTCGCCGCGGTCGGCATCGAGGAGGTCTTCCACGTCGGCGGCCGCTACAGCGTGCGGATCCGGCTGACCGGGGTGCCGATCAGTGGTGACTTCCACGAGCTGTACCGCTGCGCCGAACAGGAACAGGCCCGCGCCTGCGCGGTCGCGGTGGTGGAACGCCTCGCCGGCTGGCGGCACGGGTACGGCACCCTCTACGTCAACTCCTCCGGCGAGGTGGTCACCGTCCGCCCGGTCCCGGATATCGCCGAGAGCGCCTGACGACGGGCCCGCCAGGCCAGCAGCAGGTCCACCACGAGGAAGCCCAGCAGGGACACCCCGAACACCGGCAGCTGCCAGGCCAGCACCCCGCCGCCGAGCACCAGCACGGCCAGCGCCACCGGGTGCAGGGCCCGCCAGCCGCCGCGCGGGAACGGGCGGCCCAGCGCGAAGCGGTCCCTGGTCGGCCTGCGGTGCCACCACATCCGGTAGCCCCACAGGATCATCGCGATCAGCACCAGGCACACCACGGCCAGCAGGATCTGGTTGGGCAGGCCGAACAGCACACCCATGTGCCCGTCGATGCCCCACCTGGCGAGCTTGGCGCCGAGCGGGAAGTCCTGGAACCGCAAGGTTTCCACCACCCGCGCACTGGCCGGGTCGATGGCCGCGGCGTCCTGCTTCTGCGGCCAGCTGCCCTTGATCTGCTTGACCAGGTAGGCCTTGCCCGCGCCGGAGGGCAGGGTGATCTCCACCGGACCGTCCAATCCGGACTGACGGGCCGCGGCCAGCACCCGGTCCGGTCCCGCGTCCGGTCCGGTGTGCCCACTGTGCTGCTGGTGCGTGCCGTGCGCGGAGTGCTCGGACAGGCTGGTGGACAACGTGGGTGTCTGCCAGGACAGCGCCTTGCGCAGCTCGGTGATGCTCTCCCCGCCGTACTGCGACCAGGTCAGCCCGGTCACCGACAGGAACAGCAGCGCCAGCGCGATCCAGGTGCCCAGCACCGCGTGCCAGGACAGCAGCCCGCGCCTGCCCCGGACCCGCCGGTCCACCAGCACCATCCGCTTGCGACGGCCGCGTTGTCGTTGCCACCACAGCACCAGCCCACCGAGCACCACCAGCCACAGCCAGCTGGCCGCCAGCTCGCTGTACAGCCGGCCAATATCGCCGAGGTGCAGGCCGCGGTGCAGCTCGTCGATCCAGGTGCGCACGGGGGTGGCCTGGCTGGAGCCGTAGGTTTCCAGGGTGCCGCGCACCTGGGCGGTGTAGGGGTCGACGTAGGCGGTGAGCCAGTGGCTGGGCGCGAGATCGGCCCGGCTGAAGATCACCTGGGTGCTGTCGGTCTCGCTGGCGCCCGGCCGGACCCGCACCAGGGTCGCGCCGGGCAGGGCCTGTTTCGCGGCGGCGATCTGCTGGTCGAGTGACTGGGGCGAACCGGTTGGGGTGACGAAGAGTTCGTGATCGTAGACCGCGCGTTCCAGCTGCGGGGTGAACACGTAGAGCAGTCCGGTCAGGGCGGCCACGAGCAGGAACGGGCCGATGAGGATTCCGGCGTAGAAGTGCAGGCGCAGCAGCAGGGGACGCGCCGAGCGGGACTGGCCGAGGGGCCGGGTCTCGCGCCGGGCGCTGAGCAGGTTGGTCATCCGGCTTCCTTAATCGTGGAAGGGAGGATCTCCCCAGGTAGTCGGATCGAAGAGTCGAACAGTTCCCGTGCTCCCCCGCGCGATGCCCCGGCTCCCCCACGCGCGGGAGGCACCGGGCCGCCCGCACCGGAGATCGTTGCGGTGTGGGCGACCCGGCCCACCGTTGTGGGGAGAGAACATGAGCAGAAGAACCGGCGCGCTGGTCCTTTCCGTTGCGGCAACGGCAGTCGCGCTGACCGCCGCCCCGGCCCAGGCCACCCCGGCGGACCCCGGCCTCACCCACGCGAGCGTGACCGGCGCCGCCCGCCTCGACTACATCACCCGCGAAGACGACGTCCGCTTCATCGTGGACGCCCACGCCCTGCGCAAGCCCGGCACGCGGGACCCGGTGCGCGCCTGGGGCACGGCCCGGATCACGCACTACTTCGCCGCGAACAAGGTCCAGCTGTGGGCCACCGGCCCGGTGGACTGCGTCACCGCGGGCGGCCGCTCGGCCACCGTGTCGATCATCGTGACCGACACCGCCCCGGAGATCGCGGACTGGCGCGGCAAGCGGATGGGCTTCAGCGTGCACAGCGGCGGACCCGGCGAGCGGGCGCGGGTCGGCACGACCGGGCCGGTGGATGCGGACAAGCTGCCGAAGTGCGTGGCGCCCGCGCCGGAGCTGGCGGTGCTCACCGGCGGGTACCGGGTGCGCGACCGCTAGGCCGATCGGGTGAGCCGTGGAACCTCGCGGCGGGTGCGCACAGTGTGAAGGGCAGGGGGCGCGTCCGGCGTTCCCTGTCTCCACACTGAGGGGAACCCACCATGAACCGAAGATCGCGGACGTTGGCGGGGCTGGTGGCGCTGGCCACCGCCGGCGCCACGCTCACGGTCCTGCCCCCGGCTGCTGCCGTACCGTCGGTGGCGCCGGCCGGGGGCGCGCGGCACCAGGTCACCCTGATCACCGGTGACCAGGTGCAGGCGAGTCAGCGCGGTGACGGCAGCTGGAGCATGTCGATCAACGCGGCCGAGCAGGGGCGGTCGGCCGGCTTCCGGCAGTTCCCGGTCACCAGGGGCAAGCAGACCGACTGGTACCTGGTGCCGCAGCACGCTGAGCGGGCGCTGGCCGAGGGGCAACTGGACCGGGAGCTGTTCAACATCACCGGGCTGATCCGGCAGGGGTACGACGACGCGCACAGCAAGGTCGTGCCGTTGCTGGTGGAGCACTACGACGCGGCCGCCCAGCGGGCGAAGGCGTTGCCGGGGGTCACCGTGCAGCGCGAGCTGTCCGGGCTCAACCTGACCGCGGTGGACGGGCAGAAGGCCGCCGCGCCCGAGTTCTGGCAGGAGCTGGGCACCGCGCGCGCTGGGGGTGTGCGCAAGATCTGGCTCAACGGCAAGGTGGAGGCCTCGCTGGACCGGAGTGTGCCGCAGGTCGGCGCGCCGGCCGCGTGGCAGTCCGGGTTGACCGGCAAGGGTGTCACGGTCGCGGTGCTGGACAGCGGCATCGACGACACGCACCCGGATGTGGCCGGGAAGGTCAAGCACAGCAAGGACTTCAGCGGCAAGGGCAACATCACCGACGGCAACGGGCACGGCACGCACGTGGCCGCCGCCGCGGTCGGTTCCGGCTCGGCCGAGGGCGGCAAGCTCAAGGGGGTCGCGCCGGAGGCGGAGCTGGCCGTGGGCAAGGTGCTCGACGACAACGGCCGGGGCCAGTTCGACGACATCATCGCGGGCATGGCCTGGGCCGCGGCCGAGGTCAAGGCCAAGGTGGTGAACCTGAGCCTCGGCAGCCGCAGCGACAGCGACGATCCGCTGACGCAGGCGGTGAACACGTTGAGCCGCAAGCACAACACGCTGTTCGTGGTGGCCGCGGGCAATGACGGCTCGCCCCGCACGGTGATGAGCCCGGCCAGCGCCGACCTCGCACTCGCCGTCGGCAGTGTGACCAAGTCCGGCGGGCTCTCCGACTTCTCCAGCCAGGGACCGCGCCGCGGTGACGGCGCGGTGAAGCCGGAGATTTCCGCGCCCGGCAGCGACATCGTGGCCGCTCGCGCCACCGGCACTGCCATGGGTGAGCCGGTGAACGAGCGCTACACCAAGGCATCCGGCACCTCCATGGCCGCCCCGCACGTCTCCGGCGGCGCGGCGGCCCTGGCCCAGCAGCACCCGGACTGGACCGCCGAGCAGCTCAAGTCGGCGCTGGTGGCCACCTCGGCCCCGGTGGACCACAGCGGCGTGTTCGCCGTGGGCAGCGGCCGGATGGACCTGGGCAAGGCGGTCGCCGCGAAGGTGCAGTCCTCGCCGAGTGCGGTCAACGCGTTCCTGAAGTGGCCCAGCACCAAGGCGGAGACCCGCACGGTCACCTACACCAACCCCGGCTCGACCCCGGCGACGCTCAACCTCAAGCTGGACCTGGCCGACACCGAGGGCGCCCCGGCCCCGGCCGGGCTGGCGAAGCTGTCGGCGAACACGGTGACCGTGCCGCCGGGTGGCCAGGCCACCGTGACGGTCTCGCTGACCCCGCGCGCGGCCAAGGCGGGCAGCTACGGCGGCACGCTCACCGCCACCGACGGCACCACCTCGCTGCGCACCCTGGTCGGCGCGCACGAGGAGGGCGAGCACTACGAGGTCACCGCGAAGGTGCTGCGCCGCGACGGCAAGCCGCCCACCGCCCAGGACTTCGGCGACCTGTCGCTGAGCCGCACCCAGGACGGCGAGCACTTCAGCGTCCCGGCCAACGGCACCGCCCGGGTGCCGCCAGGTGAGTACCTGGTCTACAGCGCGGTGAACACACCGAACCCGAACGGCATCCCGGCCATCAGCACGTTCGTCAACCCAGCGCTGAAGATCAGCAAGAACACCACCGTCACCTTCGACGCGCGGCTGGCCAAGCAAGTCAAGATCAGCACCGACCAGCCAGAGGCCAGGGGCGGCTGGTGGGCTGCGCAGATGCGCCACCGCATCACCGCCACTGGACGCGTCGGCACCTGGGGCCACGGGCTGAGCATCGGTTTCTACGACTACTCCACCTATTCCGCCCCCGGGGTCAGCTCCCCCGCCTTCAGCTTCGCCACCAACCAGCGGCGGGAGGAACCGGATCTCGAACTGTGGGCCGAGGGGCCGCAACGAACGGAGCTGTACACCGGCTGGTTGCGCGGGTCACCCCAGGATGCGTTGCGGCACAAGCTTCCTTCAGTGCACGGCGGCGCGGGCACGCCAGCCGAGCTGGCCAAGGTCGACGCCAAGGGCAAGATCGTCGTGCTCGGCCTGCCCGACGGGCTGAGCTATGACGAGGTGTACCAACGCATCCGCGATGTCAAGGCGGCCGGGGGTATGGCCACCGCGCTCTACGTCAGCGAGGACCAGCCCCTCCGCGCGACCGCGAAGAGCACCGACGAGGAGCACCCGGCGGTGCTGCCCTCGGTGCGGGTTTTTGGTGGCTACGCGGGTAAACTGGCCGCGCACGCCAAGGCGGGCGGAGAGCTGTCCCTGATCGCGCGCACCAGCAGCAAGCACCGCTACGAGCTGGCCTTCCCCTCGATGGGCAAGATCCCGGCCAAGCTGGACCACCACGTCAAGACGGCCGACCTGGCCAAGATGACCATGGTCTACCACGGTGCTCCCCCTGGTCAGCCCCCCATCGTCGGGGCCTACGCGGAGACACCGTCCGGGCAGTTCAGCGTCAACGTGCACGCCGCGGCAGTCCCCGGTGAACGGGTCGAGTACTTCAGCCCTGGCACCTGGGAGATCAACGTCGGCAGCTGGTACCACGCCGCGGGCACGTTGGTGAAGACGATGAAGCTGGAGGCCGGGAAGTCCTACCGGGAGGAGTGGAACAAGGCGGTCAACGGTCCAGGCTTCACCGGCACCACCAGCAACGAACTGGGCGAGAACCACCCGTGGGTGTGGGTCAAGGACCGCCTGCTCGACGTGACCGTGCCCTGGTGGAGCGACGCCGCCGGACATCCCAGGCGGACCGAACCGGGCTGGGGCATCGACAAGGGCAGCACCACCCTCTATGGCGACGGGGTCGAACTCGGCAGGCACAACACCCCCGGCCGCGGCGTGTTCACCCTGGGCCGGGCCAGGGAGTACCGGCTGGAGTCCGAGGTGACCAGGGAGGTGGACTGGTGGCCGACCTCCACCCGGATCACCTCAGCGTGGACCTTCGCCGCGCCCTGGGGCAACAACGCGGTGCCACTGCTGAACATCCGCTACGCCCCGCCGGTCGACATCGGCAACCTGGCGCCGGGTGACCGGGAGTTCACCATCCCGGTGACCGTGCCCCGCCAGGACGGTCCGGCCACGGTCACCAGCCTCACCGTGGACTACTCCGTCGACGAGGGCAAGACCTGGCAGCAGGCCAAGGTGGACAAGACCGAGGCGGGCTGGACCGCTACGGTGCGCAACCCGGCCAAGGGGTTCGTGTCCTTGCGCGGCAAGGCATCCGATGAGGTGAACACCGTCGAGCAGACCGTGCTCAAAGCCTACGAGATCGGATGAGATTTCAGCGGTAGCCGAAACCCCCTGGCAAACCGGGCGGCGTGACCTACGGTCCGCCCATGGACCGTAGAAGCATGCTCGCCCTCGGCGCTACCGCCGCCACGCTCGCGGTGACCGGCGGGGCCGCCTCGGCCTCGCCGGCGCCGCGCGTCCCCGCCGATGCCGCACTGGCCCGCTCGCTGGGTTTCCGCAGCGCGCACGCCGAGGTCAACGGCACCCGCCTGCACTACGTGATCGGCGGATCGGGCTCGCCACTGGTGCTCTTACCCGGCTGGCCGCAGACCTGGTGGGAGTTCCACAAGATCATGCCCGCGCTGGCCAAGCGGCACACCGTGATCGCGGTGGACCTGCGCGGCATGGGCGGCTCCGGCAAACCGACCGGTGGCTATGACAAGAAGACCATGGCCCGCGACATCCACGAGCTGATCGGCAAGCTCGGCCACCAGCGGGCCGATGTGGCCGGGCACGACATCGGCGCGATGGTCGCGCAGAGCCTGGCCGCGCACCACCCCGGCACGGTGCGGAAACTGGCCCTGCTCGACGTCGCGCACGTGGACGAGGGCCTGTACCAGCTGACCCTGATCCCCCGCCCCGGCCAGCCGTTCTTCCCGTGGTGGTTCGCCTTCAACCAGGCCCAGGGCCTGCCGGAGCAGCTGATCGCCGGCCGGTCCCGGCTGCTCATCGACCACTTCTGCGACATGCTGCTGGTCAACCCGGCCGCGATCAACGACCGGGACCGGGCGATCTACGCGCACGCCTACGCCACCCAGGACGCGGTCCGGGCGGGCAACGGCTGGTACCAGGGCTTCGTGCAGGACATCGTGGACGAGAAGAACCACGGGCAGCTGACCATGCCGGTGCTCGGGCTGGGTGCCGGTCCGAACTACTACTTCCTGGCCGAACACTTGCCGCACAAGGCAACCGACGTGCGGGTGCGGGAGATCAAGGACTCCGGGCACTACCTCGCCGAGGAGCAGCCGGCGGCGGTGCTGGCCGAGCTGAACGCGTTCTTCGGCTGACTCAGGACACTAGGGGCAGGCCGCCCACCACCGCGCCGTGCTCGTCCAGCACCCGGATGCTCGGCACGTCCTGGGCGTCCACCGACAGCACGATGCGCGGCCTGCCCTTGGCATCGCTCAACGCGAGCACCGCACCGTCCACAGTGGACCAGACCAGCTCCACCCTGGTCGGCATCGGCGGCGTCCGGCCGGGCGGAAGGCGAGGATGGGGCATCTACTTGAAGAACAGCGCCGCCGCGCCGTGCTCACCCTGCCAGCGCGTGCCCAGGGTGAGGGCCTGCGCGTTGGGGTAGTCCAGGGAGACCGAGGCTTCCGAGGCGCCGGCGACGATGCCGCCGCGCTCGGAGCCGTGCTCGTCGTTGAAGATCAGGTAGGTGCCGTGCTCGGGCCCCTGGCGCTGCTCGGCCGGGATCACCTGGCCGCCGATGATCACCGGTGGCCGCCGGGTGTCGGCGAGCACCCGCTGCCGGCCCCTGCGGTCGCGCACGGTGAAGGACCCGCGAACCTGTTCTCCCGCAGGCTCAGCGGTGGCAGCGGGTGCGGCGAGCGCGGCGGTGGTGACGGCCAGCGCGCCGCCACGCAGGGCAGTGCGCCGGGACAGCGGTGGGGTCATGCGGGCAGTCAACCCGGGCGCGGACCGCCGGGCACTGGGGACGACCACCGTTCTGATGGTGGGGAGGTCCCCAGTGCCGCGCCCGGGACTCAGCCCGCGAGCAGGGCGTCCATCTGGCCGACCGCCAGCGTCAGCCCTTCCTCATGGCCCATCTTGATCACCTGTTCCATCTGCTCCTTGCTGGCGAAGGCCGTGTTCAGCTCCATCCGGGTGCCGCCGTCGTGCTCGGTGAGCGTCATCCGCACGGTGGAGACCGGCATGGTTGTGCTGGGCGTGCCGTCGGCCTCGGCGAAGCCGTCGGTGAACTCCAGCGCGCGCTCCGGTGTCACCGAGTCGATCCGCCACCAGCCCCGGTACTTCTCGCCCTCGGGACCGGTCATGTAGTAGGTGACCGCCCCGCCGGGGGTCAGGTCGTGCTCCTCCATGGTCGCCGGGTGGGTCGGCGGGCCCCACCACCGCTCCAGCTGCCGGGGGTCGGCCCACAGCTGCCACACCTGCTGGATTGGCGCTCCGAAGTCAGCCGTAAGACTGAGGGTGAGCTTGTCGAAGTCCTTGTCCACACTGGTGACGCTCATCGGTCCTGCTCTCGTTCGAGGGTGTCCTCGGCCTGCCCGAGCAGTGCGGACATCCGGTCCACCCGTGCTCGCCAGGTCGTTTCCAGTTGATCCAGGGCCAGCCGCGCCCGGTCCAGCGCGGCGGGGTCGGTGCGCACCAGCTGCTCCCGGCCCTGCCGCTGCTTGACCACCAGCCCGGCGCGCTCCAGCACCGCCACGTGCTTCTGCACCGCGGCGAAGCTCATCGGATACGCCTGCGCCAGCCGCGAGACCGACACCGCCTCCCGGGTGCACCGTCGCACGATGTCCCGGCGGGTGATGTCGGCCAGCGCGTGGAACAGCCGGTCCACCGGCTCGTCGGCCAACTCATCTACAACCATTTGGTTGTACGTTAGCTCGGACCTGGGCCGATGTAAACCCTCAGTCGTTCACCTCAGACGTGCAGCCGCGCCGGGCGGTGGGTCTGCCCCTCGATCCGCTGGGCCGCCGCGTCCACCAGCTCGTGCGAGAGGTTGGACAGCGCCCTGGCCGCCGCGATCTCCTCACCGACACAGGAGTCCGGGGCGTCGGCCGGGTTGCGCCGGGCGTACCCGTGGCCGCGCACCTCGGGCGCGCCGGAGCCGGTGACCGTGGCGGTGGCCATCGTCCGGGTGCCGTCCTCCTCGAACCGCAGCTCGATCATCCAACGGTTTTCCATCGTGCTCACCTCGTTCGCGCGAGTGCGCGTGTTCGGTTGCGGACAGACCATCGTCGCCCCGCAACGAGACCCCGGCAACCGCACCCGCCTCAGCCGCGCCCCGGCGGCACCGCGACCAGTGACCGCAGCTGCGTGGTCGCCAGCGGCTCCGCCACCGGCCGCCCCTCCGCCTCCACCCACGCGTGCGCCTGGAACGGGATCGTGCGCACCCCCGCCTGCCAGGTCGGCCAGGACCCGCGCACCCGGCACAGCAACGCGGTCGCGATCGAGCGCGGCAGGCAACCCTCGCCGGCGCAGCGCACGCTGACCGAGGTGACCGTGCGCCGGGCCCGGCTGGCCTCCTCGTAGGTGGCCGGGCGGGCGCCGCGGGCGAGCAGGCCGAGCACCCGGCGGATGCGGCGCGGGGTCAGCCGGCCGATCAGGTGGCCCGCGCCGACCGCGAGCAGCGGCAGGGCCCTGCGGTGCACCGGCACCTTGACGCTCATCGGAGCACCAGGCCGGTGGCGCACAGCTGGGCGAGCACGGCCCCGGCGTCCTGCCGGGCGCGCTCGGGCGGCACCTCGTAGCACTGGGTCAGGGCCTCGGCGGCGTCCTGTTCGCCGCCGCCCTCCATCAGCACGGTCAGCACCAGCGCGCCGCTGTTGTTGAGCTGGTAGTACCGGCCGGTGCGTTCGTCGAGCAGGACCATGCCGTCCTCGACCTCGACCGTGGACACGTCCTGGCGCAGGCTGGGCATCGGGATCACCTCGTCTTCGCTGGGGTTGGGGTGTGGGCGCGCAGCCAGGTCTCCACCGCGAAGGTCATCTCCAGGTAGGAGATCGGCAGCAGCGGCGGGTACAGCACCAGGGCCGCGCCGCGCAGCACGCCGGGGTCGACCAGGCCGAGGCGGGCCAGGTGCGAGTCGTCGAGCAGTTGTGCCACCTCGGCCCGCTGGTCGATGAGGCCGCGGTGGATCTCGCGGGAGAACTCGCTCTTGTTGCGGCGGGCCAGCACCTCGGCCGGCACGATGCCGCGCATGGCCGCCACGGTCAGCGGTTTGAAGGTGAACGGCGTGGTGCGCTCGTGCAGCCGCACCGCCAGGCAGGCCTCGATCACCCGGTCGTCCAGGAACGGGAAGTGGTAGGGCACGCCGGCCTCGGCGGTGAACCTGGCGATCTGCCTGCACATCCGCATGCCGCCGAAGATCTGCGCCAGCACCATGTGCCCGCCGCGGGTGGAAGCCAGCGGGGTGACCTCGCCGGGCTCGCGGAGCAGTGCGCGCAGCCGGTCCCTGGCCTCCGGGGTGACCCAGGGTGGCAGGGTGGGCGGCGCTTCCCAGCCCATCAGGGTCGGCTTGCGGTCGTTGGCGCGGGCCGGCGCGAGGTCGGCGGCGGCGTCGGTGAGCCAGCGCCGGTAGCCGCGACCGTCCAGTGCCGCGCGCACCGTCGATCCCAGGCTCCAGCGGCATTCCGCGGCCAGCGCGCGCAGCTGGCGCAGGCCGGTGCGCGGGTGGCTGCGCAGGGTGTCGTGCACCGCGGAGTCCAGGCCCTGCACCACCTGGTCGCCGCCCTCGCCGCTGAGGTGCAGGCGAGATCCCTTGGTGGACATCAGGTTCGCCAGCTGGGTCTGCAGGGCGCGGATCCGGCCGCCGAGTGCCGGTTCGTCGAAACCCTCGCCCGCGGTGAGCAGGCCGGTGTAGCAGGCGGGCAGGCCGTGCGGGGCCATCTCCAGGTGCTGTGCCTCGGGCAGGTGGGCGGCGGCGCGGCGGGCCCAGACCGCGTCCTCGTGGCCGCCGTCGATGCCGGCCTGGGTGAACAGGATCAGCTCGGCCGGTCCGCGCGCGGCCAGGAAGCACAGCGAGGTGGAGTCCAGGCCGCCGGAGAGGTCGGCGCTGACCACCCCGCCGGCCGCGGTGCGCGCGTCCACCGCGTCGGCCAGTGCGGCGGCGACCTTCGGCGCGCCCTCGGCCAGCGACAGCTCCGGCTCCGGCGGCGACCACCAGCGCTCGACCCGTTCGCGGCCGCGCTGGTCCAGGCGCAGGTGGCGGCCTTCGGGGACGGCGTGCACCCCGCGCCAGAGCGGGCGGCCGCCGAAGGGGTGCGGCACCGAGGGTTCCAGCAGGCGCAGCAGCAGCGCGTCCTCGTCCAGGTCCGCGCCCAGCGCCTGGGCCAGCACGTCCGCCCGGTCGCAGCCGACCGTGACGCCGCCGAGGACCGCGTGGTGCATCCTCCGCAGCCCGGTCGCGGTGCCGCGCGCGTGCACCTGTCCGTCCATTGTGGACACCACGTGGAAGCTGCCCGCGATGCCCCTGGTCACCTGGTTCAGCTCGGTCCAGGAGCGGGTCCGGCCGAGCACGTCCAGCCGGTGTGCCGACAGCGGCGCGTGGTCGCCGATCAGCGCCACCCTGGTCGGGCCCGCGGTGACCAGGGTCAGCTCCGCCGGGTGCCAGCGGCCCAGCAGCCACGGCCAGCCCGACGGGTGTGGTTCGACGTCCAGGCCGCCGAGCGACTCGGCCGCGGGCGCGGCCGCCGCGGTGTCCGGCAGCACCGCGAACCAGCCCGTGCCCCGTTTCATATCGCCATCCGTTCCATGCGGAGAAATACGCCGACAAGGGAACCGGCAGGGCCCCGAGCGGGGCCCTGCCGGCGGCAATCAGTTGGTGAAGTCGTTGCGCTTGACGAAGAAAGCGCCACCGTCGGGGAAGATGCCGAGGAAACCGGCGGTCAGTTCGCCGAACTCGCCGACCTCGACCAGAGCGGGCGCCTGGTAGGTGGTCTTCTCCATGTCTGACTCCTTCTGTTCCGGCGTCACCCGGGCTGCTCCCGGGCGGCACAGCACCGTTTCTAGCCAACTCCGGTTGATTGGTTCCGGGTGATCCACTGCGTACAATCAATGGACAAACATCGGCAGGCTGATATCGCGGGAGGTCGCGGGTGCCGCGACGGGAGAAAGCGCTGGACGGCGAGCCGGGCGCATTGCTGGAGTTCGCCGCCGATCTGCGGAAGTTGCGCGAAAAGGCGGGAAGTCTGCCCTATCGGGAAATGAGCAGGTCGGCGCTCTACTCGCCCACCGTGTTGTCCCAGGCCGCGGCCGGTCGTCGACTGCCCACCCTGGCCGTGACCTTGGCTTATGCCCGGGCCTGCGGCGGTGACCAGGTCGAATGGCAGGCCCGTTGGCACGAGGTGGCCGCCGAACTGGCCCCGAGCCGGTCCCCCGCCGAGGAAATGCCCGAAGAGCAGGCAGCGCCCTATGTCGGACTGACCGCGTTCCAGCCCAGCGATTCCAAACGGTTCTTCGGCCGCGAAGAGCTCATTGCCGAACTGCTCGACCGGACAACCCGGAAACGGCTGCTCGGTGTTTTCGGCGCTTCCGGTTCCGGAAAGTCCTCGCTGCTGCGCGCGGGACTGATCGCCGCGAAAGCGAAATCCGGCATGCCGGTGCTGCTGTGCACCCCGGGACCGCATCCGCTGGAGGAAATCGCGCTGCGGCTGGCCGCACTCACCGGCGAGTCCGCGGCGACCCTGCGCGCGGAGTTCGCCGCCGATCCGCGCAACCTGCACCTGCGGGTACGCCAGGCCCTGTCCGGCCAGCCGGAGAACACCGAGCTGTTACTGGTCGTGGACCAGTTCGAGGAGGTCTTCACCCTCTGCGAACAGGACCAGGAACGCGCGGCTTTCATCAAGGCGGTGGTGCTGGCCGCGACCGCGCCGACCAGCCGGACCAGGGTGGTCCTCGGCGTCCGGGCGGACTTCTACGGCCACTGCGGGCAGCACCCGGAGCTGGTCGCCGCGTTGCGGGACGCGCAGCTGCTGGTGGGGCCGATGACCGCCGAGGAGCTGCGCCAGGCGATCACCGGGCCCGCGGTCCGGGCCGGGCACACCGTGGAGACCGCGCTGGTCACCCAGCTCATCGCCGAGGCCGCAGGCCGGGCCGCCGTCCTGCCACTGCTCTCGCACGCGCTGCTGGAAACCTGGCGCAGGCGGCGCGGCACCCGGCTCACCCTGGCCGGCTACGGCGAGACCGGCGGCATCCGGCACGCGCTCGCGCGCACCGCCGAAGGCGTGCACGGCGGGCTCGACGCCAACGGGCAGCGGGTGGCCAGGCAGCTGTTCCTGCGGCTGACCGCGCTCGGCCAGGGCACCGAGGACACCCGCCGCCGGATCCGCCGCGCCGAACTGGACGAGGACCCCGCGACCACCGCGGTGCTGGAGGCCCTGGCCGCCGCCCGGCTGCTCACCGTGGACCGGGACACCGTGGAGCTGGCACACGAGGCGCTGATCCGCTGCTGGCCCCGGCTGCGGGACTGGCTGGCCGAGGACCGGGAGGGGCTGCGCACGCACCGCCAGCTCACCGAGGCCGCCGACGCCTGGGTGGCGCTGGACCGCGACCCCGGCGCGCTCTACCGCGGTGCCAGGCTGGCCGCGGCCAGGGACTGGGCGGCCGGCCGGAGTGCCGAGGGTGTGCTGTCCGGACGGGAACGCGAGTTCCTCACCGCCAGCCAACGCGAGCGGGAGCGGGAACAGGCCGCCGCCCGCCGCCGCACCCGGCGACTGCGGCAGCTGGTCGCGCTGCTTGGCGTGCTGGTCCTGCTGACCACCTCGGCCACCGTGTTCGCCGCGCACAGCAGCGCCCTGGCCACCGAGCAGCGCAACCTGGCGCTGGCCCGCCAGGCGGTGACCGGGGCGATCGGCCTACGCGCGACCAACCCGGCGCTGTCCGTGCAGCTCGGCCTGGCCGCCCACCAGCTGGCACCGACCCGGGAGACCCGGGACAACCTGCTCAGCGCGTTCGCCACCCCGTACGCGGCCCGGCTCACCGCGCACCCCGGCCGGGTGCGCGCGGTGGACCGGCACGGCCGCCTGCTGGCCAGCGCGGGCACGGACCAGACGGTGCGGCTCTGGTCGACCGGCGACGGACCACAACCCCAAGAGCTGGCCACGATCCCCGGCCAGGGCGGCACCGTCCACTTCGGACCCAACGGCATGCTGGCCACCATCGACGCGCACCGCGCCGCACAGCTCTGGGACCTCGCCGACCCGGCGCACCCCCGGCGACTGGGCTCGCTGCCCGGACCGGTGACTTCCCTGTCCTTCAACCGGGACGGCACCAGACTGGCCACCGGCGGCGACACCGCGCACGTGTGGGACATCCGCGATCCCCGCGCGCCGCAACGACTTGGCGTGATCAGCGGCACCGGCTCGGTGCGTTTCAGCCCGGCGGGCGAGGTGCTCGCGATCACCGGCCCGGACCACACCACCGCACTGTGGCAGGTCACCGACCCCGGCCAGCCAACCCGTCTGTCCACTGTGGAGGATTCGAGGCTGGCGACCTTCTCCGGCGACGGTCGACTGCTCGCCGCCGCCGAGGGCATCGGCAACCAGGTGCGCCTGTGGGATGTCCGCGATCCCGGCGCGCCAAGGCGAACCGCGGTGCTCACCGGGCACACCGCGGCCGCGATCACCCTGCGGTTCAGCGCGGACGGCCGCACCCTGGCCAGCGCCGGTGACGACAACACCGTGCGGCTGTGGGACATCACCGACCCGGACCGGCCACGCGCGGCCGGGCTGCTCACCGGGCACACCAACTCCGTCTACGCGCTCGCCTTCAGCCCCGACGGCCGCAGCCTGGCCAGCGGCGGCGGGGACGGCACGGTACGCGTCACCGAGCTGTCCGGCCTGCCCCTGGTCCAGCACGCGGACACGGTGATCTCCGCCGCCTTCGGCCCCGGCGGCCGCCTGGTGGCCACCGCAAGCCTGGACCACACGGTGCGGCTGACCGAGGTCACCGACCCGCCGCGGCCGGTGGCCATCATCGCCGGGCACACCGACGGGGTGTTCGTGGCCGCCTTCCACCCGGACGGCAAGCTGCTGGCCACCGCCAGCCGGGACCGCACCGCTCGGCTGTGGAACCTGGCCGACCCAGCCCGGCCGCAACCGCTGGGCGTGCTCGACGCGCACACCAGCGCGGTCAGCCAGGTCGCCTTCAACCCGGACGGCAAGCTGCTGGCCACGGCGAGCTGGGATCGCACCGCTCGACTGTGGGACATAACGGATCCCGCTCACCCCCGGCCACGGTCGATGCTGGCCGGGCACACCGACGCGGTGAACGCGCTGGCGTTCAGCCCCGACGGACGGCTGCTGGCCACCGCGGGTGAGGACCGCACCATCCGGCTCTGGGACCTCGCCGACCCGGACCGGCCGCAGGAGCTGGCCCTGGTAACCGGCCACACCGACGCGGTCTCCCGGCTCGCGTTCAGCCCGGACGGACGGTTGCTGGCCAGCGCGGGCAACGACCACACGGTCCGCCTGTGGAATGTCGCCGACCCCGCGACTCCCCGGGAAACAGCGGTGATCACCGGGCACACCAACGCGGTCTACGGCGTCGCGTTCAGCCCTGACGGCCGCAGGTTGGCCACCGGCGGCGAGGACCGCACGATCCGGTTGTGGGACCTCGCCGATCCCGGACATCCGGCGGAGACCGGAGTCCTCAGTGGACACACAGGTGTGGTGGCCAGGGTGGCGTTCAGCCCGGACGGCGGCTCGGTGCTCACCGCAGCAGGCGACCACACCGCGCGGCGGTGGGAGACCGATCCGCGCCGGGTCGCCGAGCGGATCTGCGGCCTCGGCGCGCCACCGATCAGCGCCGCGGAGTGGGACCGGCACTTCCCCGGCCTGGACTACCGACCGCCGTGTCCCTGAGCGCCCCGGCCAGCTCCGCCGCGGTCCTGATCTGGATCCGCGGCACGTCGGCCAGTGCCGCGTCGACCACCTCGGCGAGCGGGGCCGGGATCGCCGGATCACGCTCGCGGATCGGCACCACGGGGTCGGTGAGCACCACCGTGACCGGGTCCTCGCCGCGGGGGAAGGTGCGCGGGGTGTGGCCGGTGAGCGTCCAGTACAAGGTGGCCGCGGTGGCCCACACGTCGACCTCGGGCTTGGCGTACTTGTAGTTCACCACCTGGGCGCGCGGCATGAAGCCCACGCTGCCGCCCACCGTGCCGGTGCGGGTGTGCCCGGACAGGCCCGCGCGGTCGAACGCCTTGGCCAGCCCGAAATCGCCGATCTTGGCCACCGGATCCTCGGTGGTTCCGGCGAGGAAGATGTTGTGCGGCTTGACGTCCCGGTGCACCAGCCCGTTCCCCCACGGCACCGGGGCCTGGTGCGCGTAGGCCAGGCCGTCGAGCACCTGGAGCAGGATCGGCACCGCGCGCTCGACGGGCAGCCGACCGCCCTGCCCGGTCACCAGGTCGGCCAGACTGCCGCCCGGGCAGTACTCGCTGGCCAGCAGGAACGCCGAACCGCCCGCACCGGCGCCGTGGAACTCCAGCACATTGGGGTGGCGCAGCGCCCGGCTGTTCTCGATCTCGCGCAGGAAGGCGGTGCGGGCCTGCTGGTCCACCGCGTGCTCGCCCCACAACGTCTTCACCGCGACCAGCGAGCCGGAAACCAGGTCCTTGGCCAGGTGCACCACACCCTGGCTGCCCTGGCCGAGCCTGCGCACGATCTTGTACCCGGTGAACCCCACGCTCACCCGCACCACGGTGTCGCCGATGCCGATCTCGTCGCCGTGCAGCAGCCGCTGCTCCCCGTTGACGGCCACCCCGTTGACCCGGGTTCCATTGCGGCTGCCCAGATCCCGCACCCGCGCCTCGGGCGGGTCGACCTCGATCAGGCAGTGCCTGCGGGAGATCCGCTTGTCCCCGTCGCCGATGCGCAGATCGCAGTCCAGTGACCGGCCGACCACGCAGCTGGCCGTGTCCGTGAACAGCTTCTCCCGCACCGAGTCACCGACGGCGAGGGTCACCGTGGTGCGCATCTACCAACGGTCCCCGAGGTCCTCGGCCACCCGGTGGGCCTGCTCGGCCTCCTCGGTGCGCCCCAGCTGGGCCAGTGCCTCCGCCCGGTCGTAGTAGGTCTCCGGGTGGTCCGGCCCGTCGCTGATCGCGATGTCCAGTGCCGCCAACGCTTCCGCGGGTCTGCCGAGCCGCAGCAGCGCCGCGCCGAGGGCAGCGTGGGCGTGGGCGCGCAGGTGCTCGGTGCGCCCGGCGTCCGCACCAGCCGCGTCCAGCCGGATCGCCTGCTCCGCGCAGTCCAGCGCCGCCGAGGGCCGGTCCAGCCCGTTGAGCGTGATCGCCTTGTCCACCAGCGCGGCCAGGTAGCGGGGCTGCACCCGCAACGCCCGGTCGTAACAGTCCAGCGCCCGTTCCGGCTGCTCGGCCCTGCGGTGCACCTCGGCCAGCTCGTACAGCGCCAGCACGTTGCGCGGATCGAGCCCCGCCGCCCGCTCCAGCGCGTCCACGGCCTCCGGGTACCGGTCCAGCTCGCGCAACACCAGCCCGCGGTAGAAGTGCGCGCTGACATACCCGGGCCGCTGCCTCAGCACCCGGTCGAACACGTCCAGCGACTCCTCGAACAGCCCCCGCTGTGCCAGCTCAACCGCCTCATCGTGCAGGTCGGCGGCCGGTTCCCGCGGCCGGCTCAGCACCTCCTGCCGCCGCGCGCCGTCGGCGAACTTGCCGCCACAGCTCGGACAGCGCGGCCCCCGGAACAGGCCGCTGCGCTCGGGCAGGCAACGGTCGCAGTAGGTGCGCTGGCAGTCCAGGCAGATCCGGAAGCTGACCGCGAAGTGCGCCGGATCGGCCAGCGCCACCGGATTCCCGCCGGGCGCCTTGGACACCGAGATCATCCGTGGACAGGACCAGCCGAAACACCTCAACAGCACCGCGATTCCCCTCGCTCAGTCGGGGAACACATAATCCCAGTCGACCTCCCACACCCGCAGCGTTTTGTCCGCACCCGAGGACACCACGGTCCGCCCATCCCCGCTGACCCGCACCAACTCCACCGCCCCGGCGTGCCCGGCGAGCACCCGCAGACAGCGCCCGGCCTCCGGATCCCACACCCGCACGGTCCCGTCCGCGCCGGCGGAGAACAGGAAGCGGTCGTGCGCCACCAGCTGCTTGACCACGCCTTCGTGCCCGGTCAGCGGGTGCATCGCGCGCTGCGCGGCCAGGTCCCACACCCAGATCGTGCCGTCCTCGTCGCCGGAGTAGCCGGTGCGGTCGCTGATCGCGAGGGCGGTGACCCGGGAGCCCGCGCCGGCGAGCACGCCGAGGTAGTCGCCGGTGGGCGGGTGCCAGAGCAGGACGGTGGCGGTGGGGCCGCTGAGCAGGCCGATCCGGCCGTCGGCGCTGACGGCGAGCTGGCTGGCCCCGCTCACCGCACCACCCAGCACCTTCGGCGAGGGCCCGCCCCGCACCTTCCGCAACCACCCCGTCCGCCCACCGCCCACGTCCCAGATCCACAACATCCCCGCCACATCCCGCGAGAACACCCGCGCGCCATCCGGGCTGAACTCCACCCACCGGATCCGCTTCCCGTGCCCCCGCAACACCCGCCCCCGCCGCCCGTCCAGCTGCCATACCCGCACCGTCCGGTCCTCCCCCGCCGACACCACCGCGCGCCCCCGCACCGCCACCGCGACCACCTCCCCGCGATGCCCGTCCCACACCCGCGTGCACTCACCGTCGGCCAGGTCCCACACCCGGACCTTCCCGTCCGCGCACCCGGTCACGGCGAACTCCCCGGCCGGATCCAGCGCCACCGCACGCACCGAGTCGCCATGCCCGCTCAACCGCCGCACCCGGGTCCCCGCGGCGACGTCCCACACATCAACGCTCAGGCCAGCCCCAGCCGACACCATTAACCGCCCATCAGCACTCAGCGCACACTGGTCCTGCCCCTCGAGCTGCTGCACCTGCCGGGCCCCCAGCACCCCGCTCGGCCGCCCCTGCCGTCCCAGCCGCGCCCACCGCGCCAGCAACCCGGGACTGCGCTCGTACCCCGGCAACGCCATCGCCGACCGCAACTCCGCCGCCGCGCCGGTCCACTTTCCCCGCTCCGCCAACCGATCCGCCCGATCCTGCGCCGCGGCCACCGCCTCAGCAGTGTCGGACAACTCCACCGCGGGCCGCGGCCGCGGATAGCTCCACGCCGCCCTCGGCCCACCCGGCGGCACCTCCCAAACCCGCACCAGCCCCTCGCCGGCCGACACCGCCAGCCCGCCATCGGCACTCAGCACCAGCGCCTCCGACCGACCGGCCGGTAGAGCGCGCAGGCACCGCCCAGTGGCCAGCTCCCACCGCCGAAACCCGTCCTGACCTGCCGTCACCGCCCGCGATCCGTCCCCGCTGACCGCCACCGGATCCGCCCAACCGACCGGTCGATCGAGGGTGCGCAGCAGCTCACCGGACTCCGGCCGCCACACCGCCAGCTCGTACCGGTCGGCCACCAGCGCCACCCGTCCGTCCGCGCTCAGCACCGCCTGCCCGCCGCGCACCCCGAACGACCGCAGCAGCTGCCCGCTGTCCAGCTCCCACACCCGCAACCGCCGCGTGTGCCGGTCCCAGCGCACCACCACCCGCCCGTCCACCCGCACCTCGGCGGCCGACCCCGACCCCGGCTGTTCCAGGGCGTGCGCCAGTTCCCCAGCGGCCGTCCACACACGCACCGCGCCGTCCCGCCCCGCGGTCACCACCCGCCCGCCGTCCGGGCTCACCGCCACCGCCGCCACCTGCCCGGTGTGCCCGGCCCACCGGCCCAGCAACGCCGGTTCGCGCAGGTCCCACACCCACACCGTGCCATCGTGACCGCCCGCGGCCAGCACCCCGCCGTCGGCGCTCAACGCCACCGCGACCGCCCCAGCCAGCCGATGCCGGAGCACACCGGTGCGCCGGTCCCACACCAGGACCGCCCCGCCCTCGCCGTCCACCGGCCATTCCCCGGCCGCCACCACCCGCCCGTCCGCGCTGAGCGCCACCGCACCCGCCCGCCCCGCCAGGCACAGCGGCTCCCGCAGCGGCGGCAACCGCTCCGCCCTGGCCAGCGCCGCCCGCACCTCGGCCGAGGGCTGCCGCCGGGCCGCCGCGCGCAGCAGGTCCCGCGCCTGCTCGGCGTCACCCCGCTCCAGGTGGATCAAGCCCAGCAGGTGCTCGTCAGCGCTGTCCGCGACCTCCGCGAGCAGCTCGGTGTCACTAAGTTCCCCGGCCCGCCAGCGCCGCACACCGCGGTTGTACACCGCGTGCGGATGCCGCGGATCGGCCAGCAAAGCCCGCTCCCACAACGCGTCCGCCTGATCGTCGTGCCCAAGGTCCATCATGGACAGTGCTTGGTTGGACAACCCGTCGGCCAGCAGCGTCGCCGCCGTCGGCCGCACTCGAGGATAAGGACCGGCAACTTCCCCATACACCGCAACAAGTTCCGCGGCCACCTCGGCCATCCCCGACGGCCGCTCCCCAGGATCGACCCGGAAACACCGCTCCAGCAACGCCACCACACCAGCGGGCATCACCGGCAACCCCGGCTCTGGCGGCCCATCCGCGAGATAGCCCGCGAACGCCTCCGCCGCGGCCTGCCCGAACCGGGTCGGCGGCCCACCGGTGAACAACTCCAGCACGCTCACCGCCCAGGACCACACATCCGTCGCCCTGGTCAGCCGCACCTCCGCCCCGGCCGCCGCCCGCGCCTGCTCCGGCGAACAGTAGGCAGGCGTCAGCCCACCACAACTGACCAGCACACTCCCACCGGCGACCACCGGCCGCTCCCCCGCCGCCGCCCGAGCCCCCGCCAACCCGAAGTCGGTGACCTTGACCGCCCCGTCCGAGGCCAGCAACACGTTGGCGGGCTTGACATCCTGGTGCACCAGCCCGCTCTCGTGCGCGTGCCCGAGTCCCCAGGCCGACTGGATGGCGACATCCAGCACCCGCGCCAACCCGTTGCCCTCGCGGTAGATGCGCCGCTGCCGCACCGCCGTGGCCAGGTCTCCGCCGTCCACCCACTCCGCGAACACCCTCGGCAGCCCGCCGAGCCGCCGCACGTACACGCAGCTCACGGTGTTCGGATGCGCCCCAAGCCCCACCCAGGACTCGGCTTCCGCCGCGAACCGCCGCTCCCCGGCGTCCGTGCCCACCAGCTCCCGCCGCGGCGCCTTCACCGCCAGCTCTACATCCCACCCGAGGTGCCGCACCCGGTAGACCAGGCCCATCCCACCGGTCCGGATGACGTCCAGAACCTCATACAGGTCAAGGACAACCTGCCCCGGCTGCCAGGGCCGCACGAGATCAGCGTCCACGGGTGCACGTTACCCGGGCAACCACCGCGCCAGCAGGCAGTCCAGCAACCGGGCGAGCGCGGGCGGCAGGTCCACCGCGGCCGCCGCCGCGACGGGATGCCGCCGGGTTCCTGGTCCCGCCGGGATGAGCTCGGCGATGTCCTTGGCCAGCTGCGGAATCCGCGGGTCGTCCGCCGGCGCTTCGGCGAGCTCGTCGAACCGGCGGTACAGCGGCCGCAGGCGGGTAACCAGGTCCGGATCGCGGAGCAGGTTCCGGCACCACGCCACCAGCTCGGGGCTGATCCGCCTGGCCAGCACGGTGAGGTAGTCCCGGTCCCGGCCGGCCGTCGCGCTGTCCGGGAAGGCGGCGGCGAGCACCCGCGCCAGCTCGGCGACCGGTTCCTCCGCGTCACCTCGCGCCAGGGCGAGCAGCCGGAGCCGTCGCTCCCGCAGCTCCCGCTCCTGTCGTTCCAGGTCAGCCGCCAGCCGCCCGAGCAGCTCGGTCAGACCGCGGCCCTCGTCGGCGGCCAGCGCCTCCCGCGTCTCCGCCAGGCTGAGCCCGAGTTCGGTGAGCCGCCGGATCCGGGCCAGCCGCACCGCGTCCCGCACGGTGTAGCGGCGGTAGCGGTTGGCCAGCCGCGCGGGCTCGGGCAGCAGCCCGACCTTGTGGTAGTGCCGGATCGTCTTGGTCGACACCCCGGCAACCTCGGCGAGCTCACCGATCAGCATTCTCCCCCCTCCAGCGCGGCGCGGAACGCGGCCGGATCGTCGAGTCCCAGCTCAACGCCGCGCACCCAGCCTGTCCGTCCCCCCAGCCTGGCACGCACCGGCTGATCCGGCTGGAGAATCAGGTTGGTCAAGCCGCGGCCGTTGGGCAGCACCAGCCACCCGTCCTCGCTCAGCTTTGCCCGACCTTGCCGCGGTACCCGTTGTGCCACTGTGATTCCACGCCGGGGCAGCTCCGCGACGAGTTCCGGTCCGGACCACAGCACCAGCCGGTCCGGCAGCACCTGGTGCGGGCGGGTCAGCGGCACCGCCCAATAGCCGAGCACGATGATCAGCGAGTACCCGCCCACGACGTCGTGCACCAGCCGCACCACCGGCCAGGGGATCACCTGGTGCAACACCACCAGCTCGACCACGATGGCTACCAGGACAACCGCGAACACCCGGCCCCGCCCGCCGCCGTGGTCACCCGCAAACGGACGCCGCCGCAGGAGCGCGCCCACCGCGACCAGGCTCGCCAGTTCCCTGGTGATCGCCCAGGCGACCGGCGCGGGCAGCACCTGGTAGCAGGAGCGCCGGAACGCCGGCCACCACCGCTGCCCGGCCCGCCACCGGCGCACGGAGAGCACCGTCGCGTACCCCACGGTGCCCACGACCAGCCCGAGATGTGGTCCCTCCGCCGCCAGCAGCAGCGCCGGCGCATGCGGCCACGGCACCAGCCCGGAGACCAGTGCCATGGCCGCGCAGCCTAGCGACACCACCGGGAAGATGACCAGCACCCGCCGCCAACCGCTCATACCGCACCAGCGTCAACCTTGCCCTCGGGTCAAGGTCAATGGCTCAGAAGCCGCTGGAGCGCGACCGGTGGCTCTCAGGACCCGTTGGCCCGCTCCTGGTACAGGTTCCAGATCGCGCCGCCGAAGTAGGACGAGGTGGCGAACCCGTTGCCGGACTGGCTGTTCACGCCGTTGACGTGGCCGAGCTGGCTGGTCGCGTTGTAGTCGCGCAGCCACGGTCCGCCGCTGGCGCCGCGGTCGTAGCGGCAGTTGATGGCGATCCGGGTGGCGTCGTAGGAGTAGGTCTGGCCGAAGCAGGACTGCTGGACGAAGCCGTCCTGGTAGCCCCACACGGTGCGCGGCGCGCTGACCGGCTGGTTGGCCTGGAAACCGTTCTCGCCGACCACGTCACCGAGCCGCTGCCCGAACTCGTTGCGCTGCACCGACAG
The DNA here is from genome assembly GCF_053591555.1 of Crossiella sp. NPDC003009. Lineage (NCBI taxonomy): Bacteria > Bacillati > Actinomycetota > Actinomycetes > Pseudonocardiales > Pseudonocardiaceae > Crossiella > Crossiella sp. NPDC003009. The sequence continues at coordinate 17,403 of NZ_JBSFUA010000001.1, read as the reverse complement.
GAAGCCGATGTCGAAGGCGTAGTCCCGGTTGTTCAGCCAGGCGGGCGCCACTGACGGCCGGATGCCCTTGAAGGTGCCGAACGGACGGGGCTGGTCCGGGGAGAAGCCGGGCAGGAACTCGAAGCTGTGGTAGTAGGCGCCGGTGCCGCCGGGCGCCAGGCAGTGCGCCGCCGTGACGATCAGGCTCCGGGTCGCGCTCGGCACGGTGGCCGCGGTGCAGGAGGACTGCACCGATCCGTCGGGGCGCAGGGTGTAGAGCACCCCGACGGTCCGGTTGGGGCCGACCAGCGCCGACAGAGTGTCCACAGTGGCCAGTCGAGCGGCGGCAGAGCGTTGCGCGGCAGGCGGTTCCGCACCCGCCGCGATCCCGGTCAGGGTGAGCACGCCCGCCGCCGCCAGCACCACGACGCGTCTCAGTAGTCGAAAGGTCATCGGCCAATCATGGGACACCGCAACGACTTCCGGCCGTGGCTGCCCGCTGGTCCGCACCATCTACCGGCCCAACGGGCGGCCCTTCGGTCAGTACGGCCGGTCCCCCGCGATGGCCACCCGCTCGGCGATCCTGGTGTGCGGGTGGTAGTCGTTGACCGCGTAGTGCTGGGTCGCCCGGTTGTCCCAGAACGCCACCGAGTCCGGCCGCCACTGGAAGCGGACCTGGTACTCCGGGGTGTGCGCCTGGGTGAACAGATAGCGCAGCAGGCGGTCGCTCTCGGCGCGGTCCAGGCCGGTGATGTGGGTGGTGAAGGCCTGGTTGACGAACAGGGTGCGGCGGCCGGTCTCCGGGTGGCGGCGCACCACCGGGTGCTCTACCGGCGGGAACTGTTCCTGGTGGCGCAGCAGAAGTTCCGGGTCGGTGAAGCGGGCGAAGCCGGGGATGTAGTCGTGCACCGCGCGCAGGCCCTCGATGCGCCGCTGGACCTCGGCAGGCAGGTTGTCGTAGGCCGCGGCCATGTCCGCCCACATCGTGTCGCCACCCAGCGGCGGCACCGTGATCAGCCGCAACACCGAACCCAGCGCCGGTTCCGGCCGGAAGGTGACATCGGTGTGCCAGATGTTCTCCATCCCCGGCATACCGGCCCCACGCTCGAACCGGGTCACCTCGGCCGCCTCGCCCTGCGGGATGAACGGGTTGGTCTCCAGCTCCCCCCAGTGCGCGGCAAAGGCCCGCTGCTGCGCCGAGGTGATCGCCTGGTCCCGGAAGAACAACACCTTCCACTCCAGCAGCGCCCGGTTCAGCTCGCCGCGCATGCGCGGGCTCAGCGGATCGGCCAGGTCGACGCCGGTGATCTCGGCGCCGATCACCCGGCCCAGCGGGCGCAGGGTGAACAGCTCGTAGGGGCGTTCCTCGATCGTCTCGGGCAGGCGGCGCAGCAGGCGCGGGCCTTCCAGGATGCCGTCGTCAGGGGTGATGGCCGGGCGCAACGCGGACAGGTGCAGTGTCATGGCGAGAGTCCTCGGGGTTGGCATGCGGGTGCGTGACGGGGTCAGGTCACGCGGGCGGCGATCCCAGGCGGCCGCGGCGCACGAGCAGGGCGGCCACGCCCGCACCACGCCACCGCGAACCAGCGCACAACTCCGAAGCCATGCCCCGATCATCCGGCCTCGGCCACACTCCGGGCAAGGGTTCCCACTAAGCGGGAGGATTTTCGACGTACTGCGCCACCCCGTGCCCGAACGACCAGTCGGCCGGCTCGTTCTCGGTCAGCGTGACCAGCACGTTGCGCGGCTCGGTCCCCGCGTACTCCTCGGCCAGCTCCGCGATCCGCCGGTACAGCGCCTGCTTGCGCGCCACCGGCCGCCCCGAGCGCAGGGTGATCGCCACGAAGACCACGCCCGCATCCCGTTGCATGCCAAGGAAGTTGTCGTAGCGCAGGGTGCTGGTGACGCCGTCGTGCGCGGTCAGCACCTGGAACAGGTCGTCGGGCGGGATGCCGATGGTCTCGACCAGGGCCTGGTGCACGGCGCGGCCGAGGGCGGCCAGGCGGGCGGGGCCGGCATGCAGGGCGTCGATGCGGACGAAGGGCATGTCAGCGGCCTTCCCGGTGGCTGGCGAGCAGGCCGAGCGCGCCTTCGATGGCGTTGGTGTAGGGCTCGGTGGTGCCTGCGGCGCGGGCCAGCACGTAGCCGCCCTGGAGGACCGCGACCAGTGCGGTGGCGGTGGGCCCGGGGGCGAGGGCGGGGGCGAGCTCCCCGTTGGACTGGGCTTCGGCCAGCAGGTCGGCCAGGCGGGTGGTGAGCCAGGCGAAGGTCGCCTCGACCGGGTCGCGCAGAGCGGGGTCGGCCATCACCTCGGGGTCCTGGGTGAGCCGGCCGACCGGGCAGCCCTTGAGCGCCTCGCGTTCGCGGCGCAGGTAGGCGGCCACCCGGTCGAGGGCCGGGCCGGGTGCGGTGAAGGCGGCTTCGGCCCTGGCGCGCAGGTCCTCGGCGGTGCGGTTGATCGCGGCCAGGGCGAGCTCGGGCTTGCCGGAGAAGTGGTGGTACATGCTGCCCTGGCCGGCGCCGGAGCGCTCCTGGATGGCCTTCGGGCTGGTGCCCACATACCCGCGCTCCCACAGCAGCGCGCGGGTGCTCTCGATCAGCTTCTCCCTGGTGTCCACCACCGGACCATACATACTAGTAGGTACAGACTCAAGCGGGCTCGCGCACCAGGTAGACGTCGATCGGATCCTGGGACTCCACGGTGAAGCCGTGCCGCTCGTACAGCCGCTGGGCGGCGCTGCCCTGCAGGACGTTCAGGCGGACGGGCACGGCTGCGGCGTCGGCGCGGGCCAGCAGGGTGCGCAGCACGGCGGATCCGAGGCCGCACCCCTGCAAGTCCGGGTCGAGGTAGAAGTGCTCCAGCCACCAGCTCTGCTCAGTCGGGCGCAGGGTGACGCAGCCGGCGAACGCGCCGTCGACCTTGATGATCGAGGTGTACTGGGCGGAGAAGGAGTCCCGCAGGCGCTGGCGGACCCGGTGCTCGTCGAAGCGCCCCAACCGTTCCAGGTCCGGGCGCAGCACCCGCGCGCGGAGTTCGGCGATCGCTTCCACGTCGGCCGGTTCCGCCGTGCGCAGCGTCCATGTCGCGGGTTTGCTCGTGCTGATAGTCGCGTCCACGGCTACCAGTATCAACGGGCGTGTCCACCGCATAAAACCATGATATGAACATACTGTCCATATACACAATGGACGGTCACGGAGTGGAGCTGTCCATGTTCGAGCAGTACGTGCCGGGCACGCGGTACTGGCCCGCGCTGGCGATCTCGCCGGACGGCCGTGCCCTGGCCCATGTCCGCAACACCGGCGAGCGATTCGACCTCTGGCTGTGGGAGGAGTCGGGACAGCGGCGGCTGACCGGCCTGCCGGAGCGGTCGGTGCGCCGGGTGGCGTGGTCGCCGGATGGCCGCACGCTGGCCTTCGCCACCGACCACAACGGCGACGAGCAGTACCAGCTCCACCTGCTCGACCTGGCCACCGGGCTGCAGCGGCAGCTCACGAAAACCGAAGGGCGGCAGCACATCCTGGCCGCCAACCCGTTCACCCCCGACGGCAGGCGGCTGCTCTACGCCGCCAACGACCGCGACCCCCTGGTGCAGGACCTGCTGGTGCACGAGCTGGACTCGGATGTGGTGCACCGCGTCGAGTCCCGGCCCGGCGTCATGCTCCGCGCGGTCTCGGCCTCCCCGGACGGCCGGTGGCTGCTCGCCAGGGGCATGCGCGGGAAGACCAACACCCACTGCGTGCTCGTCGACCTGTCACACCCCGACCTGCCCGCACACGCCGCGACCCCGGAGGACGCCGGGCACGTCTGCGATCCCGGGCCGTGGGCCGCGGACTCCGCCGGATTCTTCGTGCACACCAACGCCGACGGCCAGTTCCAGCGGCTGGCCTTCCACCACCTCGCCGACGGGCGCACCACCACTACCGTGCAGGACCCCGGCTGGGACGTGGAGGAGACGGCCTGCTCCGCGGACGGGAACACTCTGGTGCGGACGGTCAATGTGGACGGTGTCTCCCGGCTGCACGCCGAGCGCGGCGGTGTCCCGCTGAACCTGCCGGAGCTGCCCGCGGGGATGATCTCCGCGCTGGCCCTCTCCGCCGACGGCTCACATCTGGCGTTCCTGGCCAACTCACCCACCCAGCCGACCGAGCTCGCCCTGCTCAACCTCGACACGGGCAGCTTCGGTTACCTCGCGGACAACCGCCCGCCCGCGCTGGCCCAGCGGAGACCGGTCGAGCCCGAGCTCGTGCGCTACCCCACGCACGACGGGCGGCGGATCCCGGCCTGGTTGTACCGGCCCCATGGCACCGGCGCGTTCCCGGTGCTGCTGTCCGTCCGCGGTGGACCCGAGGCGCAGGAACGGCCCGCTTACCAGTACAGCGGGCTCTACCAATACCTGCTGGCCAACGGGATCGGTGTGCTCGCGCCGAACTTCCGCGGCTCCACCGGCTACGGCAGCTCCTTCCAGAAGCTGATCCACCGGGACTGGGGCGGCGGCGAGCTCGGCGACCTCGAACACGCCGTGCTGTTCCTGCGCGGCCTGCCGTGGGTCCGGGCGGACCGGATCGGCGTCTTCGGGGCCTCCTTCGGCGGGTTCGCCGCGCTGTCCTGCCTGTCCCGGCTGCCGCACCTCGGCTGGGCCGCCGGGGTGTCCCTGGTCGGCCCGGCCAACCTGGTGACCCTGACCCGGTCGGTGCCACCGACCTGGCGGCCGCTGATGGCCGCCTGGATCGGCGACCCGGACACCGAGGCCGAGCGGCTGCTGGCCCGCTCGCCCATCACCCACGCCGAGCGGATCACCGCGCCACTGCTGGTCATCCAGGGCGCCCGGGACCCGAGGGTGGCCAAAGCGGAAAGCGACCAGATCGTGGCCGCCCTGCGCGCCCGCGGCGTGCCGGTCCGCTACCACGTCTACCCGGAGGAGGGCCACGGCTTCACCAAGCGGGACAACGAGATCGAGGCGTTGTCGACGGTCGCGGAGTTCCTGCCCCACCACCTGACGGACGGCGTTGGGTCGTCCTCGGCGAACGGGTCTTGACTGGACGCTGGAAGCACGCCCATCGCGGCACATGCTTGCGGGGCAACCGACAACCGGAGGACCAGATGAGCATCAACTCGGCGCACCCGCTCGGCAGCCAGGGCCTGACCACCTCGGTCCAGGGCCTGGGCACCATGGGCATGACCGCGATGTACGGCACCAGGGACGACGCCGAGGCGGTGGCGACGATCCACCGGGCGGTCGAGCTGGGCGTCACCCTGTTCGACACCGCGGACATGTACGGCCCGTTCACCGGCGAGGAGCTGCTCGGCCGGGCGGTGTCGTCGCGGCGGGATGAGGTCGTGCTGGCCACCAAGTTCGGCGGGGTCACCCTCGACGAGTCCGGCCAGATCGTCGGCGGCCCCAACGGCAGGCCGGACTACCTGCGGCGGTCGGTGGAGGGCTCGCTGCGCAGGCTCGGCACCGACCGGATCGACCTGTACTACCAGCACCGGGTGGACCCGCAGGTGCCGGTGGCCGAGACCTTCGGCGCACTGGGTGAGCTGGTCGCCGAGGGCAAGCTGCGCTACCTGGGCATCAGCGAGGCCTCGCCGGAGTCCATCCGCGCCGCGCACGCCGCGGCCCCGCTCTCGGCGGTGCAGACCGAGTACTCGCTGTTCACCAGGACGGTGGAGACCAACGGCGTGCTGGACACCGTGCGCGAGCTGGGCATCGGGTTCGTGGCCTACTCGCCGCTGGGCCGGGGCCTGCTCACCGGCACGCTGCGCTCGCTGGAGGGGTTGGCGGACAACGACTGGCGGCGTTCGGCTCCCCGGTTCCACGGCGAGAACTTCGCGCACAACCTGGCGCTGGCCGACCGGGTCCGGGCCATCGCCGGGCAGCACGGCCGCACGCCGGGACAGCTGGCCCTGGCCTGGGTGCTCGCCCAGGGCGCGGTGGCCATCCCCGGCACCAAACGACGGGCCTACCTCGAGGAGAACGTGGCCGCCGCCGAGCTCACCCTGGACCGCGCCACGCTCAGCGCACTCGCCGCGGTGATCCCGCCCGGCGAGGTAGTCGGCCAGCGGTACGCCGCCACCGCGATGCGGGCCGTGCAGGAGTGAGCAACGCCATGGGGCACAACGAGGTCGGCCAGTTCCTGCGGGCCAGGCGGGAAGCGCTGCGGCCCGCGGACGTCGGGCTCATCCCCGGCGGGCGCAGGCGCACCCCAGGCCTGCGCCGGGCCGAGGTCGCGCTGCTGGCCGACGTCTCCGTCGACTACTACGAGCGGCTGGAACAGTCCCGCAACGCCCACCCCTCCCCCGCCGTGCTGGCCGCGCTGGCCAGGGCGCTGCGGCTGTCGGTGGACGAACGGGACCACCTGTACCGCCTCGCCGGGCACGCGCCACCGCCTGCCGGGGCGGGCGGCGGCTACGTCGACCCGGCGATGATGCACCTGCTGGACGCGCTCACCACGGTCCCCGCCCACGTCATGGACGACCTCACCACGATGCTCGCGCAGAACCGGCTGAGCCAGGCTCTGCTCGGCTCCTGGCAGCTCGGTGACGACCGGGCGGGCAACGCGACCTGGCGCTGGTTCACCGATCCCGCCGCGCGCTCGCTCAACGTCGCCGCGGAACACGAGGAGATCGGGCGTGGCTACGCGGCGGACCTGCGCGCGGCCGCGGCGGGCCGGGGTGCGGCGGCCGACCGCCTCGTCGCCGACCTGCTCGCCGCGAGCGCGGAGTTCGGCCGGTACTGGGCGGAGCTGGCGGTGCGGCCGCTGCGCTCGACCCGCAAGCAGCTCGTCCATCCGCACACCGGGCCGCTGGACGTGCAGTGCGACATCGTGCTCAGCTCGGCCACCGGCCACCGCATGGTGATCTTCCGGCCGCAACCGGGCTCGGCCGCCGCGGCCGGCTTCGACTTCCTGGAGGTGCTCGGCGAGCAGGCCTTCGACGGCTGAGCCAGCCTCAGCTGCGACTGTCCACTGTGGGCGCGCTGAGCATCGCGGACTCGATGATCTCTTCCAGCTCCGCGCGGTCGGCGCCGTCGCGGGCCTCGATGGCCAGGCCGTGCAGCACCGTGGCGTACAGGGCGGCGAGGGTGTCCAGGTTCGCGGTGGCCGGCACGTCGCCCTCGGCCACGCCCCGGCTCAGCCGCTGCCGGAAGACCTCCCGCACGGCCTTGCGGCGCTCGGTGACGAACGCGCTGACCTCTTCGTTGCGCGCGCTGCCCGCCGAGGCGGCGAGCACGACCATGCAGCCGGGCGGCCGTTCCGGGTCGGTGAAGCTGACGATGTTGGCCCGCAGCATCGCGCGGATGCCCTCGTACGCCGTCGGCGCCTCTTCCAGCGCGCGCTGGGCCGGTGCGCCGACGGTCGCGCCGTAGAGCTCGACGGCCTGCCGGAACAGGCCTTCCTTGCTGCCGAAGCAGGCGTAGATGCTGGGCGAGACGATGCCCATCGCGGAGGTGAGCCGGGTCATCGAGGCGCCGTCGTAGCCGTACTTCCAGAAGACCTCCATGGCCTTCCGCAGCGCGGCCTCCCGATCGAAGCCACGCGGTCTGCCCCGCTGCGCCATACGCTCCCTCGCCTCCGCCGCAGAGTCTACGTCAGCGTTTGACAGGGACGTTTTCCCTGCTTAGATTTCTGTGTCAATCGACATAGAAATGAGGGATCAGATGACTGACCTATCGGGCAAGGTGGCTCTGGTGACCGGTGGCAGCCGGGGTATCGGGGCGGAGATCGCCAGGACACTGGCCGCGAACGGGGCCGCGGTCGGCTTGACCTACCGCGGTTCGGCGGACCAGGCGCAGGCGATCGAGAAGGAGATCCGGGCCGACGGCGGGCGGGCGCTGGCGATCCAGGCGGACGGCGCGGACCCCGAGGCGGCGCGGGCGGCGGTGGAGACCACCGCGGCCGAGTTCGGCGGGTTCGACATCCTGGTCAACAACGCCGGCGTGTTCCCCTCCGGTCCCCTGGAGGAGGTGACCCTGGCGGAGCTCGACCGCACCCTGGACCTCCACGTCCGGTCGGTGTTCCTGGCCGCGCAGACCGCGGCCCGGCACCTGGGCGAGGGCGGCCGGATCATCAACATCGGCAGCTGCCTCACCCACCGGCTGCCCGGACCGGGCATGACGCTGTACGCGATGAGCAAGTCCGCGCTCACCGGCCTGACCAAGGGCCTGGCCAGGGACCTCGGCCCGCGCGGCATCACCGCCGTGGTGGTGGATCCGGGTCCGACGGACACCGACATGAACCCGGCCGAGGGACCCGCCGCCGACTACCTCCGCGGCTTCATCGCCCTGGGCCACTACGGGCACGCGCGGGACATCGCGGGCATGGTGGCCCACCTGGCCGGTCCCGGCGGCCGCTTCGTCACCGGCACCTCGATCCTGGTCGACGGTGGCTTCGCCGCCTGAGCCGGCTCACCCCAGCAGCAGCGCCGCGTCCCACGGCACCGGCCCCGCCACCGAACACATCCCGGCCGCCGTGGCCAGCGCCAGCGCGATCCCGGCCGCGCCTTCCAGGTAACCCGCGCGGTCGGCGGTGGGCCGGAGGGCGGCGTCGGGGTAGCGGAACAGGAACGGCGCCGCCGGGTCGGCGAAGGCCAGCACCTGCTCAAGAAGGCCCGGCAGGGCCGCGAGCAGGTGCGGGTCGCCACTGTCGTGGGCGATCCGGGCGGTGAGGTGCAGCGCGCCGGCCGCACCGTGGCACACGGAGGCATCCAGGTGCTGCCAGTCGTCGCGGGCCAGCGTGGCGCGCATGGCCGCCACCGCGCGATCGGCCCAGACCGGCTCGCCGATGGCCTGAGCCGCCAGTTGCAGGGACCTGGCCACGCCGGGGGTTCCGTAGCACCAGGCGGGCCGGGCCGGTCCTCGCGGCGGGCGTTCGCCGGTGGTTTCGGCGTGGGTGAGGTGGTGGCGCCAGAACGGGCCGTGCTCGTCCTGCCCGGCGTGCGCCAGCAGCCAGGTGGCCAGGCTGGTGATCGCCGCCTGCTGGCCCGGCGCCTCGACCCCGGCGGTGGTGCACAGCGCCAGCAGGGCCAGCGGACCGGCGATGCCGTGGGCCAGGCCGAGGTTGAGGTGGCCGTGCGGGAACGCCGCCGGGTCGCCCGCGTCGGTGGGCGGGCGCGGAGTCCACCAGCCCGGCACCCGGCGGCCGTGCGCCACCGTGGGCTCGGCGAGGGCCACCAGGCGGCGCAGCACCTGGATCAGCGGATCGGTCTGCCCGGCGGCCAGGAGGTAGCGGCCAAGGCCGGTGAGGCCGCCGATCACGTCGTAGTAGAACGGCCGCCGTTGCTCGTGCCAGGTCAGTGCGCGCCGGGCGTGGGCGTCCACGGCGGCGCGCAACGAGCGGTACTCCGTCGCCGAGCGGGCCGCGATCCGGGCGGCGAACCCCAGCGCCAGGTCGCCGTTGAACAGCCCGCCACGTCCGGAACCGGTGCGCTCGCCGACCGCGGCCAGCAGGTGGGCGTGCGCGCGGACGTGGCCGCCGGGCAGGCTGGCGTGCAGCACCGCGATCCCGGCGTAGCCCTCCACCAGCGAGGCCGGATCCCAGTGACCGTCGGCCTTGGCGCGCACCCGCGCCGGATCGGCCAGCCGCTCGGCCAGTTCGGCCACCACCTCCCCGGCGTTCATCGCCCCACCCTGCGGCGTCCCTGGCGCACCCGCGCCAGGCCCCGGACCGCGGCCAGCACCTGTCGTTCGGCGGCGCGGTCGATGCCGCACAACCGGTTGTGGTGCAGGTGCAGCAGGCTCAGCAGCACACCGTCCACAAGGGACGGACCGGCGGCATGCAGTGCCCCGCCATAGGCCCGCAACGCCTCGGTCCGGGCCGCCGAGAGCGGCACGTCGGCAGCGAGCAGTTCCTCGCGTCGCTCCCGGAATCCGGCGTGCAGCGCCTCGTCGTGCGGGATGCGGGACAGCACCCACTCCACGGGGTCCAGCGGGGTGCCGGACAGCAGTGCGGTGACCAGCTCGTCGGCGGCGGCCACCGCCGCGGTGAAGACCTCCCCAGGCCGGCGCAGGATGTCCAGCGCGAGCGCGCTGTCGGTGTGGAAGACGTGGTGCGCCAAGGGAAGCAAGTCCACCCCGCCGTAACGGGAGACCTCCGGTTCATAGCCGCTCAGCTCGAACCGTCGCACCAGCCCGGCGGCGATCAGCTCGCCCGCCCAGGCGCGCAGGCTCGCCAGCACCGGACCGGTCAGCGCCGACGGCTCGCCGCGCAGCCGCAACCGCAGGTGCGGCTCGGGATCGGCGAAGCGCAGCAGGAACCACTCGGCGACCTCCGGCGGCAGCTCCGCCACCCACCGCGCCACCGGCCCGGCGAGCAGCTCGCGCTGTCCCGCGGCAGCGCAGTACAGCTTGGCGTACAACCATTCCCCGCCCGGCAGTTCCGGTGCGACCCGAGGCGCGAGCGGCGGAATCACCGCCGCCACCGGTTCCACGGCGGTCGAGCGCAGTGCCACGGCGACCTCGGCCACCTCGACGCCGGCGTCGAACCAGCCCGCGCCGCCGCCCGCGGACAGGTCCTCGTGCAGTTCCAGCACCAGCTCGCCGGCGTCCAGCAGATCGGCGCGCAGCACCTGCCGGTGCCAGGAGTTCCTCAGGTCCAGTCGCAACAGCTTGTCCGTGCGCCCGGCCAGCACCCGGTCCGGTACCGACCACCGGGTCCGCCAGGTGGCGAAGTCGCGGTCCCACTGTGCCCAGGAGGCCGAGCGGTCCCGCAGTTCGGCCGCGGCACAACGCCACCGCGCCGGTGAGAGCACCACCCGGCCGAAGCGCACCCGGGGCAGTGCGGGCAGCCGCTCCAGCGAGCCCCACAGCCACGGTGCGAACGACCGCCGCCCGGTGCCGGTGATCTCCTGCACGAACCGGGCGACGTTGGGCACGCCGAGCGTGCTGTCCAGCTGGTGATGGGCGAAGAACTCCACCTCCTGCCCACGGCTCAGCGAACAGATCCGCAGCCGGTGCTCATCGGCGAAGACGGCCAGGTCGGCCAGCTCCAGGTTGCCACCGAAGGAACCGGGTGCCAGCCGGTCGGCCAGCCACGACCTCGTGCGCGTGATCGGGCGGTGCTTGACCAGCAGCGGCGCGCCGACGAGATGTGCGGTGATGCGGTCGGGCGCAGTGGGTCCGGCGGCGAGCAGGTCCTCCTCGAAGAGGTGGCCGAAGCGCCCGAAGGTCGAACCGGGCGCCTGGCTGCCGGTCCACGGGGTGAGCACAAGCCGGAAGGCACCGTCGTCGACGGCCCGCGCGCTGGGCGCGACCAGTTCGGCGATCAGGTCGAACCCGTGTGGTGGCAGCGCGGTTGCGGGTGTGGCCAGCCGTGCCACCAGCGCGTCGTCCAGGACCAGGTCCCGTCCTTCGGCCAGCGCGGCCAGCGCGAGCTCGGCCAGCGTCGCCTCACGCGAGTCGTCGGTGCTCCGGGGCGGGGCCTCGCGCTCGCTGGCCGGGTGCAGGTACCCGGCCGGCGCGCCGAGACCGCGTTCCGGGTCGAGCAGGTCCAGCAGCGGCACCGCCTCGGTGTAGCCGTACCGGCCCAGGAACGCCTCGTGGTAGGCGCGCAGCTGGGGCTGCCAGGAGTCGGCAGGCGCGAGCCGCCACAGCGCCTGCGCTGCCCGCGCCAGCTCCGCGCCGACCTCGGCGGAGAGCGTGCCCTGGGCATCCAGCACCAGGTCGACCGCGGTGGGCGTGCCGGGACCGGGCAGCTCCGGGGCGAGCGAGCGCACGTGCCCGAGCGGGTCGGGGTGGTCCACCGGCGGCCGCAGTGCGGTGAGCAGGAAGTCCTGCGCCACCAGCGCCGCCAGCAGCCGCTCCACCGCCTCGGCCGTCGCGCCCGGCGTCCCGGCCAGCAGCGCGGCCGCGAGTTCCTGGTACGGCAACGGGATGCGCGCGAGGGAGAGCGCGAGCCGGACCGGGCCGGTGGCGCGCACAGACCGGGGTCCGGCGACCTGGTCCTGGTCCAGCGCGCCGTCGAGGACCGCACGGTCACCGCGCACCCGCACCAGATCGTTGGCCTGCACCGACAACCTCGCCCGCACCTCCGGCCGCGCTTCGAGCAGCCGGGTCTGGCGGATCAGCCAGGCAAGGTCCACTGTGGACACCGGCCGGTGCGCCGAACCGGTCAGCACCTTGGTGCACTCGGCCAGTTCCAGCCTGGCCACCCCGGCGAGCAGACCGAAGGGCGTGCCGCGCCCGGCCGCGCGGAGCTGGTAGCGGGTGAGGCTGAGCGCGGCCCCGCGGAGCTCACCGGGCTTGAGCCGCACGCCTTCGGCGACCCGGCGCAGGGTGCCCGCCAGCGCCGGACTGGACCGAGCCAGCGCCCGGTCAAAGCGTGAATCCCTTGGCGCACAGAGGAAATCCACCAGTCCGGCCTCGTCGGTCGACTCAGGTGACCGCACCACATCCGGCCACCGGTGCGCCGGGGCCCGCACGAGTACGGCTGGACTGGGCTCGAACATGTGCGCTCCTCCATGACGGCCGCCGACCCGGAGTGATCCACCGGGCAGCATTTTGTGCACGGATAGTCCATATATCGCCATGGGTCTGTCAAGGCGGGTCCGGGATGAGCAAGGTGATCTCGAGCCGGGGACGTTCACCCCTGGCCCACAACGAATGGAGAGTCACATGCACGAGTTCGACCTGGACCTGCAGGAGCAGCCCGCCGCGCACCCGCAGGCCGCGGAAGCCCTCGCCACCACCGGTGGCCGCTTCTGCTCCTGCAGCAGCCGCCTCACCCTGACTCAGGACTGAGCGGGCATCAGCACCAGGTCGGACCCCCGCCGTCACGACGGCGGGGGTCCTTCTGCTGAGGAGGCATCATGAACGCCGGCTACCGCGCGGTGTGGTGGGCGAGCACAACCTCGGCCCTGGGCAGCGGGATCACCGCGGTCGCCGGGCCGCTGCTGGTCGCCGCGCACACCGCTGACCCCACCGCGATCGCCGCCGCCACCGCCCTGACCTGGTTGCCGTGGCTGCTGTTCGGGCTGCCCGCCGGGGCCATCGCCGACCGGGTCGACCGCAGGTGGCTGCTCGTCACGGTGGATCTCGCCCGCGTGGCCGCCGTCGGCGGGCTGAGTGTGCTGGTCCTCACCGGCACGGATCAGCTGTGGTCGCTGTACCTGTGCCTGTTCGCCGTGCACACCGGCGAGGTGCTCTTCCGCGCCGCCAGCCAGACGCTCATTCCCGCCCTGGTGCCCCGGCGGGACCTGGAGCGGGCCAACGCGCGCATGGAGGGCGGGGTCGCGGTCAGCCAGGGCATGGCGGCCGGACCGCTGGGCGGTCTGCTGTTCGGACTCGGCGCCGGCCTGCCGTTCCTGGTCGACGCCGCCACCTACGCGGTCAGCGCGGTCCTGCTCGCCCTGCTGCCAGGGACCTTCCGGGTGACTCGCGCGCAACCCTCGCCGCCGCTGCGAGCGGAGATCGCGGCCGGGTTGCGCTGGCTGCGCGACCACCGCCTGCTGCGCGCCCTCGCCGTCGTCGACGGCCTGCTGAACCTCACCATGACCGCCGCGGCCGCGGTGCTCGTGCTGTTCCTGCGCGAACGGCTGCACGTCGGCCCGGCCGGGTACGGCGTGCTGATGGCCGTGCTGGCCGTCGGCGGAGTGCTCGGCGCGGTGGTGGCCGAGCGGATCGTCACCCGGCTCGGGCACCACCGGACGGTGCGACTGGGCATCCTCGCCGAGGCGGCGCTGCACCTGGCCATGGCCGTGGTGGAAGATCGCCTGCTCTTCGGCGCGGTGCTGCTGGTGCTGGGCGTGCACGGCACGGTGTGGGGGGTGGTCTGTGTGACGCTGCGGCAGCGCCTGGTCCCGCCGGAGCTGCTCGGCCGGGTCGGCGCCACGCTGCTGTTCACCGGCCGGGCGGGCAACGTCGTGGGCGCACTGCTGGGCGGGGTGCTGGCCGAGCGGTGGGGGCTCACCGCGCCGTTCTGGCTGGGTTGCGCGGTGGCGTGTGGTCTCACGATCGGCACCTGGCGGGTTTTCACCGGGACGGCACAGCCGGCGGCCTGGTGATCAGCTGGACAGCCCCACCGCCCCGTGCTTATGTGGTCGTAAGATCCATTGTGGAGCTCGGGAGGTGGCCGTCGGCATGACCGTCAGGGCACGCAGCGGACGCGGACGCCGCCCGGCTGACGACGTCCGGGCCGACGTGCTGCGGGCCGCGGGCGAACTGCTGCTCGCCGAAGGGCTGGCCGACTTCACCTTCGAACGGGTCGCGCGGGTGTCCGGGGTCAGCAAGACCACGCTCTACAAGTGGTGGCCCTCCAAGGGCGCGCTGGCCCTGGACGGCTACTTCCACGCCGTCCAGGAGACGCTGGCCTTCCCGGACACCGGGGACATCCGCGCGGACCTGACCAGCCAGCTGCGCTCCTTCGCCAAGGTCATGACCAAGACCGCGGGCGGGAAGATCGTCACCGAGCTGATCGGACAGGCGCAGACCGACCACGAACTCTCGGTCGCCTTCCGGGAGCGGTACTCCGCGCAACGACGCCAACTGGCGGTCACCCGGCTCCAGCGCGCCCAGGAACAGGGGCAGATCCGCGCTGAGGTCGATGTGCGCGTGGTCATCGACCAGCTCTGGGGCGCGGTCTACAACCGGCTGCTGGTACCCGACGAACCGGTCACCGACAAGTTCATCCTGGCGCTGGTGGCCAACCTCATGGACGGGATCGGCACGGCCAGGTGACGGGTCAGGCGGGCAGGACCGCTTCGATCGCGCCGACCACCGCGTCGTCCTCCGGCGTGGTGGCCGGGCGGAACCGGGCCACCGGCTTGCCCGAGGGGTCGAGCAGGAACTTCTCGAAGTTCCACTGGATGTCCCCGGCCTCGCCCTCGGCGTCCGCGGTGGTGACCAGCTCGGTGTAGAGCGGGTGCCGGTCCGGGCCGTTGACCTCGATCTTGGCCATCATCGGGAAGGTGACGCCGTAGCTGGTCGAGCAGAAGGTCTGGATCTCCTCCGCGCTGCCCGGCTCCTGGCCGCCGAACTGGTTGCACGGGAAGCCGACCACGGAGAAGCCGCGAGCGGCGTAGCGCTCCTGCAGGGCCTCCAGGCCGGTGTACTGGTTGGTCAGGCCGCACTTGGAGGCGACGTTGACGATCAGCAGGGCCTTGCCGCGCAGCTCGCCCAGGGTGGTGGGCTCGCCGGTGAGGGTCCGCAGCGGGATGTCGTACAGGGTCACCGGGGTCACGCTAGTCGCCCGCTCCGCCACCGTGCGACCGGGGTGACGGAGCGGACGGTGCGCTCACTTGCGGCAGTCGGCGAGCTTCTGCTTGGCGTCGGTGACGGCCTGGTTCGCCTCGGTGGCCTTGCCCCTGACCTTCTCGGCGTCCTCGCGGGCCTGGGCCGCGTCCGCGATCAGGCCGGTGGCCGTGGCCAGCAGGCGAGTGGAGTGCGTGCTGGCCGAAGCCGCTTCCGCGTGCTGCGCGGCGCCGCCCTTCGCGGACTTCTCCCTGGCGGCCTTTGCCGCCTCGACGGCCTTGTCCGCCTCGGCGTTGGCCGCGTCCTTGGCCTTGTTGATCTCGGCGAGCTTGCCCTCGGCGGTCTTGGCCGTGGTGTCGGCCTCGGTGAAGGTCTTCTCCGCGGCGGTGACCGCGTTCTGCTGCTGGTCGCAGGCGGCAGGCGCGGCGCCACCGCAACCGGCGGTGAGCAGGGCAGCGCCCAGGGTGAGCGCGATGAGGGCGAAGCGGGTGGAGGACATGGTTCTCTCAGTTCTGCGTCGATGCGCGCGGGAGCATTCCCCCCGGTGCAATCGCGCGCCGACCGCCCCGGACAGGAGCACCCTAGCCGCTGCCGACGCAGGTCAGGCAGTGATTTACGCCGTAGCCGGGACGCCGAGCTGGCGGGCGCCGCCTGCGGTGTCCAGGTACTCGCGCACCCGGTGGATGAGTCCATTGTGGACCTCGAAGACCAGGCAGTAGTCGTTGCGGTAGGGGCTGCCGTCGGCCAGGGTGGCGGTCATCGTCTCCTCGACGACCACCACGTCACCCGCGACGTGGAAGCCGCGGAAGGTCACCTCCACGTCCTTGGCGAACAGCCGGGGGAAGTCGACGGCGAGGAAGTGCGCGATCTGCTCCCCGCCGACCATGTGGTGGCTGATGCCCAGGGTGATCGCGGTCGCGTTTCCTTGTGGGGCAAGCCATTCCGCGTCCGGGGTGAAGACCGCGGCGATGCGTTCGGGGTCGCGGGTGCGGAAGGTCTGCCAGGCCTGTTGGACGATCTCGGCGCTCATGCCGGTGAGGCTAGGCAAGCCCGGCAGCGGTTGGCTGGCAGGAATCCGACGTGGTCACCTCCGCCAGTACCGCGCGCAGGTCCCGGAGTGCGGCGTCCCGGCCTTCCAGCATGCGCACGCCAGCGGTGTTCAGCACCACCTCGTCCACTCCGGCCTCGTGGTAACGCCGCACCCCGGCCGCGATCTCGGACAGGGTGCCAGTGAGCACCACGCCGCCGTCGACCAGCGCCCGCGCGCTCAGGCCCGGTTGCCTGGGGTGCACACGCAGGCCCGCGCGGCGGAGCATATCCGTGTAGTGCGGGGCCGACAGGTGTTCGCGGGCGGCGGTGAGCGCCACCTGGTGCGGGTTGCGGCCCGGTCGGCGGACTGCGACGTGCACCACCGTGACGATCCTGGGCGTGGGGCGACCGGCTTTCGCCGCAGCGGCTTCGATTTCGGGGCGGAGCACGGTGCGCAGGTAGCCCGGCGGGGTCATCCAGGTGATCGCGGAGTCGGCCAGTTCACCCGCCAGGCGGGCGGCGGCGGGGCGCAGGACGCCCAGGCCGAGCTCCACCGGTGGGTGCTCGAACGGGGGCAGGCCACCGTGCATCTGGTACTGGCGGCCCTGGTGGAGCACGGGGTCGCCGGACAGTAGGCCGCGCAGGATGGTGAGGTAGTCGGCCAGTGCGGTCAGCGGGCTCGCGTATGCCTTGCCGTGCAGGGACTCCACGAGTTCCGGGGTGCCCGCGCCGATGCCGAGGACCATGGGGTGGCCGGTGAGGCGGGCCAGGGAGCGGGCTTGGAGGGCGGCTTCGTAGGGGTGGCGCAGGGCGGTGAGGGTGACGCTGATGCCGACCGGTAGCTGGAAACCTTGGCCTGCCAGGTAGGCGAAGGCCTGGTGGGTTTCCAGGCCGAGGGACTGGCCCTGCCAGAGGCGGTGTGCGGGGGTGTCGCGGACCAGTTCGGCGAAGGGGGTGAGGTCGGCGGGGTGTTCTGGCATCACCGGCAGGATGATGGAGGTCTTCACGTGTGCTCCGGCTGGTATCCGGCGGCCTGGAGGTTGAACAGGTAGGCGTAGTGGCCGCCTTGGCGCATCAGCTCGGTGTGCGTGCCCTGTTCGACGAGTTTGCCGCCTTCGATGACGATGATCTTGTCGGCGATCCGGACGGTGGAGAAGCGGTGGGCCACCAGCAGGCTGGTGGAGGTGTCGGCGATGCTGCGGAAGCGTTG